>JBFYZW010000732.1:0-3326 GCA_041309305.1 Deltaproteobacteria bacterium | reverse complement strand
GACGCTTCACATCAAGTTGGACCTTCGACCACTGGGGCTGAACATCTTTGATGACGTTGGGGGATTGCACGTCGGTCGCAATGTCATGGCAAACAACTCGTTTGACCATTGCCAAGTTGGTATTCGGTTGGCGTGAGAGCTCCGGCTCGGCGAGAGAGGCCGTTTCAGTCTCCGGGAGAGAGGTGGTTGGCACATGAGGAGAGAGAAGCATAGTCATTTGAAGTTGTTGCTGTTTTGAGTGCGCGGAGGAGTGGCCGAGTGGCCGAAGGCGGCGGTCTTGAAAACCGTTGAACCGAAAGGTTCCGGGGGTTCGAATCCCTCCTCCTCCGCCAGCAACACCGCTTGGTGACAACATCTTCTCTGGCCGCTCCGCCATTCTTGCTCGCTGTGCGCACGATTCTGCGGGGCTCGTCACCAGACCTTCCACCTATCCGCCGTCAGGAGCGCCTCGGCGCCGCGTGCAGGAGCTCGGGCGGTCATGGGGATTGGACGCGGAAGACGGAAGCCGCCCTACGCCCTGACTCGTTCTCTGAACCACTCCGCCAACGCTTCCTCGCTCATCACGCCTGCCGCCGAGTCGCGAAACACGATCACCGCCTCGGCCTCGCTTGCCTCAAACGTTGCACCGTTGATCTCCAAGAAGACGGCGGCGGCGGTGAGGGCCAAGCGCTTGTTGCCATCGACGAACGGATGGTTCTTCACGAAGCCGAAAGCGTAGGCGGCGGCGAGCGCCGCAAGAGCTGGCTTGGGCTTCCCGTAGGCCAAGAGGTTCTTGGGACGAGCACGCGCGGACTCGAGGAGCCCACGGTCGCGCAGGATGGGGGAGCCACCATGCTCGGCGACCAGCATCTTGTGCATGGTGATCACCGCGTCGGTGAGCAACCACCTGGGCTTGGTCATTTCGCCAGCTCACGGAGGGCGTTCTTGAAGCGCCCCATGACGCGCTCGGCGCTCTCCACTTGATCAGCGAAGTCCTTGTCATAGGGGGTGAGCTCGTAGCCGTTCTCGGTCTCGATGAGAAAGAGGGTGTCGCCCTTCTTGGCCTTCATGCGGTGCAGCGCCTCTTTCGGGAGAACCACACCGGTTGAGCTTCCCACGGTCGTGATCTTCACCTTCAGCATTGATGTCTCCTTATAATCTTCATTATAATGGACGTCTCCTGGTCACGACAACCTCCGTGTGGAGCGCGGCATCCCCGGTGAGCCCGGCAATCGTCGCTCCCCTTGCCCAATCCCAGGGCCATGCCTAGCTTCTCGTGAGGCTCGAAATCGGCGGCGCGGATGGGTCTGCGCCGCCTTCGGCGTCGTGGTCGCACGCCGGGCGATGGCCGGGGAGCCCTGGCCGGTCCGACGCGCACCGGCGCACGCGGGGGCTCGAGCCTACCCCGACACAAGAAGGTCGACCATGCACCAGCTGCGCTCGGTCTCCTCGCTCCTCTCTCTGCTCGCGCTGGCGGCGCTGGCCAGCACGCCACCTTTCGCCGCGCACGAGGACTACCACGCGCCGACCGACCTGCCCGAGCGCCTCGAGCCCGAGAATCTGCTCGCGGCGACCCGGCTGCTGCGCGCCGCGCTGGCCGCCTACGCCTGGGGCGACGAGGCCGCGCTGCCGGCGAGCGCCGTCAGTCGAGCAGCGCCAGCAGCTCCTCGCGGGTGATGCTCTGACCGGCCTTGCCGCGCGCCAACGCCGCGTCGGCGAGCGCGCGCTTCTTCTGCTGCAGCTCGAGGATGCGGTCCTCGACCGTGTCCTTGGCCACCAGGCGGTGGACGAGCACCGGGTGCTTCTGGCCGATGCGGTGCGTGCGATCGGCGGCCTGGTCCTCGACCGCCGGGTTCCACCACGGGTCGAGCAGCACGACGTGGTCGGCGGCGGTCAGGTTCAGCCCGGTGCCGCCGGCCTTCAGCGAGACGAGCATCACCGGCGGGCCGTCGGCGCTCTGGAAGCCGCTGACCACCTTCTTGCGGTTGCGCGTCCGCCCGTCGAGGCGGGTGAAGGAGATCTGAGCCTCGCCCAGCCGCGCGGCGGTCAGGTCGAGCAGTGAGGTCCACTGCGAGAAGACCAACGCCTTGTGCCCCTCGGCCAGCGCCTCGCCGAGCAGCTCGAGCAACAGGTCGAGCTTCGCCGAGCTCTGGCCCTTGCGCTCGGCCTGGCCAGGCAGGAGCGCCGGGTGGCAGGCGGCCTGGCGCAGGCGGAGCAGCGCCTCGAGCACCGCGAAGGTGTTGGCGCTGCTCGCCGAGAGCTTCTTGACCACGTCGGCGCGGGTCGCGGCGCGCACCGCGTCGTAGAGCTCCCGCTCCGCGGCGCCGAGCTCGCAGTGCAGGACCACCTCGGTGCGCGGCGGCAGCTCCTTGGCGACCTCGCTCTTCAGCCGGCGGAGCACGAACGGCCGGATGCGCTGGCGTAGCCGCTCGGCCGCGTCCGGATCGCCGGCGGCGATCGCCTTGACGTAGCGCTCGTGGAAGTCGTGGCGCCCGCCGAGCAGGCCGCGGTTGAGGAAGTGGAACTGGCTCCACAGGTCCTCGAGGCGGTTCTCGACCGGCGTGCCGGTCAGCGCCACCCGGAAGCGCGCCGGCAGCGCGTAGGCGGCCTTGGCCACCTGGCTGGTCGGGTTCTTGATCGCCTGCGCCTCGTCGAGGACGACCATCTCCCAGTCCTCGGCCGCCAGGCGCTCGGCGTCGAGGCGGAGCAGCGCGTAGGTGGTCAAGGTCAGCGTCGCCTTCGGGTCGAGCTGGCGATCGGGGCCGTGGTAGACGTGCACCGAGAGCGACGGGCGGAAGCGCGCCGCCTCGGCCTGCCAGTTGTGCAGCACGCTGGTCGGCGCGACCACCAACGTCCGGCCCTTGATCACCGCCAGGGTCTGCAACGTCTTGCCCAGGCCCATGTCGTCGGCGAGCAGCGCGCCGAGCTCGGCGTCGCGCAGGAAGCTGAGCCAGTCGACGCCGCGGCGCTGGTAGGTGCGCAGCGTCGCGTCGAGCTTGGCCGACAGCCGCGCCTTGGGGATGCCGGCGAAGTCGCCGAGCAGCTTGCGCAGCCGCTTGAAGCTCGGCGGCGGTGGTTGGTTGAGCGCCTCGGCCAGCGCCGCCAGGTCGGGCAGGAGGTAGCGCGCTGCCTGGCTCGGCCCGACCGTGGCGCCCAGCGCCGCGCCCTCGTCTCGGCGCAGCGCCTCGCGCGCGGCCAGCAGGTCGCGCACCCGATGGCCGTAGCGCTGCAACCAGTCCTCGGGCAGGCGCGAGAAGCCGCCGCCGAACAGCGGCACCAGCGGCTCGTGGCGCTCCCAGGCGCCGAGCACTGCCGCCGCGTCGGCGCGGGTGCCCGGCCCGGCGTCG
>JBFYZW010000731.1:0-3091 GCA_041309305.1 Deltaproteobacteria bacterium | reverse complement strand
CTCTTCCGATCTTCCGGCGCCTGGGCGACGACGTCGCCGCGGCGCGCCGCGCCGGCGGCGCCGTGTTGCCCGGGCAAGCGGTCTTCCGCCTCTATGACACCTACGGTTTCCCGAAGGACCTGACCGAGGTCATCGCCGCCGAACAGGGGCTGCAGCTCGACGAGGCCGGCTTCGCCGCGGCGATGGAGGCGCAGCAGGCGCGCTCGCGCAGCTCGGCGGTCGGCGACGAGGCGATCGCGACCATCTACAAACAGCTGGCCGACCAGCTGGGCAAGACGACCTTCGTCGGCTACGCGCACGAGGAGACCCCGCTCGCTCAGCGCGAGGGGACCTGGCGGGCGCACGAGGCCAACGGCGCGCGCTATCTCGAGACCCGCTGCCAGATCCGTGCGCTGGTCACCGACGGCGCGCGCCGAGAGAGCGTCGATGAGGGTCTGGTCGAGGTGGTGCTCGAGCCGACGCCATTCTACGGCGAGGCGGGCGGACAGGTTGGCGACCGGGGCATCATCGTCGGCGACGACGGCCTGTACGTCGAGGTGCTCGAGACGATCAAACCGGTGGGCGAGCTGACCCTCTGCCGCGGCCGCGTCCTGGCTGGCGCGCTGCGCGTCGGCGTCGAGGTCTGGGCCGGCTACGAGGCCGAGGTGCGCCGCGAGACCCGCGCACACCACTCGGCGACCCACCTGCTGCACGGCGCGCTGCGCGCGGTGCTCGGCGACCACGTCAAGCAGCAGGGCTCGCTGGTCGACCCGGAGCACCTGCGCTTCGACTACGCCCACTTCGAGGCGCCCACCGCCGCGCAGCTCGGCGAGGTCGAGCGGCGGGTCAACGGTCAGATCGCCGCCGATCACCCGGTCGCCACCGAGGTCCTCGCCTTCACCGAGGCGAAGCGGCGCGGGGCGATCGCGTTGTTCGGCGAGAAGTACGGTGAGACGGTGCGCATGGTCAGCATGGGCGCGTCGATCGAGCTGTGCGGCGGCACCCACGCCGGTCGCACCGGCGAGCTCGAGCTCCTGCTGGTCACCAACGAGGAGGCGGTCGCCTCGGGCATCCGGCGCATCGAGGCGGTCGTCGGGCGCGCCGCCCGCGCCGAGGCCGAGCAATGCCAACGCCTGCTCGAGCGCGCCGCGGCGCTGCTCGCCGGCGCGACCCCGATCGGCGAGACCGATCACCCGGTCCTGCTCGCGGTGCGCAAGGCGGTGCGCCAGCGCCAGGAGCTCGACGCGGCGCTCGGCCAGACCGGCGCGGCCGAGGCCCGCCCGGCGGCCCTGCCGCCGCTGAGGGCCGGCTTCGGCTGGACCGAGGCGAGTCGAGTGCGCGACCTGTGGCGTGGGCTGGCGCAGTGCACCAACGCCCGCGGCACCGAGCTCGACGAGCTGGTCGCCCGCTACGCGCCGCTCGCCGGCGGCGCGCTGCTCGAGGCCTACGTCCGGCTAGTCCACGGCAACCGCGAGGCGGAGCGGCGCCTCGAGCAGGCAGAGCGGGCCAGGCTCAGCGCCGCGGCCGGCGATCTGCTCGACGGCGCCCGCGAGGTCGCCGGCGTCCGCCTGCTCGCGACCCGGATCGAGGGGGCCGACGCCAAGGCGCTGCGCGAGCTGGCCGACAAGCTGCGCGACCGCTTGGCCTCGGGCGTGCTCTGCCTCGGCAGCGCGGCCGATGGGCGGGCCAACCTGCTGGTCGCGGTGACTGCCGACCTGACCGGGCGCTTCCAGGCCGGCAAGTTGATCCAGGAATTGGCGCCGCTCATCGGCGGCCGCGGCGGCGGCAAGGCCGAGCTGGCGCAGGCTGGCGGCACCCGGCCCGAGGCGCTCGAGTCGGCCTTCACCCGCATTGCCGAGCTGGTCGGGCAGGCGCGCTAAACGAACGGTCACGATTCCCGATCACCGAGAGCGGCCTCGCCCGAGGAAGAAACGCAACGGGGGTGTGCGCGAATCGCGCACCCCCTTTTAGACGGTTCTCCCGCGGGCGAGGCCACCGTTGACGATCGGGAAGCGTGATCGTCCGTTCGGGGTGTGCGCGAACAGCGAACCTCGGTCGACGAGCGGCGGCGCGGCTTTCTTTGCCTTGGCGGCGATCGCGCAATAACATGGGCAGGTCCACGGGACTCACCCCAGGAGGTACCATGTTGAGCCTTCGCGTCGCCCTGGCCGTCTCGGCCGCCGGTCTCGCCGCCTGCGCCGGTGTCACCGAGGAGCAGTTCAACGCCCTGGCCAGCCAGGTCAAGCAGATGCAGACCGCGGTGGCCGAGACCGGCGAGCCGGACCCCAAGATCGCCACCCTCGACCAACGCCTCGGCGGCTTCGAGGCGACCACCAGCGAGCGGATCAAGAAGCTCGAGGAGATGATCGAGTTCCTGCAGCGCGAGCTGGCCAAGGCCGCCGCCGCCACGCCGGCCGCCGGCGGTGACAGCTGGGCGGTCGCCGACACGATCCTCGGCATCGACGAGGAGGGCGTGACCGCCGCGGGCGACAGCTACACGATCAAGGCGAGCTGGCTCGGACGCGCCGCCGAGGCGCAGGCCGCCAACGCCAAGGGCCTGAAGTTCACCGATGGCAAGGAGGGCGGCGTCCGCGTCGCCGGCGTCAAGCCCGGCTCGCTGCTCGACCGGCTCGGGCTCAAAAACGGCGACCTGATCACGGCGGTCAACGGCGCCGCGGTCGCCTCGGTCGCCGAGTTGGCGGTCGCGCTGCGCCAGGGCAAGAACCCGACCACGGTGACCCTGTCGCGCAAGAAGAAGGACCAGACGTTGACCTACACGCTCGGCGATTGAGCGCGGGGCCTCCGTGGTACAGGACCAGCCAGGCGGCAGCCGGCAGCGGCGCGTTGACGTCCGGGTCAAGATCAACCTGAAGTACCCGGACCGCGACACCTTCGTCGAGCGCTTCTCCCAGAACCTGTCCCGCACCGGCATCTTCATCCGCGCCTCGGACCCGGCGCCGGTCGGCAGCCGCGTCCACTTCGAGTACCGCCTGGCCGACGCGACCCGCGTGCTGCGCGGCGTCGGCATCGTCCGCTGGGCCCGGCGCGCCGCCGACGCCAGCGATCCCGACGCCCCGCCGGGGATGGGGATCGAGTTCATCGACATCGATCC
>JBFYZW010000730.1:0-24649 GCA_041309305.1 Deltaproteobacteria bacterium | reverse complement strand
CTCTTCCGATCTTGTCTCGGCCTCGCGCGGCGACAGCCAGCCGATCGCCCGCGCCGAGCCGAGGAGCGCCTCGATCAACCCGAGCGCCTCGCGTCGGGTCATCGGCCGGCGGGCGAAGTCGGCGGTGACGCCGAGCCAGAGCTCCTCGACGATCGCCATCACGTGCAGGAGCAGGAGGTTGCGCTCCCCTTGGCGCGTGGTCGCGCCAGCCGCCAGGGCCTGCTCGGCCACGCCGATCAACTTGGCGCCGCCGTGCACGACCGCGAACGGGTCACCGAGGTCGGTCGCGGCGAACAGCTCGAGCTCGGCCTTGGTCGCCTTGTCGTAGGTCCAGCGCCGGACCTCCTTGAGCCGCTCGATCCGGTGCACCGGCTCGTAGTACTCGCGCATGCGCTGCGCGAGCAGGAGCGCCTGCTCTTTCAGCTCCTCGCGCTCCGCCGCGGCGGCGTAGCTCTCCACCTTGGCGATGTCGCTCGGCTCGGGCATCGCGTGGATCTTGAAGCGCAGATCGCCGAAGCCCTTGGTGTCGGCGTCGCCGAGCAGACCGGCGAGCGTGCGCACCTCGTCGGCGCGCGCGCCGACCTTGCCGTACGGGAGCGCCCGCATCAGCCGGACCAGCAGGTTGCGCTGCCGCTCGAGCACGTCGGCGCGCATCGCCAGGTCGATGAGCAGCCAGCGCGCCGCCTCCTCCTCGTCCTCCATCTGACGGAAGCCCCGGTAGGTCTTGGCCTTCTTGAGCACCCAGCCGTCGAGCGCGCGCTCCAGGTACGCCTCGAGCAAGAACGCCCGGGCGCGGTAGTAGTGGTCGGGCAGGAAGCTGCCGGGCGGCAACGCGGTCAGCACCGTGCCCAGATGGAGCCCCCAGTCGCCGAGCTTGCGCGTCTCGAGCTTCGGCACGCCGTACTGCTTGCCGCCGCCGCGCTCGGCGCAGGCGTACTTCTTCGGCGCCTGCTCGGTGCCGTCGGCGCAGAACCACATGACGCCGGCGAATGGGCCGCGTGGATCGTCGGTCATCATCACGATCCAGCTCTTGGCCTGCGCCACCTGGTCGGCGGTGAGCGGGCGGGTCAGATCTGCGGGAGCCTGCAGGGCGAGGAGGGCGAGCAGCGCGAGCATGGTCGGGTGAGCTTACCCGGGCCCGCCGAGCGAGGCCAGCGGGTTGCGCGATCGAGGGGGGCGGGGTATGAGCCCCGCCCATGAGCGACTACGATGTCATCGTCATCGGCTCCGGGCCGGGC
Organism: Deltaproteobacteria bacterium; assembly: GCA_041309305.1. Classification (GTDB taxonomy): domain Bacteria; phylum Myxococcota; class XYA12-FULL-58-9; order XYA12-FULL-58-9; family XYA12-FULL-58-9; genus JBFYZW01. The sequence goes on along the minus strand of JBFYZW010000730.1, from coordinate 23,411 downwards.
GGCTACGTCGCCGCGGTGCGCGCTGCCCACCTGGGCCTGAAGACCGCCATCGTCGAGAAGGACGGTAAGCTGGGCGGCACGTGCCTGTTGCGCGGCTGCATCCCGACCAAGAGCCTGCTCCACTCGGCCGACCTGCTCGGGGAGCTGCGCGGCGCGAAGAGCCACGGCATCCTCGCCGGCGAGGTCGGCTTCGACTTCGCCGGCGTGCAGAAGGCGCGCGAGAAGGTGGTCACCAAGAGCGCCGCCGGCGTCGCCTATCTGATGAAGAGCAACACGATCGAGGTCCACACCGGGCTCGGCCGCTTCGTCGACCCGCACACGGTCGAGGTCACCGGCTCGAGCGGCACCGCTCGCCACCGGGCCGACAAGCTGATCATCGCCACCGGCTCGGTGCCCAAGCGCGTGCCGTTTCTGCCCATCGACGGCCGGCGCGTGCTTACCTCGGACGAGCTGCTGGTGATCGACAAGCCGCCCGCGTCGCTGCTCGTGCTCGGCGCCGGCGCGGTCGGCGTCGAGTTCGCGTCGATCTTCTCGCGCTTCGGGACCCGCTGCACGATCGTCGAGATGCTCGAGCGCGTGCTGCCGCTCGAGGACGCCGAGATCAGCGCCGAGCTGGCCAAGCTGCTGACCAAGCGCGGCATCACGGTCCACACCGGGACCCGGCTGGAGAAGGCCGAGGTCCTCCCGGACAAGGTCGTCGCCCAGGCGGTGGGGCCGAAAGGGCCGCTCACCCTCGAGGCCGAGGTGGTGCTGGTCGCGGTCGGCCGCGCCCCGTACAGCGAGGGACTCGGGCTCGCCGCCGCCGGCCTGGCGACCGATGCGCGCGGCTTCATTCCCGTCAACGGGACGATGCAGACCCAGGTGCCGCACCTCTACGCGATCGGCGACGTCGTCCCGACGCCGCAGCTCGCCCACGTCGCCAGCGCCGAGGCGGTTCTCGCCGTCGATCACCTGGCCGGCCGAGCGGTCGAGCCGCTGAACTACGAGCACACCCCGTCGTGCACCTACTCTGACCCGGAGGTCGCGAGCGTCGGCCTGAGCGAGGAGCGGGCCAAAGAGCGCGGCTACGAGCTCAAGATCGGCAAGTTCCCCTTCTCGGCGCTCGGCAAGGCGCGGGTGATGGGCTACAACGACGGCTTCGTCAAGGTGATCGCCGACCGCCGCTACGGCGAGCTGCTCGGCGTCCACATCATCGGCCCGCGCGCCACGGACCTGATCGCCGAGGCGGTCGTCGCGCTGCGCCTCGAGTCGACCGTCGAGGAGCTGGCGCGGACGATGCACGCCCACCCGACGCTGCCTGAGGCGGTGCTCGAGGCGGCGCACGGCGCGGTCGATCGACCGCTGCACCTGTGACCCGAACGCCGCGATGCGCCTCTTCGTCAACAGCCGCAACCTGACCCGGCCGGTCGGCCCGTTCGCGGTCGGCATCGGCATCTTCGACGGCGTCCACCGCGGCCACCAGGCGCTGCTGACCCGGGTCGTCGAGCTGGCCCGCGCGGACGAGCTCGGCAGCCTGGTCTTCACCTTCGATCCCCATCCGGCGAAGGTGCTCGCACCAACGCGCGCCCCGCAGCTGCTCGAGCCGCTCGAGAGCCGGGTCGAACGCTTCGCGGCGCTCGGCCTCGGCGCGGTGCTGGTCGAGCGTTTCGACCGCGAGCTGGCGGACACCCCCGCGGCCGAGTTCGTCGCCCAGACGGTGGTCGGCAAGCTGCAGGCCCGCCACGTCGTCGTCGGCGCCGGCTTCACCTTCGGCGCCGGAGGCAGCGGTACCACCGCGTCGCTCACCGAGCTCGGCGCCACGCACGGCTTTTCGACCCACGTCGTCCCGCCGGTGGTCGCCGACGGGCAGGTGATCTCGTCGACGCGGATCCGGGCGCTGGTCCGCGACGGCGAGGTCGCCGCCGCCGCCGAGCTGCTCGGCCGGCCGTTCACGCTCGTCGGCCTGGTGATGCGCGGCGCGATGCGCGGCCAGAAGCTCGGCTTCCCAACCGCCAACCTGGCGGCGGCCAACGAGCTCTGGCCGGCCCGCGGCGTCTACGCCGGCATCGCCACCGGCGTGTTCGGCGAGTACGGCGCGGTGATCAACGTCGGCGTCGCCCCGACCTTTGGCGTCGATGCCTTGAAGATCGAGGCGCACCTGCTCGACTTCCCGTTCGCGCCCCTCTACGGCCAGCAGATGAGCGTGCAGCTGTGCGCCCGACTGCGCGACGAGCAGCGCTTCCCCGACGTCGAGGCGCTCTGCACCCAGATCGGCCTCGACCGGGACCGCGCCCGCGCGCTGCTCGCCGCCCGGCGCGGCCCTTGAATCGCCCGCCGGCTCGCGTCAGAATGGCCGCCGGGGGGTCATCCTCGATCGCCATGGTGAGCCTGGACGCGGCAGCAGAGACGGTTGGCAAGGGCCTGCGAGCGCTGGTCGTCGACGACGACGCGAACGTGCGGCGGCTGGTCGAGGTGCTGCTCGCCGAGCTGGGCTTCGCCGTCACCTCCGCCGGCAGCCTCGCGCAGGCGCAGGCGAGCTGGCTGGCCGATACCCCCGACCTCGTGGTCACCGACAAGAACCTCGAGGACGGCAGCGGCGTCGAGTTGGTCGCGTTCATTCGCGAGCGGCTGCCCAACGCCGACGTCGTGATGATGAGCGCCTTCGCCAACCTCGACTCGGCGGTCGAGGCGATCCGCCTCGGCATCGCCGACTACCTGGTCAAGCCGTTCGACAGCCTCGAGAACGTCAGCGAGCGGCTGGCGCGGGTGACCCGCAACCACCTGCTCAAGCGCGAGAACGCCCAACTGATCGCACGGCTCACCGAGACCAACCGGCGGCTCGAGGAGATGGTCGTCCGCGACAGCCTGACCGGGCTGTTCAACCACGCCTACTTCCAGGAGCGGCTCGAGGCGGAGGTGCGGCGCAGCTCGCGCCACAACCACAGCTTCGGGCTGATCTTCTTCGACGTCGATCACTTCAAGGGCATCAACGACGGCCTCGGCCACCAGGTCGGTGACGCGGTGCTGCGCGGCATCGCCGCGACGCTCAAGGGGCACACGCGCGGCTCCGACGACGGCTTCCGCCTGCGCGAGCACGACCTGGCGGCCCGCTACGGCGGCGACGAGTTCGTGCTCATCCTGCCCGAAACGCACAAGTCGGGCGCGGCGACCAAGGCCGAGCGGCTGCGTCAGGCGGTCGCGGCGCAGAGCTTCGGCGAGATGGAGGTCAAGGTAACCCTGTCGATCGGCGTGGCCGCCTACCCCGAGGACGGCGCGGCGCGCGGCGAGCTGGTCACCGCCGCCGACACCGCGCTCTACTCGGCCAAGCGCCTCGGCCGCAACCGGGTGGTCAGCTACACGCCCCAGCTCCTGCCCCCGGAGGCCACCACCGGCCAGCCGGAGCAACCCTCGGCGCAGCTGCTGGCGCTCGAGCGCTGCCTGAGCGAGGCGGCCTTCGACGTCGTCTACCAGCCGATCGTCGACGTCCGGGCCGGCCGGTTGGTCGGCTACGAAGCGCTCGGCCGGCCGCGCGACCCGGCCTTCGTCGATATCAATGATCTGCTCGGCGCCGCCGAGCGCGCCGGTCGGGTCGCCGAGCTCGGCCAGCAGCTGCGCACCCGCGCGGTTGAGCCGCTCGCCGCTCTGCCGGCGGGCTGCTCGCTGTTCGTCAACCTCGCCCAGGCGGAGCTGTTCGATCCGGCGCTGCTCCTGCCCGAGCCGGCGCTGCAGCCCTGGGTCGATCGGATCGTGCTCGAGCTCACCCGCTCGGCGGCGTTGACCGACGGCCGGGTCGCCGAGGTGGTCACCGCGCTCAAGGAGCTGGGTTTCCGCGTCGCGCTCGACGACCTGGCGCCGAGCTACGCCGGCCTCGGCGCGCTGGCGACGATCGCGGTCGACTTCATCAAGCTCGACCGGGCGCTGTTCTGCGACCTGCAGCGCGACGGCCGCCGCGCGCGCCTGCTCAAGCACATCCTCGAGTACTGCGCCGGTGAGGGGATCACCGTCATCGCCGAGGGGGTCGAGACCGAGGCTGAATACCAGGCGATGCGCGAGCTCGGGCTGACCTTCATGCAGGGCTTCTACTTCGGCAAGGGCGCGGCGCCGTTCTCGACCCCGCGGTTGCCGTCTTCCGCCGGGGAGAGCTGACCGGCGAGCACCGCCTGGTAGACCCGTTCGTAGGCGTGGATCTGCGCGTCGATCTGGTACTGGGCGAACACCTGCCGCCGCTTCGCCGACGAGCCGACTGGCCGGGCCAGAAGCTCGAGGATCGCGCCCGCGAACGCTTCGGCGTCCGGCTCGACGATGCGACCGCAGCTCGGCGTCAGGACGTGGCGGGCGGCGGAGCGGCAGGCGACCACCGGCAGGCCGGCGGCGAGGTAGTTCAAGATCTTGATCGGCGCCCCGGTCCACAACGTGCGCGGGCTGAGGCCCAGCGTCGCGACCGCGAACAACGCGCGGAGCTCGGCGAGCTCGGTGAACGGCCGGACGACCACCCCGGCCGGCGAGCCGGCGGCGGCGAGCACCTCGGCGAAGACCTCGGGCGGGTGGTTGGTGGCGATGACCAGGCGGACGTCCGGGCGGGCGGCGCGGACGCGCGGCAGCGCCTGCCAGAGCAGCTCCAGGTTCTGGTAGGCGTCCGGGTTGCCGGCGTAGAGCAGGAGCGGGCCGGGCCCGAGCTCGTCGCGCAGCGCACCGATGCGCGCCGGGTCGGCGCCCTGGAGCTCGCGCCCATCGAGGCCGGGGGGGATGACGTAGATCTTCTCCTCCGGCACGCCGTAGACCTCGTGCAGCGCCTTGTGATCCTCGTCGAAGGCGATCACCGCGTCGGCGGCGCGCGGCAGCGTGCGGTCGAGCACGTCGCCGAGCACCGAGGCGAAGGCCTGCGCCAGGTGGGCGCGGAAGTAGGTCGGCAGCTCCGGGCCGATGGCGTTGTGGGCGTGGTAGACGAGCGGCAGCGAGGTCTGCAGCTTGAGCAGCGCCCCGAGCCCGAGCCCCTCGACGTTGTGCACGTGCCACAGGTCGAGGCGGTAGAGCTTGGCCACCCGCGCGGCGGTGACCATCAGCGCGGCGTCGGCGGCCGGCTTCATCAGGTGCGGGCCGGAGCGCAACCCGGCGTCGACGCGCAACGCGCGGTGCACCGGAAAGGGGAACGTCTCCTCGTACTCGCCGTAGCCGTAGGTGACAAAGTGGACCTGGTGGCCGGCGCGGCTGAGCGCCTCGGCCAGGTGGCGAATCAAGACCTGGGTCCCCTGCCGGGTCGGGAACGGGCAGGCGGCGAGCATGCCGATCGACAGCGGCGCCGCGGCGCCGGGCGGCGGCGGGGCGGGGCGGGGGCGCTGGCGGCGGGGCTTGGGCATCGCGGAGTGGTGGCGTAGCCGCTCGCGCCGGCTGGGTCAAGCGCCGGCGGTCACTCGTCGGCGAACGGCCGGGTGGCGAGATCGGGCGGGGATGGGGCGCGTCGGTCCGAGAAGGGGGTCAGATCGACGGCGCCGACCGGCGAGAAGCGCGCCGGCTCGGCCTCGGCGGGCAGCGGCGCGGCGCGCAAGCTGACCGCGAGCTTGTGCAACCGGGCGCCGGCGGCGCGCTCCGGCGCCAGCAGCCCGATCGCCTCGCCGATCTTGAGGTTGCCGCTGCGCCGGAAGGCGAGGGTGAGCTCGAGGGTCGCGCCGTCGACCCGCGCCTCGAGCACCGCCGCGCGAGCGTCGAGCAGGCGGGGTTGCCCCTTGCGGATCACCCGCGCTGCCTGGTGGCGGCGGGCGAGGAGCGCGGCGGTCGCCTCGGCGAGCCCGGTGGCGTCGGCGAAGGTGACGCGGTAGCGCGTGCTCTCGATCAGCTCGCCGATCGGCGGCGTCTCGTAGGGCACCTCGTGGCCCTCGAGCACCTCGAGGCCCTTGGGCAGCACGGCGTTGAGCCGCTCGAGGTAGCGCGCCGGGTCGGGGAAGCCCGTGCAGTCGGCCTCGAGGAACTCGGCCTCGGAGGTCATCCCGGTCGGACAGGCGGGCGAGAAGCTCAACCGCGGCCGGGGAGTATGGCCGGCGGAGTAGAGCACCGGCAGCCGAACCTGGCGCACCGCGCGGGTCAGGTGAGTGGCCAGGTCGAGGTGGGAGAAGTGGACCGCGGTGCCGCGCTTGGCCAGGCGGAAACGCAGGCGCGAACGCGCCACCGGCGGTCCGTCCTCGGCCGGCGCCGGGTCGGGCAGCCTCGCCTCGACCCGAGGGGCGAGCCGGGGCCGCAGGCGGACCACCCGCCGGCCGGTGGCCGGGTCGGGCGTGAGGTACGGGTCCGCGAGGTCGCAGGCGCCGCAGGCGTAGCAGCGGTCGGCGAGGGCGCAGTCCTCGATCGTCGCCGCCCGGCGGGCCCGCTGGCGCTCGTGGCGCAGGTACTTCTTCAACACGCCCATGTCGAGGTGATCCCAGGGCAGGAGCGCCGCCTCGTCGCGCGCGGCGAGGTAATCGGCCGGCGCGAGGCCGTGCGGCGCGAGCGCCGCGCTGAAGGCGGTGAGCCAGCGGTCGTGCGCGTAGCGCTCGGTCCAGGCGTCGAGCCGGCAGCCGGCGCGCATCGCGGCGACCAACGCGGGAGCGAGGCGCCGGTCCCCGCGCGAGAGCACCCCCTCGCAGAAGGACTGCTCCGGGCTGTGGTAGCGCATCTCGATGCGCTCGCGGCGCAGCGCGTCGCGCAGCCAGAGCTGGCGCCGGCGGGTCTCCTCGCTCGAGAGCTGCGCTTCCCACTGCAGTGGGGTGTGGGGCTTGGGCACGAAGGTGGAGATCGCGACGGTGACCCGCGCGTCACCGCGCACCTCCCGACCGGCGTCGCGGGCGCGGCGGGCGAGCTCGACGATCGCCGCCAGGTCCGCGTCGGTCTCGGTCGGCAGACCGATCATGAAGTAGAGCTTGACCTGACGCCAGCCGGCGCTCATCGCCGCGCGCACCGCAGCGAGCAGGTCGGCCTCGGTGTTGGTCTTGTTGATCACCTGGCGCAGCCGCTCGCTGCCGGCCTCGGGGGCGAGCGTGAAGGTGGCCTTGCGCCCGCGGGCGAGCTGCGCGGCGAGCTCCGGCCCGAGGCTCTCGCTGCGCAACGACGGCAGCGAGATGGCCAGGCGCTGGCTCTGGTAGCGGGCGAAGAACTCGCGCAGCACCGTGTCGACGTTGGCGTAGTCGCCGGCCGACAGGGAGAGCAGGCTGACCACGTCGCAGCCGGTGGCGGCCAGCCCCTCGTCGGCGAGGCGGAGCAGCGTCTCCGGGCGGCGTTGACGGGTCGGTCGGTTGGTCATCCCGGCCTGGCAGAAGCGACAGCCGCGCGCGCAGCCGCGTTGAATCTCGAGCGCGACCCGGTCGTGCACCGGCTCGATGTTGGGGATCACGACGCGGGTGGGGTAGGGGGCCGCGTCGAGATCCTGGACGACCCGGCGGCGGACCCGCGGTGTGCCGTGCCGGCTGCGCGGGTGTGCCTGGGGAACGCCGGGCAGCGCCTCGAGCGCGTCGACCGCGAGGCCGCGGTAGCTGACCCGGTAGTGGCTCGGCACGTAGACGCCCGGGAGGGCGCCGAGCGCGGCTAGCCGCTCGGCGCGCGGCCGGCCGCGGGTCGCGAGCGCCGAGGCGAGCAGCTCGAGGATGGCCTCCTCGCCGTCGCCGAGCAGGATCGCGTCGAAGAAGTCGGCGACCGGCTCGGGGTTCGCCGCGCCGGCGCCGCCGGCGATGACCAGCGGAGCGGCGTCGCCGCGCTCGCGTTGCCACAGCGGGATGCCACCCAGCTCGAGCATTGCCAACAAGGTCGGGTAGCCGAGCTCGAACTGGAGCGTGAAGCCGACCAGGTCGAACGCGGACAGCGGCCGGCGCGTCTCGAGCGACCAGAGCGGGATGCGCCGCGCGCGCAGCCGCGCCTCGAGGTCCGGCCAGGGCGCGTAGCTGCGCTCCGCGGCGAAGCGCGGGTCCTGATTGACGATGTCGTAGAGGATCTTGAGCCCCAGGTGGCTCTCGGCCACCTCGTAGACGTCCGGGAAGGCGAGCGCGATGCGCGCCTGGGCGGTCGCCTTCACGACCGCGTTCGCCTCGCCCCCGATGTAGCGGGCCGGCTGGTCCACCCCCTCGAGCAGCTCCTCGAGGGTCGCCTGATCGAGGCAGGCGTCTTCGCCGACTGCCGGACGGCTCGTGTCTTCAGAACTTAATGTCTTCATTGAACAAAACAGAATAACGCAATGCGTTATCCACTCAGCGCGAGAGGCGCTCGATGAGGTCGGAGAGTTGCTCGAGGGAGTGGAAGTAGACCTCGAGTCGGCCCTTGCCGCGCCGGTGGCGGAGCCGGACCTTGGTGCCGAGCGCGCGCTGGAGCTTCTCCTCGACGTTGGTCTCGGCTGGGGTCTTCGCGGCGGCGGCGCTCTTCGGCTTCTTCGTGGCGGCGCGGGCGAGCCGCTCGGCATCGCGGACCGAGAGACCGCGGTCGGCGATGTTCCCGGCGAGCTCGAGCATCCGACTCTCGCTGTCGAGCAGCATCAGGGCGCGGGCGTGGCCGGCGGTGAGACGCCCGTCGGCGAGCATGGTCAAGATCGGCGCTGGCAGCTTGAGCAGGCGCAGGCTGTTGGCCACGGCCGAGCGGCTCTTGCCGACCGCATCGGCGACCGCCTCCTGGTTGAGGCCGTAGTCGCGGATCAAGCGCGCGAAGGCCTCGGCCTCCTCGAGCGGGTCGAGGTCTTGGCGTTGGAGGTTCTCGACCAGCGCGACCTGGATCGCGTCGGCGTCGGAGAGCTCCTTGACCACCGCTGGGATGCGCTCGAGCCCGGCGCGCTGCGCCGCGCGCCAGCGGCGCTCACCGGCGACGATCTCGTAGTCGTCACCGCGGCGCCGGACGACGATCGGCTGCAGGACGCCCCGGGCGCGGATCGACTCGGCGAGCTCGTCGAGGCTCGCGCTCTCGAACTGCTTGCGCGGCTGCTTGCGGTTCGGGGTGATCCGCTCGATTGGTAGATCGCGCAGGCCGGCGGGGGCGACGCCCGAGGCCTGAGGGATAAGCGCAGCCAGTCCCCGACCGAGGGCCTGACGGGTCGGTGCCTGCTTGCTCGGATCGGCCATGGTGCTCTCCTGGGCGGGGCTCAAGCGGCGCGGTTGCGCGGCGGGGCGTCGAGGAACTCCTTGGCGAGGGCAAGGTAGCTCTGACAGCCGCGCGAGGCGATGTCGTAGAGGATGATCGGACGGCCGAAGCTCGGAGCCTCGGAGAGGCGGACGTTGCGCGGGATCACCGAGGTGAAAACCGGGCCGCGAAAGTTCTGGCGCACGTCGTCGGCGACCTGCAGCGCGAGGTTGTTGCGTCCGTCGAACATCGTGAGCACCACGCCCTCGATCTCGAGCGCCGGGTTCGGCCCCGAGCGGACCATCTCGAGCGTGCGGGTGAGCTGGCTGAGGCCCTCGAGCGCGTAGTACTCGCACTGCAACGGGATCAAGACCGAGGTGGCCGCCGACAGCGCGTTCAAGGTCAAGATCCCGAGCGACGGCGGGCAGTCGATCAGCACCGTGTCGTACTCGTCCCGGACCGGCGCCAGCGCGTGGCGGAGCAGCTCGAAGCGATCGTCCCTCCCGACCAGCTCCACCTCACAACCGTAGAGGTCCGGCCCGGACGGGACCACCTCGAGCGCCTTCAGCTCGGTCGGCTGGCGCAACGACGCCAGCGACGCCCCACCGACCAGCGCGAAGTAGACGCTCTGCTCCAGCGGCTGCGGTGTAATCCCGAGCCCGCTCGTCGCGTTGGCCTGCGGATCCATGTCGACCAGGAGCACCCTCCGCTCCGCCGCCGCGATCGACGCCGCCAGGTTCACCGCGGTCGTGGTCTTCCCCACCCCGCCTTTCTGGTTCACCACCGCGACAACCCGCGCCATCGTTGCTCCTCCACTGACCGGGCGCCAGCATACTGGACGCCTCCGACGTTTGCGGAGATTCCGCCAAACTCACCGCAAGGTCAAGCCGTTCGCACCCAGCGCGCCACGTGCCTCCTGGCGCCGCGCAGCGTGTAGCGATGAACGGTTGTCGCGCTCGACGGCGGCTCGTCGCCTGCACGCAGCGCGAGCAGCTCGCCGCCGACCGGGACCCAGCGCAGACACGCGAGCAGGTCTTGCTCGCTCGAGAAGGTCGCGCGGGTCACCGCCACGGCGAAGAGCGACGGTGGCTCATCCTCCATCCGCGCGCACCGCACCGTCACGTTCGGGAGCGCGAGGCGCGCGACACAGCTCTCGAGGAACGAGCACTTCTTGCGCCTGCTCTCGAGCAGCGTGATCGGACGTTCCGGCTGGCAGAGCGCGAGCGGGATGCCCGGGAACCCGCCCCCACTGCCCAGATCCACCAGCGAGCCGGGTGGCAGGTGCGGCAACAGCTCCAGGCTGTCGCGGTAATGGAGCCACGCCGCCTCAATCGGCGACTCGATCGCGGTCAGGTTCGTGCGTTGGTTCCACTGTTGCAAGAGCTTCCAGTGCTGCTCGAGCCGCGGCGCCACCTGGTCCAGGCCGAATTCGCCGAGCGCTCCCCGAAGCTCGCGCCCGAGCGGTGTTTCACGTGAAACACCCGGCGCCACGCTGCTGCCTTCGTCCCGGTCCATGGTCTCACCCCGGGATTGTTTCACGTGAAACAGCCGCGCCGCGACGGCACGCGAGGATCCGCAGCAAAGCCACCGCCGCGGGCGTCACACCGGGGATCCGGCTCGCCTGTCCGAGGGTGGCGGGCCGCACGGCGCGCAGCTTCTCGAGCACCTCCAGCGAGAAGCCGGGGAGGGCGCCCTCGCCGAGCTCCGGCAAGCGAACGGCCTCGAGCTCGCCGAGCCGTTCGATGTCGCGCCGCTCGCGTTGGATGTAGCCCGCGTACTTGATCTCCTCCTCCACCAGGCGGCAGCTCTCCTCGTCGAAGCGCTCGCCCTCGAGCAACGACCCGATAGTCACCTCTGGGCGCCGCAAGAGGACCTCGCGTCGTTCGCCGGCGATCGCGCTCGGCTCGAGGCCCAACCGCTGCGCGAGCGAAGCGCCGACCGACGTCTCGCGCAAGAAGCTTCGCAGGCGCTCGCGTGCTTCGGCTCGCGCGCTGGCGGCGGCGATACGCTCGCCGCTCAGCAAGCCCAAGGTCCGCGCGCACTCCCAGAGCCGAGCCTCGGCGTTGCTCTCGCGCAGAGTCAGGCGGTGCTCGGCTCGGGAGGTGAGCATCCGATACGGGTCGTCGACCCCTTTGGTGACCAGGTCATCGACCATGACCCCGAGGTAGGCCTCGTCGCGTCCCACGGTCACGAGCGGCTCCCCGGCTGCAAAGCGTGCCGCGTTCAGGCCGGCGAGCAGCCCCTGGGCGCCGGCCTCTTCATAGCCGCTCGTCCCGTTGATCTGGCCGGCGAGGAAGAGCCCGGGAACCCGCTTCGCCATCAGGGTCGGGAAGAGCGCCGTCGGCGGGACGAAGTCGTACTCCACCGCGTAGCCGTACTGGAGGATCCGGGCCCGCTCGAGCCCGGGGATGCTGCGCACGAAGGCCGTCTGAACGTCCCGCGGCAGGCTGGTCGCCAACCCGTTTGGGTAGATCCGCTCCGAGTCGAGCCCCTCGGGCTCGAGGAAGAGCTGGTGGCGCGGCTTGTCGGCGAAGCGGACGATCTTGTCCTCGATCGATGGGCAATAGCGCGGACCGCGCCCCTTGATGACGCCGCAGAACAGGGGCGAACGGTCCAGGTTCGCCCGGATGATCGCGTGGGTCGCCGCGGTGGTCGCGGTCAGCCCGCAGCTCACCTGCGGCAGGTCGTTCGCCACCTGGTCGAACGAAAAGCGCGGCCGCGGCTCATCGCCCGGCTGCTGCTCGAGCGCGGCGAAGTCGATCGACCCGGCGGCGAGCCTGGGCGTCGTTCCGGTCTTGAAGCGGCCGAGTGGCAGGCCCCAGGCGGCGAGGCTCGCCGACAGATGCCGGGCCGGGGCATCGTCGAATCGGCCACCCGGGAATTGCTCATCCCCGACGTGGCACAGCCCGTTCAGAAACGTCCCGGTGGTCACAACGACCGCGGGCGCGCGGAGCGTGAGGCCGGCGCGGGTCCGCACGCCGGTGAGCTCGCCACGCTCGCCGAGCAGCTCGATCACCTCGTCCTCGACGAGCGCAAGACCGGCGGCGCCGGTGACGAGCGCGGTCATCGCCTCGCGGTAGCGGCGGGAGTCCGACTGGGCGCGCGTCGAGCGAACCGCCGGCCCGCGGCTGCGGTTCAGCTCGCGGAACTGAATGCCGGTCGCGTCGGCGACCCGCGCCATCGCGCCACCGAGCGCGTCGATCTCGCGCACCAACTGCCCCTTGCCGACGCCGCCGATCGCCGGGTTGCAGCTCATCTGCGCGATCCGGTCCAGGCGCAGCGTCACCAACGCGACGCGCGCCCCGAGCCGCGAGAGCGCTAGCGCCGCCTCACAGCCGGCGTGCCCCGCGCCGACGACGATCGCCTCGAACCGCTTCATCGCTCGAGCGCTTGCCTGAGCAGAGGGCGTGTCGTCAAGCAGAAACGCTCACTTGCCGACGCAGAAGTTCGCGAAAATGCGCTCGAGCACCTCGTCGTCCACCTCACGGCCGAGCAGCTCGCCGAGCGCCCGGGTCGCCTCCCCGAGGAGCTGCGCCCGCACGTCGAGGGTCAACCCGGCCGCCCGGCTCTCCGACAGCGCGACGTGAGCTCGCTCGAGCGCGTCGAGTTGTCGCTCGCGCACGACCAACGCGACGTCGGCAGTGGCCCGCGCGGGCGCGAAGAGCCGCGCGCGCAGCTCCGGCAGCCCTTCGCAGGTCACGCTGGAGCACCAACCCGCGAACGAGAGGTTGCGTCGGGAGGCCTCGGCCTCGAGCGCCTGGCGTGTCGCCGAGTCGGCGAGGTCTGCCTTGCTGCCCGCGAGCAGGAGATTCGGTGCGGGCGTCGGCCACGCGACCGCGTCAGGCGCGACGAGCCAGAGGGCGAGCTCGGCCCGCCGCATCCAAACGCGAGAGAGCTGCATGCCCCGGCCTTCGAGATCGGTCGGCGAGTCTCTCAGGCCCGCTGTGTCGCAGACGATCCAGGTTTGACCGTGGTCGGAGAGCTCGACCTCGACAGGATCTCGGGTGGTCCCAGGCTCGGCGTCCACGAGCACGCGCTCCTCGCCCACCAATCGGTTGAGCAGGGAGCTCTTCCCGGCGTTCGTCGGCCCACAGAGCACGACCCGAAAGCCACGGGTCAACTCCAGTCGCGACGAATCCATTATTTGTTGTATCTTACAACCACAGTCCTCGATTTGAACGAGCTCGGCGGGCCGAGGAGGCTCGAGATCGACCTGCTCAGGGAAGTCCAGGCAGGCGAGCCAGGCGGCGAGCAGACCCTCGAGCGGCTCGAGCAGCTCTCCGACCGCGTGGCTGAGCCGCCCTTCGAGGTTGGCAAGCGCGGCGAGCCGCTGCTCTTCGCTGCGGGATGCAATCAAGTCGGCCAGCGCCTCCGCCTGGGTGAGGTCCAGCCGCCCATGAAGCAGCGCGCGGAGCGAGAACTCGCCCGGGCCGGCCGGGCGCGCACCGAGCGTGAGGCAGGCGCGCTCGGTCGCGGCGACGACCGCTGGTGAGCCGTGCAGGTGCAGCTCGACGACGTCCTCGCCGGTGAAGGAGTCGGGCCCGGGCATCTCGACGACGAGCGCCTCGTCCAGCGGTGCGCCGGCGGGGTCACGCAGCCGTCGGCGCGTCAGACGCCGCGGCTCGCGCGCGGCGGCGCCGGCCAGCCGGTCGGTGATCGCGTGCGCCGCCGGGCCGGAGAGGCGCAGGATGGCGATCGCGCCAGGCGCGCCGGTGGCGCGGGCGACGATGGTGTCGCGCAGGCTCTCGCTCCGCCAGCCCATGCCGGCCCTCTACCATGCGAGCGGCGCCGGCCCAATCGTTTGTGCTCCCTGACGGCCGTGATAGGCTCGCGCCGATGTTGCCGGAACCGGTGTACGCGATCCGCAAGCCGCGCTTCAGCCTGCGCCTCAAGCTCACCGTCGGTTTGATCTTCATCCTCGGCATCCTGTTCGCCGGCATGAACCTGTTCAACGTCTGGACCCACCGCCAGGCCCTGCTGCAGGAGTCCAACGCGGCCAACGAGACGGTCGGCCGCGTCCTGGTCTTCGCCCTGACCGGGCAGCTGGCGACCTACGAGCTGGACAGCAGCGCGATCAAGACCTACACCAACAACTACCTGCGCGCCGCGATCATCGAGAACCGGACCAACAAGGACCTCGCCTTCGGCCTGATCCTCGACGCCTCCGGCCGCCTGGTCGCCGGCCGGGCCCGACCGGAGCTGACCACCTTCCCGGGCGACAAGCGGTACGCCGACGAGGCCAAGGTGCTGGCCGAGATCGCGCGCCTCGAGGGCAAGCTCGGCGCGTCGATGCGGGTCAAGCGCTTCACCCTGCAGGTGCCGGGCAAAGGCTCCGTCGGGCGGTTCCTCGCCGGCCTGTCCACCGCCCGGCTCGAGCGCGAGTTCCGCCGTGATCTGGCAATCAACCTCTCGGTCTTCGTCGCGACCCTGTTGCTGCTGGTCGTCTACACCGCCTTCACGCTCGGCCGGATGGTCCTCAACCCGCTCGGCCGGGTCATGGCGGCGATGCGCGAGGTCCACCGCGGCAACCTCGACGCCGAGGTCCACATCACCAGCCGAGACGAGATCGGGGTGCTCTCCGACACCTACAACTTCATGCTCCGCGGCCTCAAGGAGCGCGAGCAGCTCAAGGACGCCTTCAGCCGCTACGTGTCGACCAAGGTCTACGAGCGGCTGCAGCTCGGCCAGCTCGCCCTCTCCGGCGAGGCGCGCAACGCGACGGTGCTCTTCTCCGACATCCGCAGCTTCACCGCCCTCTCCGAGCGCCTGGCGCCGGCAGAGGTCGTCGCGATGCTCAACGAGTACTTCAACGTGATGGTCGAGATCGTCTTCAAACACGACGGCTTCCTCAACAAGTTCATCGGCGACGCGCTGATGGCCGTCTACAACGTGCCGATCGACCAGACCGCCCCGGAGCTGCGCGCGGTGCAAACCGCGCTCGAGATGCTCGAGGCGCTGGCCGAGCTGAACAAGAAGCGCGCCGCCGCCGGCCAGTACACCCTGAAGATCGGCATCGGCATCAACACCGGCCCGGTCACCGCCGGCAACATCGGTCACGTCAAGCGGCTCGAGTACACGGTCATCGGCGACACGGTGAACCTGGCCCAGCGGATCGAGAGCCAGACCAAGGTCACCGGCATGCCGATCTTGATCTCCCAGAGCACCTACCGCGCGGTCGCCGACCTGGTCGTCGCCCAGGCGCTGCCGCCGGTGAAGGTCAAGGGCAAGCAGGAGCCGGTGCTCCTCTACGCCCTCGAGTCGCTCAAGCACGGCGTCGAGGTGCCGACCGGCCCGTTGCCGGTGCCGCTCGTCCAGCCGGCCGGCGGCGACCCGCCGCCCGTCGCCGGGTAGATCCGCCGGTCGGCGCGTGCTAACAAAGGAGCGGGCCGCGGACGACCGTCGGCCCGCGAAAGCCAAGGAGACGCGATGCCAGTGCTCAAGCGAGACGACAACCCGGGCTTCACCCCGGAGATCAACATCAACGACGTGCACACCATCCTCGGCCAGGAGAGCTCCTTCGAGGGCAAGCTGGTGTTCGAGGGCACGGTGCGCATCGACGGGCGCTTCAAGGGCGAGGTCCACACCGACAACGTCCTGGTCATCGGCCAGAACGCGCGCGTCGACGCGCAGATCACCGTCGGCAGCATCGTGATCAACGGCGAGGTCAATGGCGACATCACCGCCAAGCACTCGGTCGAGATCCATGCGCCCGGCCGGGTGCGCGGCAACGTCTCGACGCCCCAGCTGATGATCGCCAAGGGCGTGCTGTTCGACGGCACCTGCCGGATGGAGAGCGCCGCCGGCACGAAGCCGGGCGCGAACGTCACGCTGTTGTCGCCGCCGGAGAAGAAGAACGACTGACCCGATGAGCGACGGCTCGGCCTCCGGCTCCGGCCCGATCCGCGAGACCACGATGCGCGTCGTCCGCACGCCGGCGATGCAGAGCCTGGCGGACGACCCGGTCGACCTCTACCACCACCACTTCACCCACCTGATCGAACGGCAGCTGCGCCCGGGCAGCGGGCCGCAGACCGCGCTCGATCTGGCCTGCGGAGCCGGCGGCGCGCCCCTGGCGCTCCTCGCCCGCTTGCCACCCGGCTCGCGGGTCATCGCCCTGTCGACCGACCGGGCCGAGCTGCGCCGCTTCCACGACCAGCTCAGCCCCGACCTGCGCCGGCGCGTCTTCCCGCGCAAGGAGCGCTCCGACCGCCTGCCTTTTGCCGGCGGCGTCTTCGACCTGTGCTGGGCCACGCTGCCGCTCGCGCAGCTCAAGCCCCTGCGCGCCGTGCTGCGCCAGGCGCTCCGGGTGCTCCGGCCCGGCGGTCAGCTCCTGATCACCGCTCCCTTGGTCGCCACCTTCGCCGAGCTGTGCGCGGCGATGAGCGGCGCGCTGCAGGCACACCACGCCGACCCGGCCTTCGCTCCGCTGATGACCCAACCGCCCGACCTGCTCACCCCCGAGGCCTGGGTCGACACCCTGAGCCGCTGCGGCGCGATCGAGCCCGAGATCAAGGCGGACACCATCGAGGTCCAGCTCGCTCTGCCCGTCAGTGGCCAGCCGCTGTTCACCCGCGTGCTCTTGCCCCTCTGGGTCGGCGGCGACGAGGCGGTCCAGCAGCAGGCACGACGTCTGCTCGACCTCGCCCTGACGACGCCGATCTCGGTGGTCGTACACATCGGCTGCATCATGGCCCGGCGCGGCCTGGCCGAGATCCAGGACGACACCGCCAGCCGCTGAGCCGCGCCTCAACCGGCGCCGACCGCCAGCTGCTGCCCGCGCCGCCGACGCAGGTAGACGAACAGCCCCACCGCGGCGGCCGCGACGCCGATCGAGAGCCACTGCGAGGTCGACATCACACCGTAGATGCCGCGCTCCTTGTCGCCGCGGAAGGTCTCGATAATCATCCGCGCGATCGGGTAGAGCGCCAGCCAGGTGAGGAACAGCTGGCCGTGGAAGCGCTTGGTCGGGCGCATCAGGGTCAGAAGCCAGAACATCGCGAACTCGAAGCCGGCCTCGTACAGCTGCGTCGGGTGGACTGGCAGCGGCAAATCGCTGACCCCGACCATCCCCTCGTTCTGCTGCGCCTGCTGCGCCATCGAGCTGACCGGGAAGACGATGCCCCAGGGCAGGTCGGTCGGCCGGCCGAAGCAGCAACCGGCGGCGACGCAGCCCAGCCGACCGAAGCCGTGGGCCATCGCCATGAACGGGATGAGGATGTCGGCGAACTTGAAGAAGGAGAGCCGGTAGCGGCGAGTGTAGTAGGCCATCAACAACGCGGCGCCGATGAAGCCCCCGTACCAGACCAGCCCACCACGCCAGAACATCAGGATCTCGATCGGGTTGCGCAGGTAGTCGTCGAGCTTGGTGAAGATAAAGACGATGCGCGAGCCGATCAGGCCGGCGAGCAGGACGTAGAAGGCCAGATCGACGATCCGGTCGCTGTCCTCCCCCTCGCGTTTGGCCACCCGCGCCGCCAGCGTCATCGCGAGCAGGAAGCCCGAGGCGATCAGCAGGCCGTAGGTGTGCAACGAGAACGGCTCGGAGAGCAGGCCAAACAGGTCGGTCTGGAAGATCACCGGATGCATCGCGTGGCCTCAGCCGGCGCGGGACGGCTCGCGCTGGCGGTGGAGGAGCATGTCGAGGATCATCATCGCCACACCGACGGTGATCGCCGAGTCGGCGACGTTGAAGGTCGGCCAGGTGGCCTTGTCGTACCAGTGCCAATCGATGAAGTCGATCACGTAGCCGAGCCGGACCCGATCGAGGAAGTTGCCGATCGCGCCGCCGAAGACCAACGCCAGGGCCAGGCGCAGCAGGCGCTGCTCGGGGGTCGTGCGCCGAAAGTAGACGATGATGAAGACCATCGCCGCGAGCGAGATGAGCAAGAAGAACGGGGTGCGGAACCAGCTCTGCGCCCCGGAGAGGAAGCCCCAGGCGGCCCCCGGGTTCTCGACGTAGCGGAAGTGCCAGAAGTCGTCGATCACCGCCACCGCCTCGCGGCGGACCGGGTGTTTGTCCCAGAGGAAGATCGACAGCCGCTCTGAGAACGCCAGCTCCTCGCCGACCACCGGCGACTCGAAGGCGCGGGTCAGGTGCGCAACCGCCTGCCACTTGGTCAGCTGGTCGAGGGTGACGACGACCACCACCACCGCGGCGAACAGCCGCCAGGCGGTGGGGATCCGCTGCCACAACGCCCGGAGCTGGCCGGTCATAGCGCCTCCACACAGCGGCGACAGAGCTCCGGGTGTTCCGGCGCGGCGCCGACCTCGTCGCGGTACAACCAACAGCGGGCGCACTTTGTTCCCAGCGCCCGCTCGAGCGCGACCCCGAGCGCCTCGCCGGCCACCAGCCGGACCCGCGAGACGATGAACAGGTCGGCCAGCTCCCGCTCGCCGAGCGCCTGCAGCGCCGCCCGCGGCGCCGCTGGCGCCGAGACGATCACCTCGGCCTCGACCGACGAGCCGAGCCGCTTCTCCTTGCGCGCCTGCTCGAGCGCCGCGTTGACCAGGCGGCGCGCCTCGCGCGCCACAGCATAGCGCTCCGCCAGCGCGGCCCCCTCGGCGGCGACCGCCCGGCCGAGCGCGGCGATGGCCGCCGGCTCGTCGACGCCCGGGTAGAGCGCCAGGTGCACGCTGGCCGGATCTCCGTCCAGGCGCGGCAGATGACCCCAGGCCTCCTCGGCGGTGAACGAGAAGATCGGCGCCATCAGGCGCAAGAGGTCACGGGCGATCAGGTAGAGCGCGGTCTGCGCCGAGCGGCGCGCCGGACTGCTCGCGGCCGAGGCGTAGAGGCGGTCCTTGAGCACGTCGAGGTAGAAGGCCGACAGCTCGACGGCGCACAGGTCGACCAGCCGGAACATCACCGCGTGCAGCTCGTACTGTTCGTAGGCGGTCAGGATCCGTTCGGTCGCTCGGCCGACCAGCGACAGCGCGTAGCGATCGAGCGGGAGGAGCTCCGCCGGCGCAACCAGATCGCGGTTGGGATCGAAGTCGTGTAGGTTGCCGAGCAGGTAGCGGACCGTGTTGCGCACCTTGCGGTAGGTGTCGTTCAGCCGCTGCAGGATCTCGCGCGAGATGCGGATGTCCTCGCGGTAGTCCTCGCCGGCGACCCACAAGCGCAACAGCTCGGCGCCGTTCTTGTCGATCGCCTGGAACGGGTCGACGTAGTTCCCCTTCGACTTGGAGACCTTCTTGCCCTCGCCGTCGACGACGAAGCCGTGGGTGAGCACCGTGCGGTACGGCGGCCGGCCGCGGGTCGCCAAGGCGCAGAGCAGCGCCGAGTGGAACCAACCGCGGTGCTGATCCGACCCCTCGAGGTAGAGATCGACCGGCGGGCCGTCGGGCTGGGCCAGCCCGAGCCGCTCGATCACCGCCGCGTAGCTGACCCCGGAGTCGAACCAGACGTCGAGGATGTCCTGCTCCTGGCGGAAGCTCGTCCCGCCGCACGTCGCGCAGCGCAGCTCGCCGGCCAACTCGGTCGGCGAGTGGAGATACCAGGCCTCGGCCCCCTCGGCCTCGACGCGCGCCGCGACCTGCTCGCACACCGCCGCGTCGATGCGCGGTGTCTGGCACTGCTGGCAATAGAACGCCGGGATCGGCACACCCCAGATGCGCTGGCGGGAGAGGCACCAGTCCGGCCGCGCCTCGAGCATGCCGCGGATCCGGTCCTTGCCCCAGTGCGGCACCCAGGTCACCTCGTCGAGCGCTGCCAGCGCCCGAGCGCGCAGCGACGGGCCGCCGGCGAACGGCTGGTCGATGGCGACGAACCATTGCTCGGTGGCGCGCAGGATAATCGGTTGGTGGCAACGCCAGCAGTGCGCGTAGCGGTGGGTCACCGTCTCGCCGGGTCGGTTGAGCAGCGCGCCCCGCTCGACCAGCGCGGTGACGATCGACGCGTTGGCGGTGAAGACCTGTTGCCCGGCGAAGGCGCCCGCCTCGGCGGTGAACTGGCCCCGCCCGTCGACCGGGCTGAGCACGGCGAGCTTGTACTTGCGCCCGACCTCGAAGTCATCCGGGCCGTGGCCCGGGGCGGTGTGCACGCAGCCGGTGCCGCCCTCGAGCGTCACGTGCCCGCCGAGGACCACCGGGCACTCGCGCGGCGCGAGCGGGTGGCGGTAAACGAGCCCCTCGAGCGCGCGGCCGGGCCACCGGCCGGCAATTGCCGTCGGGTCGGCGCCGGGCTCGCCGATCGCGGCGAGGAAGGTGCTGAGCAGGCCCTTCGCGACCACGCGCAGACGCCCGCGCACCGGGTAGGCGACGTACTCGAAGTCCGGGTGCAGACAGACGGCGAGGTTGGCCGGCAGCGTCCACGGGGTGGTCGTCCAGATGACCAGATCGGCGTCCTGTCCGCTGAGCCCAGGCAACGGCGAGACCAGCGGCATTGCGACGTAGATCGACGGTGAGGTGTGGTCCTCGTACTCGACCTCCGCCTCGGCGAGCGCGGTCTGGTGCACCGTGCACCAGTTGACCGGTCGCAGGCCCTTGTAGAGCAGGCCGGCCGCGGCGAGCTTGCCCAGCTCGCGGATGATCGCTGCCTCGTAGGCGAAGCTCATCGTCAGGTAAGGGTGCTGCCAGTCGGCGAGCACGCCCAGGCGAGCGAACTCCTGGCGCTGGATGTCGACGAAGCGCTCGGCGTAGGCACGGCAGGCGCGGCGGATCTCGACCCGCGTCATGCCGGCCTTGCGCTGGCCCAGCTCCTTGTCGACCTGGACCTCGATCGGCAGGCCGTGGCAATCCCAGCCGGGGATGAACGGCGCGTCGAAGCCGCGCATCGCCCGGTCCTTGACCGCCATGTCCTTGAGGATCTTGTTCAGGATGTGACCGTGGTGCAGGTGGCCGTTGGCGTACGGCGGGCCGTCGTGCATCACGAAGCGCGGCCGCCCGGCGCGGGCGGCGCAGCGCGCGGCGTACAGGTCGAGCGCCTGCCAGGCCTTCAGCTGTTCGGGCTCGCGCGCGGCCAGGTTGGCGCGCATCTCGAAGCCGGTGCGCGGCAGGTGCAGCGTCTCTTTGTAGTCCACCATCGCCGGCCCTATTCGCCGGCCGGGATGATGAGCAGCGGCCGGAAGAGGCCCTCCCCCTCCGAACGGGTGCTGACGCCCTCGTGCTCCTGGAGCGTGATGTGGAAGATCCGCCGGTCGTGCGCCGACATCGGGCTGAGCCGCACCACCTTCTTCTCGGCGCAGGCCTTTTCGGCCAGCTGGCGCGCCAGCTCGGCGAGCGCCGCCCGCCGCCGGACGCGGTAGCTGGCCGCGTCGAGCACGACGTGGGCGTCGCCGTCCTGGTGCCGCGAGACCATCCGGTTGACCAAGAACTGCAAGGCCAAGAGCGCGTCACCTTTGTCGCCGATGATCCGCGCCGTGTCGGCGCCGCGCAGGTCGAGGTGGATCTCCTCGGCGTCGTCCTGGACCACCGCCGGGCTGAGGCCCAACCCGGAGAGGCGCAGCAGCTCGCCGAGCACCTCCTTCGCCTGCCGCGCACGCGCGCTCACCTCCCCGGTGAGCTCGGGGCGCTCCTCCGGCACCTGCGCCGGCATCGCCTCCAAGTTGAGCAGGCTGTCGATGTCGCTCCCCTCCGCCCCGCGCCGGCCGCCGCGGTCGTCCCGCCGGCCCCGAGAGCCGCCGCGGTCATCCCGCCGGCCCCGGCCGCCACCCCGGTCGTCCCGCCGACCACGGCCGCGCGGGCGCTCGTCTCGCCCGGAGCTGGCCTCGGCGGCGCTGTCTGCCTCCTCCGGGGGCGGCAGGCGGTCGGTGTCGACCGCGATCACCACCCGCCGCTCGAACGCCTCGCCGGTCTCGGAGACGATCTCGTAGCGCAGCAGCGCCCGGCGAACACCGAGCTCATCACAGGCCTTGATGGCCGCTTCGGCCGCGGTGCGGCCCTCGAATTCTCGTCGTGGCATGGTTTCTCCGGCGCGGCGGCGGCAGGGGATCGTCAGCGCCGCCGCGAGTAGTTACCCCAGGCTGGTCAGCCGCTTGTTGATAGCCAGCTGCTGGAAGAGCGTCAAGACGCTGTTGAACAGGATGTAGAGCACCAGGCCGCTCGGTAGCGCGATCATGAACACGGTCAGCATCACCGGCATCATGTAGAGCATCATCTTGGCCTGCTGACTGTCCGCGGCGGTGGGCATCAGCTTCTGCTGCAGGTAGGTGAGGCCGCCGATCACCAGCGCCATGATCGGCAGCGGCTCCTTCGCGGTCAGGTCGGGCAGCCAGAGGAAGGGCTGCTGGTAGAGATCGACCGCGCTCCACAGCGTGCGGTAGAGCGCGAACCAGACCGGCATCTGCAACAGCATCGGCAGGCACCCGCCGAGCGGGTTGACGCCCTTCTCCTTGAACAGCTTCATCTGCTCGAGCTGCTGTCGCTCCCGATCGCCCTCGAACTGTTTCTTGATCCGATCGAGGTCCGGCTTGAGCAGCTGCATCTTGCGCATCGAGATGCTGCTCTTGAACGTGACCGGGAAGAGCAGCACCTTGACGACCAGAGTCAGCAACAGGATCGCCAGTCCCCAACTGCTGGTCCAGCCGTGGAAGACGCTCAGCAGCGCGACCATCGGTCGGGCGAGGAACCCGAGCGGGATGCCGAGCGTGACGTAGTCGATCACCTCTTTCAGCTCGCCGGCCACCGCCGCCAGCGTGTCGTCCCGCTTCGGCCCGAGGAACAAGGAGAGCTTGCGCTCCCAGGTCGCCCCCGGCGCCAGCGCCTCGGCGGTGAAGCTCAACTGCACCTGCAGGGCGTCGCCGACCACGTTCATCGTGCAGCCGAGCGGCTGGCCGTTCGCCCAGGCGGCGACAACAAAGTACTGGCGATCGATCGCCCCCCAGGTGGCCGCGCTCGGCAACGTGAACGGGCCGTCCTCCTTGATGTCGGTGTCGAGCTTGCGCTCGAGCTCCTCGCTGGAGGCGCAGACCCCTTGCACCAGGTTGGTCGGCGGAGCGAACCAGCTCGACTCGCGCTTGGGACCCGGGTCGAGCGACAACGTCACCGTCGCGCCGGCGGCGATCGGGCTGCTCGCCTCGTTGACGACCCGCAGCACATAGTCGAGCGCGTAGGCGTCCTGGCGCGGGGCAACCTCGACGCTCACCCGCTGGCCGGTGGGCGCGTAGCCCTGCAGCGCGAACCCGTCCGCGTCACGCCAGACGAGGTTGATCGGCGTCGCCGGGGCGTCGCCGAGCTGCCAGGAGAGGAGCGCCTGCCGGCGAACGCCGCCGTGCTCCGCGGTGACCAGCGACACCGGACGCCGCGGCGCGTCCTTGGCCGCGCTCTCTCCGTCGGCCAGCGGCTCGTTGTAGCGCAGGAGCTCGAGCGCGGTCAGCGACGCGTCGACGTTGCTCAACGCGCCACGATACAGCGGCGTCGCGAAGGGGCGCGAT
>JBFYZW010000729.1:0-12699 GCA_041309305.1 Deltaproteobacteria bacterium | reverse complement strand
CGCCGCCGCCGCCGGCCCCCCCCGCGCCGACCTTCGGCAACCTGCAGATCTCCGCCGTGCCGGCGGTCAAGATCATGCGCGACGGCGTGTCGATCGGCCAGACGCTGAAGCTGAAGAACGCGGCCGGCAAGCTGCAGATCGGCACCGGCAGCGACCCGAAGAGCGATCCGTTCACCGTCCACATCAGCTACAAGGTGGAGGGTGACGCCATCTCCTACGCGGTTCAGGCCGAGCCGTGGGCGATCGTGCGCGGTGACGGCGGCATCGGCCTCGGGCGCACGCCGATCGCGAACCTCAAGAGCGACGGCAAGACCGTCCTCGAGCTGGTCAACCCACAGGCCAAGCTGTCCTTCCGGGTCACGCTGCGCTTCACCCGCTGAGCGTCGATGGCCAAGCTCGTCATCCAGGACGTCAACGGCACGCCGGTCAGCTTCCCGCTCGACGGCGGCGAGACGCTGATCGGCCGGATGGACTCGTCGCACTTGGTGCTTGAAGATCCGGCGGTTTCGCGATTACATGCCAAGATCGTGCGCGACGGTGACGGCACGGACGTCATCGTCGATCTCGAGAGCCGGTTGGGGACGCGCGTCAACGGGGTGCGCGTTCAACGCCAGAGGTTGCGGGATGGCGACATCATCGAGATTGCCTCGCGGCGCCTGGAGTATCGGTCCTAGCGGGCCGGTCCTGGGCGTGGCGGTGTGGTCTGCGCTGTCGCCCGGCGCGGCCCACGCCGATGACACGCTGATGCCGCGCATCGTGCACGAGGCGTGCAGCGAGTACGAGAAGGGCAAGAGCTTCACCATCACCGCCCGCTTCGAAGACGAGTCGCAGCTGTTCGACCCGAAGGTGATGTTCCGCGTCCGCGCCGACACACACTGGCGGCCGATGCCGTTCACCAAAGACACGGCGACCGACAACTTCGTCGCCGTCCTCGCGGCCAAGGACCTGCGCGGCCCGCTCGAGTATTTCATCGAGGTCTTCGACGAGTTCGGCAACGGACCGGCGCGCATGGGCAGCCCCGAGGCGCCGATCCGGGTCGTCCCGGCCAGAAGCCCGGCGCCGTGCCAGCAGGTGCCGGTGCCGATCGCTCCGCCGACGATCGTCGACGCCGGACCGGTCGGCGCCGCGACGCCGTTCGTCACGACGCCGGCCCCTCCACCGGCGCCGGGCGCCTGTGACGGCGCGGATCGACCGCTGTACTGCGAGCCGTGGCTCTGGGCCGCGGTCGGCACCGCGGTCCTCGCCGGCGTCGGGGTCACCGTCTACTTCGTCGCCTTCGCCGGCGAGGAGGAGCCACCGCAGACCCGCGACAGCGTGCGCCTGATCGTCGTCGGCCCCGATCCGACCGACAACGGCCTGCGCCAGGGGAGGTGGCCATGAGCCGCACCGCGCTCGCACTCTGCCTGTCCGCCGGGTTGCTCACCAGCTGCGGCGCCGGCCGCGAGGTCACCGCGCTGAGCCTCGAGATCCCCTTCCTCGCCCAGATCAACCCCTGCACGCTGGCCGCCAACCTGGGCCAGAACATGCGCGCGATCCTCGAGATCGGCGGCCACGAGCCGTGCCCGCTGACCATCAACAGCGCCGATCTCTCGGCGCGGGGCGAGTGCGAGCGGATCACCATCGGCATCGTCAGGCCGATCGGCCTGGGCTACTGGCTGCCCAACCCGGTCCAGACCACCGAGCTGGTGCCGCTGGCCTTCGTGATTGGCTGGGTCAACCTGGAGAAGGAGGCGCTCGAGGCCGGCGCCACCTCAGTCACGGCGGTGCTCGATCCGAGCGATCCGAACGTCGTTCAGGTCGACTCCGACAGCGAGCTCGCGGCGCTGCCGACCGACACCGACTGCCTGCCGCTCACCGACCCGGACGAGCTCGAGTCCTGCGATGCGCAGGTCTACTTCAAAGAGGCGATGGTCGCAGACGGGGTCCACTTCGATTTCGAGCCGGGCGGGGTCGGGGACGGGATCTCCAACATCCGCGAGGCGTGCGACGGCACCCTCTTCCAATAGAGGGGATCGTCAGCGAGGAGCGTCATGACAGACAAGAAGCTCGAGTCCTTCAAGATCGGCGCGACCCAGAAGCCGGGGATCACCAAGGGCAAGGGCCAGGCGCCGGAGAAGAGCAACCAGGCGAAGAGCGAGGAGAGCTCGTTGGGCTTCCGGCGCATCGAGACGATCCTCGAGGGGGACGAGGCCGCCAACGTGGCGGAGAACCTCAACAAACTCCTCTCGGCGCTGGAGGAGAAGGCGCAGAAGTCGAGCAACAACCGGGACAAGGCCAACGCCCAGAAGGCGATGGTCGCGGTCGAGAGGACGGTGGATCTGTTGGATTATCTGTTCCAGACCAAGGCGCAGATGACCCAAACTCCTTGATCTTCTGTTTCTTTGTCAATCTGATCGATTTTCCCAACCGAAATCGTCGCCGTCCGATAAGGTAGGGCAGGCGAACAACGAACCCCCAAGAGGGGCTCAGGCCGAACCAACCAGAGGAGCGCGGCAATGGACAGCAAGATCAACACCGGCAATACAGGGCTCAGAGTTCAAATCGACTCCAGTCGCACCCGCCAGGCGCCGAAGACCGACTTCGGCAGCATGGTCGGCACCGGGCTGTCCCGGACCGCCACCGCGGTGATGGACGCCGGCCAGCTGGCCGCGCCCTTCATCCCGGGCGGGGCGGTGCTCTCGGCCGCGATCACCGGCGTCGGCTCACTGAAGGCGTCGGCCGCCGGCCAGACGGCGGGCTCGGCCACCGGCTCGAACGCGACCGGCCTGATGGGCACCACCGGCATGACCGCGAACATCAACAGCGCGGCGGCCGGCGGCGGCTCGAACGTCGCGGGTGTACCAGGCGCCGGCGGCGACATGATGGGCCAGATGCGCCAGATGCAGGAGCTCAACATGAGCTTCAACATGCAGTACCTGGGGCTGCAGCAGAAGATGCAGGCGGACAACCGGCAGTTCACGACGCTGTCGAACATCATGAAGACCAAGCACGACACGGCGAAGAACGCGATCAACAACGTCCGCTAGCCCCTCGCCTCCTCTCTCTGTCTGAAGCGAACGCCGCGGCACCCCCGCGGCGTTCGTCTTTTCTTGCCCGCCGGCATCGGCTTGGCGCGCCCGCCGCTTTCGGTATATCGTCAGGCGCACGACGCTGGACCCTCGGGGCGGAATCTGCCAGGGTGAGTCGAGCGCGCGTCGGTCAGGAGGTGGTGGTCGATGAGTGAAGAGCAGGTGGTCAACGGCCTGGTGCCGGTTCCGCAGAAAGACGTCGTCCTGCTGCTCGAGGCCGGATACCTCTACATGGAGCTGGGCAAAAACAAGGAGGCCGAGGAGGTCTTTCAGGGCGTCTGCGCTCTGGTCCCGCACTCCGACGTGCCGCACATGGCCCTCGGGCACCTCTACTTCTCGATGGGTCGGTTCAACCCGGCGCTCAAGGAGCACCAGCGGGCGATCGAGCTGAACCCGAAGTCGGCGGCGGCGCACGCCTCGGCGGCCGAGACGATGTTCTTCCTGCACAAGCACAAGGAGGCGCTGGCGGCGATCGAGAAGGCGATCGCGCTCGATCCGAACGGCTCGGCGGGCCAGTTCGCGCAGTCGCTCAAGGAGGCCCACGGCCTCGGTGTCTTCGGTTGAGGATAGAGGAGTCGCAGCATGCCTAGAATTGGTGGTGGTGGTCCGATCGACAAGCCGGAGATCCCCCGGCCGACCGAGCAGGCGGGCAAGGCGGTGGAGAAGCCCGCCACCGAGACGCGCCCGGCCGAGAACCAGAAGGTCGTCGACAGCTTCCAGCGCGTCGCGCCGCAGATCACCCAGAAGCTCGAGGCGATGGCCGGCAAGAAGGGGATGCCGGGCATCCAGTTCACCAACGAGCACCTGGCCCA
This sequence comes from Deltaproteobacteria bacterium, assembly GCA_041309305.1. Classification (GTDB taxonomy): domain Bacteria; phylum Myxococcota; class XYA12-FULL-58-9; order XYA12-FULL-58-9; family XYA12-FULL-58-9; genus JBFYZW01. Next base: position 8,819 of record JBFYZW010000729.1, on the reverse strand, counting down.
GGTGGCGATGTTCTTCGCCGGCATGCTGCGCAAGAAGCCGGGCGCCGACCGGCGCGAGCGGGCGCGGATGTTCGCCCGCGCCTTCCTCAGCAACGCCAAGCTCGGCCGCATCCTGAAGCAGGCCGACGAGCAGGAGCTGGAGCGGCTTTACGACCTCATCGGCGACTCGTTGGACGGCTCGCCGGTGCTGGCCCAGCTGGTCGACGACGTGACCGAGGGGGCGCGCAAGATCAACCTCGGTTGAGGTGATTGAGCAGGATCTCATGAGCAAGAGCGCCAGCGAACGGCCGAAGGCCGAAGGCAGCCGCGCAGCGGCCAAGAAGACGTCGCGCGACCAGGCGACCGCCGCTGAGAAGCCCGCGGCCGCCGCGCCGGAGAAGAAGCCGGGCAAGAACGGCGGCCCCGATCTCGATCGGCGATCGCTCGCCGACAAGTACATGCCCTTCGTCCGCTCGATCGCCGGCAAGGTGAAGAAGACGGTCGCCAAGGAGATCGACTTCGAGGACCTGGTCGAGTACGGCATGATCGGCCTGTTCGAGGCCGCCGATCGCTACGACCCCGAGTTCGGCGCCAACTTCATGACCTTCGCCTACTACCGCATCCGCGGGGCGATCTACGACGGCCTGCGCGGGATGGGCTGGATGAGCCGCACCGAGTACGCGAAGGCGCGCTTCGAGGAGCGCGCCAACGAGTACCTGGCCGAGGTCGCGGCGGCGAAGGAGGCGGGCGAGGAGCCGCCGGAGAACCCGTTCGAGACGGCGGTGCAGGACCTGGCCCAGGCGGTGCAAGGCCTGGCCGCGGTCTACATCACGACCATCGACGGCACCGAGGGGCTGCAGATCAAAGACGAGGCGAACCCGCTCGCCGAGGAGAAGCTGGGCCTCGAGCAGGCGCGCGGGCTCGTCCGCGAGACGATCAAGAAGCTCTCCGACCAGGAGCGCGAGCTCTTGGAGATGTACTACTACAAGGAGCTCAGCCTCCAGGAGGTGGGCGAAAAGCTCGGCCTGTCGAAGAGCTGGACCTCCCGGCTGCACGCCCGGGTGATCGAGAAGCTCCACCGGCTGCTCGAGGATCAGCTCGCCTGACGCCCCGACTCCCCCGGAAATCCTCGACAACGCGACGCGTCGAAAAATAAAGCAACCCGGTTGGCTTGCCCGCGATAATATTCCGTAAACGGGGAGACGTCTCCCTGGAGGTTTACTGTCCGCGCGTCGTGCGCGGCTCAACATAGATGGAGGTCGAGATGGACCCGAGTGGTGGTGGTATCGGCAAGGCCGCGGGTGAGCTCCTCAAGGAGATGCAGCGGGCGCAGCAGGAGCTGCAGCAGCTGGACAAGATACAGGGTCAGCAAGGTCCGGGTGGCGCGAACTTCCAGAACGTCATGGAGAGCCAGGCGCCGAACCAGGTGCAGGGCGCGACCGAGGTGCAGGGGGTGGCCGAGTCGCACAAAGTGCTGCTCCAGGCCAAGGTCAACGCCAACCTGCCGTCGACCCGGGTCGGCGCGGCGGCCGAGGCCGACCGCACCCGGCTGTCCAAGATGCTCGACGGCCTGCTCTCGGGCCAGGACCGGATGACCGGGATCATGAACATGGCCCTCTCCGGCCGGCAGTTCAGCCCACCGGAGCTGATCGCGATGCAGGCGGGCGTCTACCGCTTCTCGCAAGAGCTCGAGCTCACCTCGAAGGTAGTCGAGAAGGCGACCAGCGGCATCAAGCAGACGATGAACACGCAGGTCTGACCCCGCCCTTCTTCCCGCACACCCTCGACGCCCCGCGCCTCGACGCGGGCGGGGCGTCTGTCTGGTTGTTGCCATGACCCCGGCCGTGCGCTAGCGTCTGCTCATCAACGCGTTCGAGCTGCACCGCCGGCGGGGCTGACTCGACGCGACGGGGTGAAACGTGCGGACAGTGCACCTGGCCATCATGACCGCAGCGGTGGCGCTTGCTGCCTGCGGCACCGAGCTCATCGTCCACAAGGTCAACGAGCGGCAAGCCAATCGCATCATCGAGGTCCTCGCCAAGGAGAACGTCGACGCGATCAAGGGCATGGTCGACACCGGCCGCGAGGTCTACTTCACCATCGCGGTGCCGCGAAGCCAGCGCATCGACGCCTACAAGACGCTCAACCGCTACGAGCTGCCCACCCCCGAGGACAACGGCTACCAGGCGGTGTTCGGCGAGTCGGGCCTGATCCCGACCTCCGCCGAGGAGCGGGCCAAGTTCCTCCAGTCGCTCGAGGGCGAGATCCAGAAGCAGCTCAAGCTCATCGAGGGGATCCTCGACGCCGAGGTGCAGATCGTCGTCCCGGAGAAGGACGCGCTGCAGACCACCCAGGAGCAGCGCCCGGACACCACCGCCTCGGTGACGATCAAGTACGCGCCGGCGGCCGGCAACGCCAAGCCGCTCTCCGAGCCTCAGGTCGCCGCGATCGTCGCCGCCGGCGTCGAGGGGCTGACCCCGGACCGCGTCGTCGTGGTGATGACCCAGGGCCGGCTGGTCGATCGCGGCGCGGCCCCCGCCGAGGCCGTCAAGCCCGGCAGCAGCTTCTGGGTCGATCCGCGCAAGCGCACGATCGTCGGCATCGTCATCCTCAGCGTCGTCGCCCTGCTCTGCCTGGCGCTCATCTACATGCAGATCCGGCTGCGCGGCGTGCGCGGGCGGTTGATCCGCCTGCAGACCGAGATCGCCAAGGCGCGGCGCAAGCCGGACGCCTCGATGTCCGGCGCCGGACCGGTCAGCGGTCCGTAACCCGCCGCGATGCACCCGTTCTTCTCCCCGCTCAGCGATCGCGATGCGATGCTGCTGCTCACCACGTTGACGGTGGGCAACGCGGAGGACCTGGCGATCTTCGCGCACCTGCCGCCCGAGGCGCGCGGGCCGATGCAGGAGAAGGCGGAGAAGCTGCTCGCCATCGAGTCGAAGAAGCGCATCCCGTTCATGGTCCACGAGATCAAACAGGCGATCTCGTTCCGTGGCCTCCGGGGCCTCGAGCGGGTCGACCCGTCCTGGATCCTGCAGGGCCTGAAGGGCGAGTCGGCCCGCGTCGTCGCGACGGTGCTGATCAGCCTACCGGCCCCGACCGTGCGCTCGATCCTCAAGCGCCTGCCGCCGGGGATCCGCGCCAAGCTGCCGCCCAAGGACGAGGTCAAGCGCGTGCCGGTGGAGCTGGTCCGCTCGGTGCGGCAGATCTTCGAGTCGCGCTTCGCGTCGATGCCCGAGCCGTCGGCCAAGGGCTTCGCCTTCCGCGACATCCTGCAGCTCGAGCGCAAGGAGATCTACCGCCTGATGCGCGAGCTGGGCCTGGTCGAGCTCGGCCAGGCCTTCGTCGCGGTCGGCAAGCTGGCGCTGGCCGAGCTATGCCGCCGGCTGCCGCGTGACAAGGCCGAGGAGCTGATCCTCGCGGTGCGCAGCGCCTCGCAGGTCGACATGCCCGACCTGAAGACCGCGCAGCGCTTCCTCTCCCGCGTCGTGGTCAACTTCTCCGACACCGAGGAGTTCTTCCAGAAGGCCGGGCTGTGGCGGCTGGCCAAGGCGGCGCTGCTCGAGGACGCCCAGGTGCGCGAGGGCTTCCGCCAGCGCCTGCCGCGCGAGGCCGGCCAGCTGTTCATCTCCTTCGTCGACAAGGCCGGCGAGATGACCGAGCTCGAGGAGCCGGTGCTCAAGCGGCTGCAGGACTCGATCCTGCTGCGCGTGCGCGAGATGTCGGCCCGCGGCGTCCTCTCGGCCCAATGGGCCAACCTCGATCTGGTCCTGCACGACCCGAGCCTGGCCGCCCCGCCGCCCGCCGGTGACCCGGCGCCCGGCGGCGGTCCGCCGTCGTTCAACGAGGGCGAGCCGAGCGTCTGACGCCGCCGCGCCGCAGCCTGGCCTTGGGCCAGGGCTCGTGGCACAATTCGGGCCATGACCAAGGTGATCAAGCGCGAGAACCTCGAGCTGGGCGACATCAGCCCGGACACCGGCTTCGCCGAGCCGGTGCGCCGGCCGGCGATCATCAAGGGGGAGACCGCCGACGCCCGCGCCGATGCGCAGACCATCCGCGACCGGGCGCTGGCCGAGGCCGAGCGCATCCGCCAGGAGGCCGAGCTCGAGGCCGAGAAGCTCAAGGAGCAGGCCTACCAGCTCGGCCACCAGGAGGGGCGCGAGGCCGGCGCCGCCGAGCTCGCCGAGGTGATCGCCAAGGTGGCAGCGCGCATGCAGGCGATCGAGGCCCAGGTCGAGCCGCAGCTCAGAGATCTGGCCGTGACCATCGCGCGCAAGGTGCTCGGCCGCGAGCTGGAGTTCCACCCCGAGGGGGTGGTCGACATCGTCAAGCAGGCGCTGTCGGAGAAGGCGCGCCAGCGGCGGGAGATCTACCTGCGCGTCCACCCCGACGATCTGCAGATGATCCGCGAGCACAAGCCGGATCTGCTCGAGGTGCTCAGCCGCGCCAAAGAAATCGGCCTGCGCGAGGACCCCGACGTCCAGCGCCACGGGGTGATCATCGAGACCGAGGCCGGCACGATCGACGCGCAGCTCGAGACCCAGCTCGCTGTGTTCGAGCGCGTGCTCAAGGACGTGCGCTAATGGCCGACGAGCGACAGCGCCCGAAGGTCGCACCACGCCCCGCGACGACGAAGGCCGCCGGCGCGCCGGTCATCGACCTGTCGAAATACATCAAGGCGGTCGAGGAGACCGAGACCATCCACGTGCGCGGCCGGGTCACCGAGGTCACCGGGCTGGTGATCAAGGCGATGGTGCCGGGCGTGCGCATCGGCGAGATGTGCTACATCGTCTCCGGGGGCCACGACCGGATCGTCTGCGAGGTGGTGGGCTTCCGCGACGAGCAGGTCATGCTGATGCCGCTCGGCGAGGCGCACGGCATCGGCCCCGACTGCGAGGTGCTCCCCTCCGGCCGGCCCTTCTCGATTCGCTGCGGTTGGAGCCTGCTCGGCCGCGTGCTCGACGGCCTCGGCCGTCCGCTCGATCAGGGTCCGCCGCTCGAAGAGTGCGCCGACCTGAGCGACTGGTCGGTCGAGCGGGCGGCGCCGGACCCGATGAAACGGGCCCGGGTCACCGAGCACCTGGCGATGGGCGTGCGCGCGATCGACGGCCTGCTCACCGTCGGCCTCGGCCAGCGCATCGGCCTGTTCGCCGGCTCCGGCGTCGGCAAGTCGACCTTGATGGGGCAGCTGGCCCGCAACACCGAGGCCGAGGTGGTGGTCACCTGCCTGGTCGGTGAGCGCGGTCGCGAGGTGCGCGACTTCATCGAGGAGTCGCTCGGCGAGGAGGGGTTGAAGAAGTCGGTGGTGGTCGTCGCCACCTCGGCGCAGCCGTCGCTGGTGCGCGCCAAGTGCCCGTTCGTCGCCACCGCCATCGCCGAGTGGTTCCGCGACCAGGGCAAGAGGGTCGTGCTGCTGATGGACTCGGCCACCCGCTTTGCCCGCGCCCAGCGCGAGATCGGCCTGGCGATCGGCGAGCCGCCGGCCCGCCAGGGTTTCCCGCCCAGCGTCTTCGCCCAGATCCCGCGGCTGATGGAGCGCACCGGCAACAACGAGACCGGCTCGATCACCGCCTTCTACACGGTGCTGGTCCAGGCCGGCGACATGGACGAACCGATCGCCGACGAGGTGCGCGGTATCCTCGACGGGCACATCATCCTCAACCGCGCGCTCGGCTCGCGCAACCACTGGCCGGCGATCGACATCCTGCCCTCGCTCTCGCGCGTGATGAGCGGCATCGCCGCCGACCCACACAAAGCGGCGGCCGGCAAGCTGCGCGAGGTCCTGGCCACCTACGAGAAGCAGCGCGACCTCATCCTGCTCGGCGCCTACCAGTACGGCACCGATCCCAAGACCGACTACGCGATCGACAAGATCGAGGAGGTGGAGAGCTTCCTCAAGCAGGGGGTGCAGGAGTGCGATCCGTTCGACGCCACCGTCGAGCGGCTGGTCGGCATGTTCGCCGACGCCCAGTAGAGGTGAGGTCCCGTGGCGGTCAAGGAGCAGTACCGGCTCGAGACCCTGCTCAAGGTCCGCGAGCGCAAGAAGGAGGCGGCGGAGAAGTACCTCGCCGACTGCCTGAAGGCCCTGCGCGCCGAGCAGGATCGGCTACGTGAGATGGAGGCCGAGCTCGAGCGGATGATCGCCAAACGCAAGGCGAAGATGCGCGAGTACTCGGAGAAGACGATGCGCGGCGAGATGAGCGCGCAAGACGTCTCCGGCGCCAACGTCTTCATCGAGCGGCTCAAGGAGCAGGAGGAGAACCAGAAGCGGGCGATCGAGGGGCAGAAGGCGGTCATCAAGCAGAAGGAGGAGGACGTGCGCGGCGCGCGCGAGGACCTCGGCAAGGCGATGCAGGAGCTCAAGGCGCTCGAGAAGCACCGCGAGAAGTGGCAGGCCGAGGTCAAGAAGGCCGAGGAGAGCAAGCAGGAGGAGGCGATGGACGAGATCGCCCAGACCATCTTCCTGAACAAGGGGGGATGACCCCGAGTCCCTTGATCTTGCGAGGTTTTTGATTTTTCTTAGCCCAATGCCGGCGCGTGGCCATATGTAGGTGTGCACCAGCAACGCGGGCGGCGGACGCCGCCGGGAGAAATAGATGACCCGGATCAACGACGACAGCGGTGTGCGCGAGACTCAGACGCGCGAGCAGGAGCGCGCCAACGAGCGCCGCAACCAGGAGAAGAGCCAGACCCAGCGCGAGGAGTTCGCCCGGCTGGTCGGCCAGAAGCAGGAGCAGACGGCCAAGTCGAACCGCGACCAGGCCCGCGCGCGCGGCGAGCAGACCGGCCAGCAGTCGGCCGCCTCGGCGAAGCTGCTCGCCCGCCAGGGGATCCAGGCCAACACCTTCCAGTCGACGCTGCAGAACAAGGGCCAGCAATCGCTCGGCGACAAGCAGGTGCAGTCGAAGTCGCGCGACACCGAGTCGCGCGAGACCAAGAAGGCGGGCGAGAACAAGGACGCCGACATCCAGGAGCGCCGCGTCGACCGCCAGGGCGACAAGCTGGCCGCGATCTCGCGCGATGATCGACGCGAGGGCCGCGGCGAGAAAGACGACGGCGGCGGCGGCGGCAAGGAGATGGGCGGACGCGACGGCTTCGGCGCGGCCGGCCAGGGGGTCGCCGAGGCGAAGGGAGCGCAGGTGCACGGCGCCGAGGCCGCTGCCCAGGCAGCGCCGAAGCTGCCGGCCGAGGTGATCCGGCAGATCGTCGAGCGCGTGATGGTCGGGGTCAACAAGGAGGGCCTCAGCGAGTTCCGCATCGAGCTGAAGGACAACGTGCTCGGCGGCACGGCGCTGTCGCTGTCGGCCAAGGACGGGAAGATCTTCGCCAAGTTCGAGACACGGGACCAGAACGTCAAGCGGCTAATCCAGGCCAGCGAGGGCGAGCTGGCCCGCGCGTTCGAGAGCAAGGGCCTGCGCCTCGAGCGGCTCGAGGTGGTCGGCCCGTAGAGCACTCGCCGCCGCTCAGGGGAGCGCGGCCAAGAAGACGCCGGCGGCGACCGCCGAGCCGATGACGCCGGCGACGTTCGGCGCCATCGCGTGCATGATCAGGAAGTTCTGCGGATCCTCGTGAGCGCCGACCACCTGGCAGACGCGCGCCGAGTCGGGCACCGCCGAGACGCCGGCGGCGCCGATGATCGGGTTGATCTTCGTCGCGCTGACCAGGTTCATCAGCTTGGCCGCCAGCACCCCGGCGGCGGTGGCGATGGCGAACGCCGAGGCGCCGAGCAGGAAGATCTTGATCGACGCGCCGGTCAAGAACCGGGTCGCGTCGGTCGAGGTGCCGACCGCGAAACCGAGCACGATCGTGACCATGTCGATGAAGGCGGTGCGCGCCGTCTGGGCCAGCCGCTCGGTCACGCCGCACTCCTTGAGCAGGTTGCCGAAGAACAACATGCCGAGCAGGTTCAACGCCCCGGGCACCAGCAGGCAGGAGATCAAAAAGCCGACGATCGGGAAGAGGACGCGCATGCGCCGGCTGACCGGCGCCGAGGGCGCCATGCGGATCAGGCGCTCCCGCCGGGTGGTCAACAGGCGGATGATCGGCGGCTGGATCACCGGCACGAGCGCCATGTACGAGTAGGCGGCGATGGCGATCGCGCCCAGGTACTCGGGCGCCATGCGCGAGGCGAGGAAGATCGCCGTCGGCCCGTCGGCGCCGCCGATGATCGCCACCGCCGCGGCGGGCTTGACGTCGAAGCCGAGCCACAGCGCGCCGGCGAAGGTGACGAAGATCCCCGCCTGGGCGGCGGCGCCGAGCAGGATCAGCCGCGGCGCCGAGAGCATGGCCGAGAAGTCGGTCATCGCCCCGATGCCGAGGAAGATCAGCGGCGGGTACCACCCCTGGGTGACACCGCCGTAGAGGATCGCCAGGACGCTGCCTGACTCGTAGACGCTGATGCCGAGGCCGGGCGCGTGCGGGATGTTGCCGACCAGGATGCCGAAGCCGATCGGCACGAGCAGCAGCGGCTCGTAGTCGCGGGTGATCGCCAACCAGAGGAACAGGCTGCCGACGACCAGCATCACCAGGTGGCCGACGGTGAAGTGCCCGAAGGCTCCGGTGTCGATGAAGCGGATGAACAGGTCCATCGCCGGCGGCTCCTCTCGCTCCCGTCACTGAAACTCGACCAGCGGCTGCCCTTCTCGCACCGCGTCACCGGCGGCCACCGCGCAGCGCGCGACGGTGCCGGCCGCGGGCGCGGCGATCTCGGTTTTCATCTTCATCGCCTCGACGATGGCGACCACCTGGTTGGCCTGCACCGCGTCGCCGGCCTTGACCCGCAGCTCGAGCACCGTGCCGGCGATCGGCGCGACGACCCCCCGGCCCGCCGACTGATCGCC
>JBFYZW010000728.1:0-3766 GCA_041309305.1 Deltaproteobacteria bacterium | reverse complement strand
GGCCGTCGGTCGTGAGTGTTGGCTCACGCATCATGCACGGCGCGTCTTATGCCGAGCAGGCCGAGCACAGGCCCCCGAGCCGCCCGAGGCGCGGTCGCCTACCGACGCTCCTGGATCACACTCGGCCGCGCCGGCGCAGGACAGCGGCTGAGACACAGGGCCCAGCCGATCAGCCGCCGAGGCCTGAACGGGCGGTCACGGTTCCCGGTCACCAAAGAGCGGCCTCGCCCGAGGGGGAACCGCAAACGGGGTGTGCGCAAATCGCGCACCCCCGTTTGGCGACCGGCCCCGCTGCGCCTCGCGGCCATAACGCGCCAGCACGGCGGCGCGGGCGTCGGGCACCGGCATCTCGAAGCCCTTGTTGGCGTAGAGGCGGCGAACGAAGATGCGGTAGGTCAGGTTGCCGACGAAGCTGATCGGGAAGTTGAGCCCGCCGGCGAGCGTGCGGTGCAGGATGCTGCGCAGGCGGAAGGTCTCGCGGTAGGCCCAGCGGAAGCCCTCGTAGAGCTCCGCGGCGCTCATCTTCAGCGGGCGGAAGACGACGTGCATCGTGTCGTAGTCGGCCCAGTCGTAGCTGAGGATCCGCCCCTCGCCCTCGAGCCGCTCGAACAGGCGGGTGCCCGGGTAGGGGGTGTAGAAGGAGTAGCGCGGGATGTCGACCCGCAGCGCGTTGACGCGCTCGACCGTGTCGGCGAAGACATCGCGGTCGTCCTCGTCGAAGCCGAAGACGAAGCAGCCCTGGACGATGATGCCGTGGCCGTGCATCACCCGCATCACCTCGGCGTAGTCATCCTCCTTGTTGAAGCCCTTGGCGATGCGGTTGAGGCTCTGCTGGCTGACGGACTCGAAGCCGAGCAGGAGGAAGCGGCAGCCGCTCCGGCGCAACAGGTCCATCAGCTCGGCGTCGCGGGTGATGGTGGTGGTGGCCAGGCCGCCCCAGGTCTTGCGCAGCGGGATCATCGCGCGCAGCAGCTCCTTGGCGTAGTCGAGGTCGTCGAAGGGGCTGACGTCATTGAGCGCGAAGCGCCGGCCGGGCAGCGCCCGGATGTCGCGGATCACCTCGGCGATCGGCCGGCGCTGAAAGCGGCGCCAGATCGGCGGCACGCTGCAGAAGTCGCAGGAGTGGACGCAGCCGCGCGTCGCGTGGATGGTCAGCGGCATGTTGTAGCCGGAGCGGCGCATCAGGTCCCAGCGCGGCGTCGGGATCCCGGGGCAGTACGGGTCGCGGCTCGGCGGCTCGAGGTACTCGGGCTGCAACCGGCCGGCCAGCGCGTCGCGCACCAGCAGCGGCCAGGTCTTCTCGGCCATGCCGACGACGATGCTGTCGGCGAATTGGCGCGCCTCGTCCGGGAGCAGCGTCACGTGCGCGCCGCCGAGCACCACCGGGATGCCGCGCCGGCGGAAGTGATCGGCCAGCGCGTAGGCGCGGCGGGCGGTGCCGGTCAGCACGCTGATGCCGACCAGGTCGGCCTCGGCGTCGAGCGGCACCGGGTCGACGCTCTCGTCGATCAACCGGTACTCGACCTCGGGCAGATCGGGCGTCATCGCCGCGAGCGTCGAGATCGACAGCGGCGCCTCGCGCATCGAGCGCACGTACGAGCCGAAGCGCAGCTTGTGCATGTGCGCGTCGGCCATGATCAGGAGGATCTTCATCGTGGATCCGTCGGGATCAGCGGCTCCCGGAGCAGTGGGACAAGGGCTCATCCTACACCATTGCGCACATACCGGGCAGTGTTGGGGGGGCGTGCTCGACGGCGCTTGCGGTGCGGCAGGTGAGGCCGTAACAAGGCGAGATGAAGCTGACCTTCGTCCAGCCGGCGATGGGCCGGAGCCGGGCCGACTACGTCCGCTCGTGGCAGATGGAGCCGCTGTCGGTCGCGACGCTCGCCGGCGTCACGCCGCCGGACGTCGAGGTGACCTTCTTCGACGATCGGATGGAGGTGATCGACTACGACGCGCCGACCGATCTGGTGGCGCTCACCGCCGAGACCTACACCGCGAAGCGCGCCTACCAGATCGCCCGCGAGTACCGCCGCCGCGGCGTGCCGGTGGTGCTCGGCGGTTACCACCCGACGCTGGTGACCGCCGAGGCGCAGCTTTTCGCCGACGCGGTGGTGGTGGGCGACGCCGAGCCGGTCTGGCCGCAGGTGCTCGCCGACGCGCGCCGCGGGCGGCTCGCGCCGCTCTACCGGGGTGAGCGCCAGCCGCTCGACGCCGTGGTCACCGACCGGCGGATCTTCGCCGGCAAGAAGTACCTGCCGCTCACCTTGATCGAGGCCGGGCGGGGCTGCCGCTTTGCCTGCAACTTCTGCTCGATCGCCGCCTTCGCCGGGCACACCTACCGGATGCGCCCCCCGGAGGTCATCGTGCGCGAGATCGAGGCCGCCGGGCGCAAGCGGGTCTTCCTGGTCGACGACAACCTGGTGGCCGAGCCGGCCCGCGCGAAGGAGCTGCTGCGCGCGCTCGCGCCGCTCGGCGTCACCTGGATCGGCCAGGCCAGCCTGCAGGTGGCTGATGACCCGGAGATGCTCGATCTGCTGACCAAAAGCGGCTGCGCCGGGTTGCTGATCGGCTTCGAGTCGCTCGACGAGGCGACGCTGACGGCGATGAACAAGCGCTTCAACCGCGGCGCGGCGCGCTACGGCGAGTCGATCGCCCGCCTCCGCGATCGCGGGCTGAAGCTCTACGCCACCTTCGTCTTCGGCTACGACGAGGAGGCCGGCGACGTCTTCGAGCGCACGCTCGACTTCGCGCTGAAGCAGCGCTTCATGATCGCCGCTTTCAACCACCTGCAACCGTTCCCGGGCACGCCGCTGTACGAGAAGCTGGCAGCCGAGCGCCGGCTGCTCTTTGACCGTTGGTGGCTGGCGCCGGGTTACACCTTCGGCCAGATCGCCTTCCGCCCGACGCGCTGGACGGCCGAGGAGCTGTTCCACCGCCTGATGCAGGTGCGCCGGCGCTTCTTCTCGCTCGGTAGCATCCTCGATCGCAGCCTCGATCTGCGCGCCAACGCAAACAGCCCCTTCTCCCTCTGGCTGCACTGGACGATCAACCTGATGCTGCGCCGCGAAATCAGCCAGAAGTGGAGCCTGCCGGTCGGCGACCGCTCGGCGGCCGAGATCGAGTTGCCGGCTTCGGCCTGAGCCGACGCTCAAGGCTCGGTCAACGCGGCGACCAGCGCCGGGTCGAGGAGCAAGCCGGCCGGCTTGACGTCGCCGGCGCGCAGGCCGCGCGCCTCGTGGGCGCGCTGGTAACGGCGGAGCGCCTCGGCGCAGCGCACCGGCTCGATCGGGGCGAGCTGGCCGAGCTTGCGGCAGTAGGCGTAGTGGTAGACCGAGCCGAGCTCGGCCTCGACGGCCTCGGCGAGCTGCGCCGCGGCGGCCGCGCCCCCGTCCGCTTCGACGAGCAGGAGATACCCGGGCGGCGTCTGGCGCGGGGCGAGCGCGGCGAAGCGGGGCGGCGCCGCGAGCGTCGCGACGGCGCGGGCCAGCGCCGCCTCGACCAACGGCGCGCCGAGCTTCTCGCCGCACAGGTCCGACTGGAGCTCGAGCCGGCCGGTGAAGCGGACGCGCGGGGTGGCGCGCCAATGGCCGACGCAGCGGACCACGTCGCGGAGCTGGTAGCGCCACAAGCCACCGCCGGTGGTCAAGACCGGCGCGTAGTCGGCCCCGGGGCGTAGCTCCGCCGCGCCGAGCGGGGGCGCGGCGGGGTGCTGGAGGTCGATGAACTCGAGGTAGTGGCTGCCGACCGCGAGCACGGCGCCGTC
>JBFYZW010000727.1:0-5460 GCA_041309305.1 Deltaproteobacteria bacterium | reverse complement strand
CGGCGCGGTGGCGGCGCCGGCCGGCCCGCAGGTGGTCGTCCTGTCGCCCGGGTGGAGCGGCGTGCTGCTGCACGAAGCGGTCGGGCACGGGCTCGAGGCCGACTTCATCCGCAAGGGGACGTCCCTGTTCGCCGGCAAGCTCGGCGAACGGGTGGCGAGCGAGCTGGTCACCGTGATCGACAACGGTGAGCTGCTCCACCGGCGCGGCTCGGTGAACGTCGACGACGAGGGCGTGGTCGCCGGCGAGAAGGTGCTGATCGAAAACGGCGTGCTGCGCGGCTACCTGGTCGACCGGTTGTCGGCGCAGGTGATGGGGATCGGGTCGACCGGCAGCGGCCGGCGTGAGTCCTACCAGCACGCGCCAATGCCGCGGATGACCAACACCTACATGGCCGGCGGCGCGACCCCGGCGGCGGAGATCGTCGCCAGCGTCGAAAAGGGGCTCTACTGCGCCACGCTCGGCGGCGGGCAGGTCGACATCTCGAACGGCAACTTCGTCTTCGAGGTGCGCGAGGGCTACCTGATCGAGCGGGGCAAGCTCGGCCCGCCGGTGAGGAACGCGACGCTGATCGGCGTCGGCCCGGAGGCGCTACGGCGCGTGACGATGGTCGGCGACGACCCGCAGCTCGACCCCGGCATCGGCTCGTGCGGCAAGGACGGCCAGACCGTCCCGGTCGGCGTCGGCCTGCCCACCGTCCGCCTCGACGGTATCACCGTCGGAGGGACCGATGCCGGCTGAGCTCACCCCCGCCGCCCCGCTGCTCGAGCTCGCCACCCAGGCGCTCGAGCTGGCCCGCCGGCACGGCGCCGACGAGGCCGACCTGGTCATCGGCGCGAGCAAGGAGTTCGAGGTCAAGGTCTGCGCCGGCGAGATCGTCACCTTGACCCAGGCGGTGAGCAAGGCGCTCGGACTGCGCGTCTTCGTCGGCGGACGGCTCGGCTTCTGCACCACCAGCGACTTCTCGCCTGCCGGCCTGACCCGCTCGGTCAGCCAGGCCTGCGCGCTGGCCCGCGAGGCGCACGTCGATCCGCACCACGGCCTCGCCGACGCGCCGGCCGGGACGATCACCGCCGGCGAGGAGCTCGAGCTGTACGACCCGGCCATCCCGGCCCTCAGCGCCGAGCAGAAGATCGACTGGGCGCACGCGCTCGAGGCGGCAGCGCGCGACGCCGACCCACGGGTGACCAGGTTCCGCGACAGCGGCGTCGCCTCGGGCGAGCAGACCTCGCTGCTGGTCACGTCGCGTGGCGCGGTGCGCGTGCTGCGCGGCACCCACCTCAGCTGGTGGTCCAACCCGATCGCCGAGGCTGACGGTGAGCTGCAGACCGAGGTCTGGTGGGACAGCAAGACCCACCTCGCCGACCTTGAGAGCCCGGCGGTGGTCGGCCGCACCGCCGGCCTGCGCGCCGCGCGGATGCTCGGCGCCCGACCGGTCCAGACCCAGCGGGTGCCGGTCATCTTCGAGCCGTCGATGGCCGCCAGCCTGGCCGCCGGCCTGATCGGCGCGATCGACGGCGATCGGGTGTACAAGCGGGCGTCCTTCTTGGCCGACCGGCTCGGCGCGTCGATCGCCGCGCCGCGGCTGACCATCTACGATGATCCGCTGCTCCGCCGCGGCCTCGGCAGCGCGCCCTTCGACGGCGAAGGCCTGCCGACGACGCGCAAGGCGCTGGTCGACGCCGGCCGACTGACCACCTTCCTCTACGATAGCACCACCGCGCGCCGCGCCGGCGTCGCCCCGACCGCCAACGCCCGCCGCGGCCCGACCTCTCTGCCCCACCCGGGGCCGTTCAACGTCTACGTCGCGGCCGGGGAGGACGACCCGACCGAGATCCTCCGCTCGGCGCCTCGCGCGCTGCTCGTGACCCGCGGCCTCGGCCACGGGCTGAACACCGTCTCCGGCGAGTACTCGCGCGGCGCCAACGGCCTATGGCTCGAGCACGGCGAGGTCGTCCACCCGGTGCAGGAGGTGACCATCGCCGGGGACTACCTGGCGATGCTCGGCGACATCGACCGGATCGGCTCGGACCTCAGCTTGCGCGGCACGGTCGGCGCGCCGACTTTGCGCATTGCCGAGATGACGGTCTCGGGTCGCTGAGCCGCTCAGGGCGTCGGTCGCTGGAAGTAGTTGACCTGCCAGCGCTGCACCTCCCGGTTGTGACACTCCAGGGTCGGGCAGAACGCGTGGCGGCCGTTGTTCATCGAGACGAAGAAGAAGTCGGCGCAGGCCGCCGGTCGGGCCACCGCCGCGAAGGCCGCCGCGCCGGCGCTGGCGATCGGCCCCGGGGGCAGGCCGAGCACCCGGTAGGTGTTGTAGGGGCTGTCGAGCTGGCGCAGGTGGGCGCGGGTCAGATTCCCGTCGAAGCTCGGATCGAGGAGCTTCGCGGCGTAGATCACCGTTGGATCGGTGTCGAGCCGCCAGCGCGTCTTGGCGGTCAGGCGGTTGTAAAAGACGCAGGCGATGCGCGGCCGCTCCTCGGCCGCGCCGGTCTCCTTCTCGACGATCGAGGCGAGCGTGGTGAACTGCCGCCGGTCGAGCTGCAACGGCGCCGTCACCTCGCGGGTAGCGGCCCGGTAGGCCTGATCGAAGGCGGCGAACATCGCGGCGAAGAGCTTCTCCGGCGCGACCCCGCGGGCGAAGGTGTAGGTCTCGGGGAACAGGTAGCCGTCGCAGCTCGGCCCCGGGATCTGGTGCGCAGCGAGGAAGGCTGGGTCGTCGCACAGCTCGTCGAACCGGGCGGCCGTCACCCAGCGCTGCTCGACCAGCAGCGCGCGGATCTGCCAACGGTCGAGGCCCTCGGGGACGGTGAAGCTCTCCATCTTCAGCCGCCCCTCGCGCAGCTTGGCGAGCAGCTGCCGCGGCGTCTCGCTGGCGGCGAGCTCGTACTCGCCGGCGCGCACCTCGGTGGCCTCGCTCACCCGCGCGTACCAGTAGAGCCAGCGCGGGCGGTCGAGCACGCCGCGCTCGCCGAGCTCGTCGAGGATCGGTCGGAGCGTCGCGCCGCTGGGTACGATCAACGTCGTTGTCGCGACCCCGCCGCGCGGGGTGTCCAGGTAGCGGGAGACGCGCCACCACCCGCCGCCGCCGCTCAACGCCACCAGGACGAGCAGCACCGCCAGAGCGCGCCACAGCGGTCGCCTCATCGCGCCCCTCGGCTGTCGAGGTACGATTGCAGGATCAACGCCGCCGCGACCCGATCGATGCTCTGCCGCCGCTTCTGCCGGCGCACCCCGTCAGCGATCATCTCCCGCTCCGCCTGCGCGGTGGTCAACCGCTCGTCCCACAGGGCGATCGGCACGCTGACGCGCGCGGCCAGCTCGGCGACGAACGCCTGCACGCCCTCGACCGCCGGGCCGGCCTCACCGTCGAGCCGCAACGGTTGACCGACGACGATCCCGCTCACCTCGTGCTCGGCGATCAACGCGACGATGCGGGCCAGCGGCTCCTGACGGCGGCGGTCGATCACCTCGAGCGGCGCGGCGGTGATGCCCAACGGGTCGCTCAACGCGACGCCGATGCGCACGCTGCCGATGTCGAGGCCGAGCAGGCGGGTCACCTCAGGACATCTTCTCGAGGCGTTGTTCCAGCGCCGCCAGACGTTTGCCGATCTCGTCCATCTCCTTGTCGAGGTGGGTGTAGCGCGACACGGTGCCGACGCTCTCCTTGACCCGATCCTCGACATTGCGCTGCAGCTCGGCGAAGGCGCTCTGAGTGGTGAGCAACAGGTCATTGATGACCTTGGCGTTGACACGCGGGGCGCCCTCCTCGCTCGGCTTCTCGCCCTTGCGCGGAATGACCCCATCGAGCTTGTCCTTCAGGTCGTGCCGCCAGCGCTCGGCGGTCTCGCGCGTCTCGCGCTTGAGCTTCTCGGCCGTCTCGCGCAACTCGGTGGCGCGCGCCTGGACCTTTTCGGCCTGCTCGCGGGCGAAGCCGCCGATCGCGTCGCCGCTGTCGCGGATCAGATCACGCAGCAGGCCCATCGGCATGAAGTTGGCCTTCTTCTCGATCTCGAAGATGATCTGCGCCAACGTCACCGAGGTCAGATCCTCACCGCTCTTGTTGTCGACGACGCGGACCTCCTCACCGGCCTTGATCATCCCGGCGATGTCCTCGAGCGTGACGTAGCAGCTCCGCTCGGTGTCGTAGAGCTTGCGATTGGCGTAGCGCTTGACAATCTTCGGCTGCGACATCGACGCCTCCCGGACAGGCACCACGGCTGGTCGCGAGTCGAGCCCGACTCCCCCGCGCCGCTTGGCTATCGTGACGTGGTGCCCAGGGGCGGAATTGAACCACCGACACGCGGATTTTCAGTCCGCTGCTCTACCAACTGAGCTACCTGGGCACCCGAGCACCGGCGAGGAGTAGCGTTTCTGGCCGCGTCGAGTCAAGCGGATTCACGGTTTGCCGCCGCCCCGAGGCCTCCGCTATCCTGCACCGATGCCACCTGCCCACCCGCCGGTCCGTTGGCTGCTCACCCGCCTGCACGAGAGCTACCCCGCCGCCACCTGCGCGTTGACTCACCGCTCACCGTTCGAGCTGTTGTGCGCGACCATCCTCTCGGCCCAGTGCACCGACGCGCGCGTCAACCAGGTGACCCCGGCCTTGTTCGCGCGCTACCCCGATCCAGCGGCGCTCGCCGCCGCCCGGCTGAGCGACGTCGAGGCGTTGGTCCGTTCGACCGGCTTCTTCCGCAACAAGGCGAAGGCGCTGTGCGGCATGGCCCAGGCGCTGGTCCGCGACCACGGCGGCGAGGTGCCGCGGGAGATGGCGGCGCTGGTCGCGCTGCCGGGCGTGGCGCGTAAGACCGCCAACGTCGTGCTCGGCACGGCGTTCGGGATCGCCGACGGCGTCGTCGTCGACACCCACGTCACCCGGCTGACCAACCGGCTCGGCCTGACGCGCGCCAAAGAGCCGGTGGCGATCGAGCGCGACCTGATGCGCCTCGTCCCCCGCGACGAGTGGATCGCAGTCAGCCACCTGCTCATCCTGCACGGCCGCGCGGTCTGCAACGCGCGCAAGCCGGCCTGCGACCGCTGCGTCTTGGCGACCCGCTGTCCGAGCGCGCCGCCGCGTCCGCGCGCGCGCCGCCGGTGACTCAGGGGTCGCGATCGTCGTCGAGCAGGTCGAAGACCACCGGGCAGTGCCACGACAGCGCGACGAAGGAGGGTGTGACCTCGACCGGCACGGCGCGGCAATTGGCGGCGGCGCAAACCCCGACGCCGCGCGCCGAGGCGTTGATCGCCTCGTCCATCGCCGCCGCGACGATGACCTGCTCACGCCCGGTCAGCTGCCCGCGCCGATCGGCCGCGCTGCACGGGGTCGGCTGCTCGACGAGTTGGAGCCGCGGGCTCGCGTCGCGCAGCAGCTGACCCAGCTCGAGCAGCTCGGCCTCCGACGACGGGCTCCCCTCGAACCCGCAGCCGGCGGTGGCCAGATCGCCGACGAGCAGCAGATAGTC
>JBFYZW010000726.1:0-4733 GCA_041309305.1 Deltaproteobacteria bacterium | reverse complement strand
CCGACCCCGTCGCGCATCGCCCGGTCGGCCGCGGCGCGCCGCTCGGCCGGATCGATGCCCGCTCGGTTGCCGAGCGCGGCGACGAGGTGGCCGACGTTCTCGCCGGCGATGAACTCGGTCTCGAGGATGTCGCCGCGCATCAGATCGACGATGTCGGCGGCCTGGGCGACGTAGGAGTCGATCGCCGCGCCGTAGGCGTAGGCGTCGGCGGCGATGATCTCGCCGCTCAAGGGGTCGGCGGCCGAGGGGCCGTAACCGAGCAGGCTCTCCATTTGCGGCTCGTCGACCCAGAAGAGGTGATTGTAGCGCAGGTCGCCGTTGCGCTGGCCGAAGTCGGCGATCCCGTCCTCATCGGCGCGGAAAGTGTTGGGGACGACCTCGAAGAGCGGCGCCGCGGGGGCAACGCCGGTGAGGCTGTGCACCGTGGCGGCCAGAGCCTGGCTCCAGGCCTCGCCGACCCGCCGGGCGCTGGGGAAGAGGGCGGCGGGCGACCGCTCGGAGAGGTGGTAGCGGATCGTCTTCGGCTGGCGCAGCGCCGGCGGGATGACGGTGCCGGCCGCGTCGCGCGAGCGCTGCCAGATGTTGAACCGGTTGATCAGCAGGACCCGGCCCTCCTCGGTCAGCTCGTAGTCGCGGTCGTACGCCTCGCGCTCGGTGCGGAAGTAGCCGAACCAGTCGAACATCGGGATGCGCACCGGAGTACAGCCCGGGCCCTCGTCGGCGGTGCACCGGCGCATGCCCACCGCCTCGTCCCAGGTGACGCGGATCGCCTGGCCGGCGGCGTCGCGGGCGATGTAGTTGTCCGGGTAGTAGAGGGGCACATAGTCGGACTCGGGCACGCGCAGAAACGAGCTGCGGACCTTGATCGTCGACGAGGCGCAGTCCCACGGCCCGAACTCGTAGAACCAACAGGCCGGCCACTGTTCGGTCGTGCCGTCCTCGTACCAGAGGAGGAAGGTCTCGGGCGTGGCCTGCAGCTTCAAGGTCAGATCGAAGTAGTCGATCCGATCGAGCTCGCCCCAGCGCTGCGGGCTGCGCGTATCCTGCCACCCGTCGCCGCGGCGGACGCCGAACACCGGCGCATCCGGATCGTTCGGGTCGGTGACCACGTAGCTGGCCGGCTGCGCGACGACGCCGAGGCCGGTGGCGCCGCCGGCGAGGAAGTCGAAGTTGGCCAGGAGGTTCTGCGACCAGTCGACGCGCAGGTAACGGCGCTCATACCAGGGGCGATCAGTGTCGTTCTCGGTCAGGACGTTGGTTTGCTCACCGGTCTCGGTGTTGTACTCACGCACGACGTCGAAGTGCTTGAGGATCTTGAACGCGGCGACCGGCGCTCCCTGGTAGGCGGTGCCGGGCAAGACCGAGGGGCGCTCGGCGCCCTGGACGCGCTCGTAGGTCCGGTAGGCGGTGAGGAACTCCTCGCTGATCTCCCAGGAGACCCGCTCGAGCAGCGACTGCTCGCCGACGAAGGTGATCCCGGCGGTGAACGGCACGCCGACGACCGTCTGGCGGTAGTACCACTCGCCGGCCAGGGCCTGCTTTTTGAGCTTGCCCGGCTGGGTGCGGTCGACCAGGTCGACGTCACCGGCGCAGGCGGCGGCAACAACGAGGAGGGCGCAGATCGAGGCTCGAATACACCTATCCATGGTTGGCTCCTTGCCGGCGGTGGTTATCGCCGTCGGGCGGGCCGAGTTGCGGGGGCCGCTCAGCCGAGTCGCTGCACCAGCGTCGCCAGCGCGGCCTCGTCCTCCTCGGCGAGGGCGGTCGGGGTGCGGCGGCTGACCTCGTCGAGCAGGAGGAAGGCTCGGCGGTGGGGCGCGGCGCCGTCGGCGTCTCCGCGCTCGGCCAGCAACCGGGCGAGCAGCCGGGTGCGGGTCCAGGTCGGGTCGCCGGCCGGCTCGAGGGTGGCGAGCAGGGCCGGCAACGGCAGGCTCAGCACGGCGTCGAGCGGCAGACCGACGAGCGACTGGATCGCGGCGTCGAGCTCCCGGTCATCCACCGGCTGACCGGCGCGACGGCGGAGCACCACCTGGGCGAGGAAGGCGGCCAGCTGCTCGATTTGGCCGAGGAGGTAGTCGCGCTCGAGCACGGCTCACCCGCCCCGGCGCTCGCGGCGGCGCAGGAACAGGCCGAGGGTCTGCGCCGGCGGCGTCGCGGTGTCGACGCGCTGGTAGTCGATGCCCGCCTCGGCCATGCGCCGGGCGGTGTCGTCGAGGTGTCGGGCCATCTCCTGGACGAAGGTCTGGCGCAGCGTGCGCGGGTGGACGAACAGCCGGCGGCTGTCCTCCATGGCCAGGAAGAGGGTCGGGTTCTCGTAAGGGAACTCGAGCTCGGCGGTGTCGAGCAGGTGCAGGACCGCGACGTCGTGCCGGCGCGCCGACAGGCGGCGGAGCGCGGGCAGGAGCTCCGGGTCGGGGTCGAACAGATCGGCGATGACGATCGCCACGGCGCGGCGACGGCTCCGCTGCGCGAAGGCGTCGATCGCGCCAGCCGTGCGCGTCGGCCCGAGCGGCTGGAGCTGGACCAGGCGGGTGAGCACCTCGGTCAGGTGGCTGCTGGTCGCCCGCGCCGGCAGCTCGCCGGTCACGCCGTCGGCGAAGCTGAGCAGGCCGACCGCGTCCCCCTGGCGCAGCGCCAGGTAGGCGAGGGCGGCCGCCAGCGTCCGGCCGCAGGCGAGCTTCGCCGGTCGGCCATCGCTGGCGAAGGCCATCGAGGCCGAGTGATCGACCAGCAGCTCGAGGGTAAGGTTGGTCTCGTCCTCGAACTGCTTGACCTGGTAGCGGTCGGTCTTCGCGTAAGCACGCCAGTCGATGTGGCGGATCTCGTCGCCGGGCGTGTAGACCTTGTGCTCGCTGAACTCGATCGAGCTGCCCCGCTTGCGCGAGCGGTGGCTGCCGGCGAGGGCCCCGGCCGCGACCTGGCGGGCCGACAGCTGCAACGCCTCGAGCTCGGCGAGGGTCTGGGGGTCGAGGCCGCCGGCGGTCAACCCGCCGTCGGCCGTGGGGGGGGCGTCGCTCATCGGCTCACCGGGCGGCGGTGGTGACGACCTGCTCGATGAGCGCGTCGGCGGTGACCTTGCGCGCCTCGGCGTGGAAGTTGGTCAGCAGGCGGTGGCGGAAGACCGGCTTGGCCAGCGCCTGGACGTCGCTGCCGTCGACCACCGGGCGGCCGTCGAGGATCGCCCGGGCCTTGGCGGCGAGCACCAGGTGCTGGGTCGCGCGCGGCCCGGCGCCGTAGGCGACGAACTCTTTGACCGCCCCGATCGCCGACGGGTCCTCCGGCCTGGTCATGCGCGCCAGGCGGACGGCCAGGTCGACCACCGGCTGGGCGACCGGCACGCGCAGGACGAGGTCCTGGAAGGCGAGGATCTCCTCGGGCGAGAGGATCTTGTCGACCGCCGGCAGGCCAGCCGAGGTCGTGCGCGCGACGATCTCGGCCTCCTCGGCCACCGACGGGTAGTCGACCTTGAGCATCATCATGAACCGGTCGAGCTGTGCCTCGGGCAGCGGGTAGGTGCCCTCCTGCTCGATCGGGTTCTGGGTGGCGAAGACGTGGAACGGCGGGGGCAGCGGATAGGTGCGGCCGCCGGCGGTGACGCGCTGCTCCTGCATCGACTGCAGGAGCGCCGCCTGGGTCTTCGGCGGCGTGCGGTTGATCTCGTCGGCGAGCAGGATGTTGCAGAACACCGGCCCGGAGACGAAGCGGAAGCCGCGCTTGCCGCTGGCGTCCTCCTCGAGCACGTCGGTGCCGGTGATGTCCGAGGGCATCAGATCGGGCGTGAACTGGATGCGGTTGAACTCGAGGGCCAGGACGTCGGCCAGCGTGTTGATCAGCAGCGTCTTGGCCAGACCGGGGACGCCGACGAACAGGCCGTGGCCGCGCGCGAACAGGGTGATGAGCAGGTGGTCGACGACCTCGGTCTGGCCGATCACCCGGTGGCCGATCTGCTCACCGATCCGGCGGCGGGCCTGGTGGAGCGCCTCGACCAGATCACGATCGGTGGCGGGAGAGGAGAGGGCCGAGCTCATGAATTACCTCGGGGGCGCAGGCCGACCAGGAGGGCCGAGCCGAGCAGGACGAGCGGGCAGCTGACCGCGAAGCCGGCGCGCGCCATGTAGCTGGTCAGCTCGTCGACGCGGGCGGGCAAAAAGGGCAGCTGGTCGTCGGTGGGGTGGGAGGTCTCGAGCTCCCAGAACGTCTGGCTGATGCGCCCGGCGGCGAGGTGATCGGCGATCAGCTGACCGCGCACCTTCTCGACCAGCGGCCAGCCGGCCGGGCGGTCGACCGCCACCTCGTCGGCGAGCAGCACCATGCCGCCCGGCTTGACCGTCTGGCCCAGGCGGACGATCGTCTCGCGCTTGGTGGCGTCGTCGAGGTGGTGGAGCGCGAAACAGGCGAGCGCCAGATCATAGGTGTCGGGCGGGAAGCACTCGGCGGCGATGGTCGGCTCGGCGAAGTCGCCGTGGATTGCGCGTCGGACGTGGTCGCCGAGCAGCGCCTGGGCCGCGGCGAGCATCGCCGCCGAGCCGTCGACCAGGTCGACCGCACCCTCGCCGGCGCAGGCGGGGGCGACCGCGGCGGTCGCGGCGCCCGGGCCGCAGCCGAGATCGAGGAGGATCGCCGGGCGCCGTTCCCAGTTGCGCACGATCTCGAGCATCGCGGCGAGGATCGGCGCGTAGCCCGGGATCAACAGGGGCCACATCGCGCCGTAGTGCTCGACGATCCGATCGTAG
>JBFYZW010000725.1:0-3970 GCA_041309305.1 Deltaproteobacteria bacterium | reverse complement strand
ACGACCCGCACAAGCATCAATGATGCCAGCGACACGCGAACCCAATACGAGACCAAGCGTTGTCCTAACCTTCTATTTTATTTACTTTCTGATCAACGGTCGAATCTTGATCGAATCCCATTGCGCTCCATTGTCGAGACGTGTATCAATCCAACGCTACAGAAATGGAACACCATGGTCTCAACTGCCCCTGATCCGAGGTTCTTGCCGCTCATCTTTGATTCGATCGCCTGTGGGATCTTCACGATCGACTCGGCCGGTCAGATCACCGCCTTCAACCGCACCGCCGAGGAGCTGACCGGCTACCGGCGCGACGAGGTGATCGGTCGTCGCTGCGAGCAGGTGCTGCGTGGTGACCATTGCGCCACGGCGTGTCCGCTGAAACGCAGCATTCGTCTGGCGGAGCGCGTCGAGGACACCGAGGTGACGGTGCTGACCAAGAGCGGCGAGCCGTTGCCGCTGGCCATCGCGACGACAGCGCTGACCGACCCGGCCGGCAACGTCCTCGGCGGCGTCGAGATGTTCCGCGACCTGCGCACCGTGACCGAGCTGCGCAAACAACTCCAGCGCAGCTTCGTCTGCGAGGACATCGTCTCGAAGAGCCCGAGGATGCAACGGGTGTTCGACGTCCTGCCGCTGGTGGCCAACAGCCAGAGCACCGTGCTCATCCAGGGCGAGTCCGGGACCGGCAAAGAGCTGGTCGCACGGGCGATCCACAACCTCGGGCCACGGTGCGGTCGCCCGTTCATCGCCTTCAACTGCGCCGCGGTGCCGGAGAGCCTGATCGAGTCGGAGCTGTTCGGCTACGCCAAGGG
The DNA here is from genome assembly GCA_041309305.1 of Deltaproteobacteria bacterium. Classification (GTDB taxonomy): domain Bacteria; phylum Myxococcota; class XYA12-FULL-58-9; order XYA12-FULL-58-9; family XYA12-FULL-58-9; genus JBFYZW01. Next base: position 3,155 of record JBFYZW010000725.1, on the reverse strand, counting down.
CGCCTTCACCGACGCTCGCACGGACAAGCCCGGCCGCTTCGCCCTCGCGGAGGGCGGGACCTTGTTGCTCGACGAGATCAGCGAGCTGCCGCTGCAGGTCCAGGCCAAGCTGCTGCGCGTGCTGCAGCAGAAGGAATACGAGCCGCTCGGCTCGACCGAGACACGCAGGGCCGACGTCCGGGTCATCGCGGCGACCAACCTCAACCTCGACCGCGAGGTCCGCGCCCGCCGCTTCCGCGGCGACCTCTTCTACCGCATCAACGTCTTCGTGATCGATCTGCCCCCGCTGCGCGAGCGCAAGGAGGACATCCCGTTGCTCGTTCAGCACTTCATCAACCGGTTCAACGCCATCCAGGGCCGACGGATCACCGCCTGTTCGGAGCGCGTCTTGTCGGCCCTGATGCGCTACAGCTTTCCCGGCAACATCCGCGAGCTCGAAAACGCCATCGAGCACGCCTTCGTCACCTGCATCGCCAGCATCATCCAGCTCGACGATCTCCCCCCGCAGCTGACCGCGAGCGCGAAGGCCGAGAAGATCGCCACGCACCTCGCGCCGCTGCCGCTCGCCGACGCCGAGGCCGAGGCCATCCGACGCGAGCTCGAGCGCCAGGGCTATAACCGCAAGCTGACCGCGCTCGCGCTGGGCATCTCGCGCAACACCCTGTGGCGGAAGATGAAGAAGCTCGGCATTCGCGCCGTCGCGGATGGCCGGCCTGAATGAGAAGGACAGAGCTGTGCCGTCTCACCTGCCGTCCGAGGATCAGCAGACTCGCCCCGAGGTGTTCATGCATCGCTGTTGCGTCACCGCCCTGCTCGCCACCCTGACGACCTCGGCCTGCGTCTGGCAGGGCGAGGCGCCCGCGATCACCGGGGTCGATCTGCGCCTGACCCTGCTGCACACCACCGACATCCATTCGCGGCTGTTCCCCTTCGAGCTGGCGCCCACCGCGTCGGACGAGAGCCTCGGACTGGTCGCCGGAAACGCGCCGTTCGGCGGCGCCGCGCGCCTGGCCTATCTGGTCAAGCGCGAGCGGGCGCGGGCCGACCGGGTGCTGCACGTCGACACCGGCGATCCGTTCCAGGGCGCACCGGTGTTCAACTTCGCGACCGGCGAGCCGGAGCTGCGCTTCTTGGCCCTCGTCGGCGTCGATGCGGTGGTGGTCGGCAACCACGAGTTCGACAACGGCCCCTACTCCTACGTCGCCGAGCTCGAGCGCTGGGGCAACTGGGACAACCTGGCCGCCAACTACCGCTTCTCCGATCCCGACGACGCCAACCACCACGCGCTGGCGCGGCTGGCCCAGCCGTTCGCGCTCTACAACCTCGACGGTCTCAAGGTCGCCGTGATCGGCATGGCCAACCTGGGCTCGCTCTCGTCAATTGGCGAGGGCGGCAACTCCCTGCAAATCACGCCCCTGGAGCAGAACCAGGTCGTACAGACCTACGTCGACCTCCTGCACAGCTCGGTCGATCTGATCGTCGTCGCCTCGCACCTGGGCCTGACCGAGGACGAGGATCTGATCCAGGGCTACGACAAGGTCGTCTGGCGTGACCGGATGCCCGATTCGTGGAGCGTACGCGAGGACCTGGGCGACGGTCGAGTGGTCGCCTTCGTCCCGGGCGTGCGCGACGTCGACCTCATCCTCGGCGGTCACCTGCACGTCGTGCTCAACCCGCCCAAGCTGGTCACCGACGTCGACGGGCGGGAGGTGATCATCGCCCACTCGGGTGCCTTCGCCAAGTACCTGGGCCGGCTCGACCTCATCCTCGCCGACGACGCCGAGCGGGGCGGGAAGCGCGTGCTCAGCCACAAGTACCAGGTCTTCCCCGTCGACCAGCGCCTGGCCCCGTACGAGGATCCGGCGGTGAGCCGGATGCTCGAGCAGACCCTGTACGGCCTGCACCGGAACCTCGACCTGAAGCGGGTGATCGCCTACGCCCCGCGCACGATCACCCGCCGCGCCGCGGGCGGCTCCGGCGACTCGGAGCTCGGCAACCTGGTCAGCCGCGCGATGCGCTTCCGCCGTCGCGTCGAGGCGGAGTTCGCGATCACCAACACCCTCGGCATCCGGGACAACTTCTACCGCGGCCCGATCACCTTGGAGGACCTGTTCAACGTCTTCCCCTTCGAGAACACGCTAACGGTCATGTACCTCTCGGGCAGCGAGATCCAGGAGCTGGTCAACTTCGTCACCGAGCGCTCGGCCTCGCGCGGGTGCCAGGCCCAGGCGCAGACCTCCGGGCTCAATTTCACGATGAACTGCGGCCAGGTGCTGGCCAACGAGCGTGACCCGAGCGCCTTCCAGGATCCGGGTGAGGAGATCACCGTCGGCGACGCGCCGCACGCCAAGGGGTTGTCGCCAACCGGCACCTACAAGGTGGCGACCAACGATTACATCGCCAACGGCGGCTCGGGCTTCCGGGTCTTGAAGCGGAACACCACCAAGTTCAACACCGGCGTCCCGCTCCGCTCGGCGTTGATCGACTACCTGGCGACGTTGCCTCCCTGCGGCGTGCTCGATCTCGCCGGCCCGCGCTACTGCCTGAGCGACGATCCGTTCTCGCGCGCGACCTGCACCGACCTGGTCGACTGTGAACAGTACGTCGACGCGTGCGACGCGGGGGAGATCCCGCGCCTGCCCCGCGCCTGCCTGCCAGCGGAGCGGGCCGAGGCGTGCCTCTGCCCTGCCCAGCCCGATCCCGGCTACGCGGTGCGCGCCTGCGGCGCGCGCCCAGAGGTGCGAGGTCCGTACAGCAACGCCCCTTGCGTCGTCGCGACGACCGACGGCCACATCAAGCGCAAGGTGGTCGAGGGCCTCGATCAGCTGCCCGATCCGCCCGAGCCGACGCCCTACTGAGCAAAGAGGGATGGCCCGCGGGGAGGCTTCTTTGTTGGCCGACCAGGCAGCTCAACGGCCCGCGCACGCCAGGCGGCGGACCTCGTAGATCGACAGGCCGTACCAGCGCTTCAACCGGCCCAGCCGCTCGGACGGGTCGATGTCCCCCGGCACGCCCAGGCGCGCGCACAGCCCTGCCACGTCGGTGCGAGCAGCCCGCGCCGCCTCGGCCAGGCTGGTCTGCCCGTTGATCGCCTCGCCGGCGGCGCAGACCTGGTCGTGCTCGGCAGCGTCGTTCGCCGCCCCGCCGCCGCCGCC
>JBFYZW010000724.1:0-4614 GCA_041309305.1 Deltaproteobacteria bacterium | reverse complement strand
TGCGCCCGCGGCCGCTCGCCTGGCGCGCTACCCGGCTGCGCAGCACCGCGGTTCGGCAGGCCTCGTCGAGGCTGAGCGCTCCGGCCACGTGGGCCGCGGCGATCTCGCCCATGCTGTGCCCGACCACGGCGGCGGGCGTCACGCCGTACGAGCGCCAGAGGGCGGCCAGGCCGACCTGCATGGCGAAGATGGCCGGCTGGACCACGTCGACGCGGGTGAGGTCCGCCGCCGGGCCCTCGCCGCGGAGGACCTCGACGAGCCGCCAGTCGGCGTACGGCCGCATCGCGGTGTCACACGCCTCGATCACCTCGCGGAAGACCGCCGCCTCCGCCAGAAGAGCGCGCCCCATCGCCACCCACTGGCCACCCTGCCCGGGGAACACGAAGGCGACCCGCCGCGATCGACCAGGCGACGCGGTGCCATGCAAGAGCCCGGGCGACGCCTCACCCGCAGTCCATGCTCTGAGCCGGGTCGCCGCCTCCTCGGGCGAGCGCGCGACCACGGTTAGCCGCTCGGCGTGGTGAGTACGAGAGCGGCCGAGCGTCGCGGCCACCGTTGCCAGCGCCGGCCCGCCCGCTCGCGCGAGCTGAGCCGCCTGCGTGTCCGCCAGCGCCTTCAACGCCGGTTCGCTCCTCGCCGAGAGCACGAGCAGGCTCGCGGTGGGTCGGTCCACGACGGCGGTCTGCGCCGGCGGTGCCGCTTCGACGACGAGGTGGGCGTTCGTCCCGCTGAAACCGAACGAGCTCAAGCCAACCAGGCGCTGCCTAGCCTCCGGCCAGGGTCGCAGACCGTCCGGCACGGCCAGTCGAAGCCGCTCCCACTTCACCATGGGCGTGCGCTCCGCGCAGTGCAGATTGGCCGGGATCTCGCCGTGCTGCAGCATCAGCACGGTCTTGATCAGGCCAGCCACTCCGGCCGCCGCCTCGGCGTGACCGAGATTGCTCTTGATCGCCCCCACCCAGAGCGGATCGTCGGAGCGCCGCCCGCTCGCGAAGACGGCGCCCAGCGCCTCGAGCTCGATCGGATCCCCAAGCGGCGTGCCGGTGCCGTGCGCCTCGACGTAGGTGATCGTCGTCGGGTCGACGCGCCCGGCGGCCAGGGCCTGCCGAATCACCGCCTCTTGCGCTGCAGGGTTGGGCGCCGTCAGTCCGTTCGAGAGCCCGTCCTGATTGACGGCGCTGCCGCGGATCACGGCCAGCACAGGGTTGCCGTCGCGCACGGCGTCGGCCAGACGCTTGAGCAAGACGACGCCACAGCCCTCGGCGCGCACATACCCGTTGGCCTGGGCGGAGAAGGTGCGGCAGCGACCGTCGGGAGACAGCGTGTGCAGGCGACACATGCCGATGGTCGACTCGGGGGACAGCATCAGGTTGACCCCGCCGGCGAGCGCCAGATCGCACTGACCGAGCCCCAGGCTTTGACACGCGAGGTGCACTGCGACCAACGACGAGGAGCACGCCGTATCGACGGCGAGCGTCGGCCCCTGGAGGCCGAAGGCATAGGCGATCCGCCCGGCAGCGACGCTGGTCGAGACGCCGGTCGCCGTGTAGGCGTCGATCTCGGTCCCCCTCCCGGCGGCCAGGAGCCGGACGCCGTATTCGAAGCTGCTGATGCCAACGTAGACGCCCGTCGAACTGCCGGCGAGCGCGTCGACGTCCAGGCCGGCGCGCTCGAGCGCCTCCCAGCCAACCTCGAGCAACAGGCGCTGCTGTGGATCCATCTGGATGGCCTCGACCGGCGCGATGCCGAAGAACCCGGCGTCGAACCGATCGATGTCGTCGAGGAAACCGCCCCACCGTGTGTAGAGTCTGCCGGGCGCGTCCGGGTCCGGGTCGAACAACGCGTCGACGTCCCAGCGGTCTCGCGGCACCTCGACGATGGCGTCACCGCCGCGACGCAGGAGTTCCCACAGAGCGGCCGGGCTCGTGACCGCGCCGGGGAATCGACAAGCCATACCGATAATCGCGATTGGCGTTGCTGGGCTAAAGGGACGGTCGGTCGCCATGTGCGCCTGATGAACCCTTTTCTTTCACCGCGTCGGTTTCTGAGCGTTAGCAACCGCGGTCATCAGGTGCTGTGCGAGGCTCGCGACGGTCGGACAGCGCCACGGCAGGGTCGGCGGGATCTCGACGCCGAGCCACTTCTCAAGATCACCGATCAGCGCCAACGCCTGCTGTGAGCCAAGGCCGAGCGTGCGGAAAGGCAAGGCGAGGTTGACCCCGGTGGGCGGCAGATGCAGACGGGCGGCGAGCTCCCTGACCAGCCAGGCCTCGATCTCGCGTGCCGACACAGGTTTGGTTCCAGGCACCGCCCCTTCGTGGACCGGCCTGGAGGCGCCGTGGCTCCCCTCAACCCAGATCTTCACGGCTTCGAGCGCGCCCTCGAGGTAGGCCTTGCGGCAGGCGCGACGCTGGACCTTGCCGCTCGAGGTCTTGAGGATCGAGCGCGGTTTGACCAGAACCACGGCGTACGGCTCGATGCCGTGCTCCTCGGCGACTGCCCGGCGAATGTCGGCGATGACCTTGTCGGGATCGATCGGGTCGTCCAGGTGGGGCGAGAACGGTGTCAGGCGACCGTCCTTGGCGCTCTCGGCGGCGAGCCGTCGTTCGTGCTCCTGGACGATGACGAGCCGCTCCTCGCCGGCCACGTCGATCGAGAAGACGGCGCTGCAACCGGGCCGCAAGGCCGCTGGGTTGCTCTCCTCGACGGTCTGCTCGATGTCCTGGGGGTAGTGGTTGCGCCCGCGGATGATCACGAGATCCTTGAGACGGCCGGTGATGTACAGCTCACCGTCGGGGGAAACAAAGCCGAGATCGCCGGTGCGCAGAAAAGGGCCGCGCCCGTCGGTCGTCCGGGCTTTGAATATCTGCTCGGTCTCCTCGGGCCGACCCCAGTAACCTTGGGCTACGCACGGGCTGGCTAGCCAGATCTCGCCGATCTCGTCGGGTCCCACGACGCGGAGTTCGTTGGGATCGACGATGAGACAAGTCGCGTTCGGCGGCAGGCGCCCACTGCCCACCAGCCGTCGTGCGTCTTCGCTCTTCTCCGGCGCAAAGACGACCCGGTTGCGCTCGAGTTCAGCGGCCCGCAGCCAGACCGACTTCCAGCCGGATTGGTCTGGCCGCCGTGGGCCCGACACCACCGCCGTCGCCTCAGCGAGGCCGTAGCAGGGTCGCAGGCTCTCCGGCCGGAAACCACATGCGGCGAACGCATCCGCGAAGCGCTCGAGCGTCTGCGGCCGGATCGGCTCGGCGGCGTTGTAGGCATAGGTGAACCGCGACAGATCGAGTGCCCGGCGCTGTTCGGCGGCCATCTTCCGCACGCACAGGTCGTAGGCGAAGTTGGGGGCGCCGGCAGCCGTCGCGCGGTAGCGGCTGATCGCTGCGATCCAGCGCTGCGGATCCTTGAGAAAGGCCGCCGGCGTCATCAGGTAGTTCTGGTAGCCGACGTAGAGCGGCTGCAGCAGCGCCTCGACGAGGCCCATGTCGTGAAAGCTCGGCAGCCAGGTGACGCTGACCTCGTCCGCTTGATTGCAACGCAGATAGTCGCACAGCTCCACGTTCATGACGAGGTTGTGATGAGTCACCATGATTCCCTTCGGACTGCCGGTGGAGCCCGAAGTGTACTGTAGGAGCGCGAGCTCGTCGGGCTCGGGCAGGCGGAAGGCGTCTGCGGCGATCGGCTGTGCCCCGTCGGGCTCGGGAGTCAACCACTGGAGCTGCTCTATGAGCGGCGCTTGCGCCGCAAAACCGCGGGCGAAGTCGGTGATCTCTCGCGACGCCAGTACGACGGAAGGCTTCGCATCCACCGCCATGCTCAGCAGGCGCGGCAGGCTGCGGTTGAGCCGGGTCGGATCCGGCGGGTAGGCGGGCACCGCGATCCGTCGGGCGTAGAGACAACCGAGGAACCCGGTGAGGAACTCGAGGCCCTGCGGATAGAGCAGCAATACCGGGCCGCGCGGACCGCCCGCGCCAGCGAGCATGGCCGCGACCACGCGCGCCTGCGCGTCGAGCGCGCCATAGGTGATCGGATGCTCACCGCCGCGATCGTCGATGAACACCGTCGCGACCGACGCCGGTGTCACCGTCGCACGATGTCTCACCGCATGGACGATCGTCAGGAACCGAGCTTCCATCCGCTGTACCTATCGAGGTCGCGCCCACGGCCCACACATCCAAGAGCCGAGACCTTCTCTGCCCCCAAACGCGATCGCCCGCCCCCCGCCGCGCCGCCATCTTTGGGCAATACCATAGCCCATCCGAGAGGTGTCGCCAACCGCCCCATCAACGGCGTGATCACCGGCCGTTGGTGCACTTCGAGGCTGCCGCGCCGCCCGCGGCTTGGGGGGCTGTGCTCGTGCTGCTCACGCGACCCGGTCGTTGGTGGTGCGTCAGGATGTGCTTGCGATCAGCGGCCGCGGGAGAGCTGCTGGTCCCGCCTTCCCCCGGCGGGCCTCGTCGGAGCCAGATTCGCGCATGACTTCGCCTCGACGGGTGTGATCCAGGAGCGTCGGTAGGCGACCGCGCCTCGGGCGGCTCGGGGGCCTGTGCTCGGCCTGCTCGGCATAAGACGCGCCGTGCATGATGCGTGAGCCAACACTCACGACCGACGGCC
>JBFYZW010000723.1:0-2896 GCA_041309305.1 Deltaproteobacteria bacterium | reverse complement strand
CAGGCGGCGCGCGCCGCGTCGATCGCGGCCTGCGCCCCGGCGACGGTGGCCGGCGCCCAGGCGGTCGACCCCGGCCCGGTGCCGATGAGGAAGTCGCTGATCGCGGCGAACCGGCCGCCCGGGCCGGCGGTGTCGCCGAGGAAGTAGAGCGGCAGGTCCTCGTCCTCGATGCCGAACGGGTTGGCGCCGCGGTCGAGCAGTCCGGCCTTGGCGACCACCCGGGCGTGGGCGGTGTCGACGGCTGCGACTGCGCTCTCGTAGGCCGCCGCCCAGCTCGGGTCGCTGCCCGACTGACCCTGCGTGTAGGCGCGGGCGCGCGCGAAGGCCACGTCGGCGAGGATGCGCGCCACGTCGAGGCGGGCGAGCAGGGCGTTGGTCGAGGTCAGCGCGGCGTCGTCCCCTGTGAGCAGGGCCTGGTCGAGGACCAGCTCGGCGAGGGCCAGCTGCGCGGCGCCGGCGTCGAGGATGGCCACGCTCAGGCCGACCGGCTGGTCGTGGAACTCCTCGCTGGCGGAGGCCGGATAGAGGATGGCGCGGTAGTCCGGCGCCGCGAGCACGCTGTCGTCGATCCAGTGCAGCACGGCCGAGAAGCGCGGGTGGAGCAGGAGGTCCCAGGCGCGCAGGCCCGCGTTGAGGACCTCGGCGGGCGTGGCCACCGCCGTCTCCTCGCGGCGGACGATCGCGGCGACGCCCTCGCGCTCGACGCTCTCGCGGGCGAGGAAGGCGTGCGTCTGCAGCCAGCGCTGCAGCAGGCGATGGGCGCGCGCGCCGTTGGCGTGCAGCTGGGTCGTGCTGTTCTCATTGGTGCTGTTGTCCGCCTTGGCGCGGGCGCCGGCGGCCAGCGCGGCGAGCGCGGGCAGCAGGCGGGCCGGATCGACGCAAACCGGCGCGCCGTCGAGCAGCTCCTCGGGCGTGCCGGCGCTCGGCGGCGTGGCGCCGAAGCCGGCGAGCTCGGTCATGCAGGCGGTGAACAGCTCGCCGGCCTCCGGGCGGTCCGGATCGCCTGGCGGCAGGTCGAGGGCCTCGTCGAGCGGCAGGCCGCCGCTGTGGGCGCCGGAGTTGCAGGCCAGCTCGCCGGAGAGCGCCCCCTGGGTCGAGGAGAGGCCGCCGGTACTCTCGGCGGTGGTCTCGTCGACGAAGCAGGAGACGTGATCGCCGCAGCGCACCGGCGCCATCGGCAGCCGGCAGCCGTCGAAGGTCGAGACGCCGGTCGAGAGCGAGACAGTGAAGGTGCGGCTCACCTCGTTGGAGCAGCTCCCCCAAAACCAGCTGGTGCAGAACGTCGCGGTGCCCGAGTAGGTCAGGGTTGGCTCGTCGGCGAAGCGGTAGTATCGGGTGAGCGTCTGGCACGGAGCCGGCGGATTGCACGGCGCCGGGTGGTTGTGCCCGGCGACGTAGGTGCAGCCGAGGCGGGTCTTGAGATCCTCGCAGGAGGGGAAGGCGAGCGGGACGGTGATGGTCTCGGTCGCCGGCCCGCCGCCAGAGACGGTGAGTGTCAGGGTCTTGCTCGTGGCGGACAGATCGCACGGGATGACGTCCGGCGTCGGCGTGGTGCCGCCGCCGAGCGTGTTGATGCGGACGACGTCGGCGCCGGTGAGCGCGAAGTCGCTGCGCGTGGCCGGGCCGGCCGGGTAGTAGTCATACTCCAGCTGATCGACTGCGTCTTGGAGCGCGTCGAGCACGGCCTGGCTGACGTAGCGCCGCGACTGCGTCGCGCGGTTGAGCACGTAGTCGAGGAAGACGTCGGGCAGGGTGAGCGGCTCGATCGGGCTGAACGGCAGGCCGGCCAGCACTTGCTCCCGATTGCTCGCCGGCTGGAAGCACGGATCCAAGACGCTCGCCGGCCGGTTGGTGAACCAGCTGTAGACGAACGGGTTGCTGCTGTGCGGGGACACGACCTGCGACCAGGGCGCGATGGTCGTGGCCAGCGCCGCTTCCCACGCGGTCGGCGTGCCGGCCAGCGCGAGGCTGTCGGGTGCGGCGGCGGCCGTCGGCACCTCCGGCGCGACGTCGTCCTGCGCGAGGGGGCCGGCCCGGCGCAGGCGCAGGCGCAGGGCGCGCTGTGGGTGGACGCTGCGCGCCAGCACACCTTTGAATTGCACCACGACCTCGAGCTCGAGCGCGAAGCCACCGGCGCTGAGGTCGCGCACCGCGAGGGCGGTGACCGTGGTCTCGGCCACGACCTCGGTCAGGTCGGTGGCGGTGAGCGGCCCGGAGAAGGCGAGGTGGGCGGGGAAGGCGAGGGTGGCCGTGCCGACGCGGTTCGCGACGTCGGTGGCGTCCTCGGCCGGGGTCGCGGTCAAGGCGCTCAGGTCAATCTGGGTGAGCGCGCCGATCCACTGGCCGCTCGGGTGCAAGGTGTGCGACGCGTCGGTGATCGCCAGCACGCCGGCATCCCCGACCGTCAAGAACAGCTTGGCGGTGATCGGCAGCGGCGCGCGGCCGGTGACCGGGCTGCCCGGGGCCGTGGCGGTAGCGGCGATCCCCTCGCCGGTGACTTCGACGGTGCCCTGATAGAGGCCGGCCAGCTCCTCGGGCGGCGGCGGCCCCTGCGGCGCGGGCACGGTGACCAAGCCCTCCTCGGGGTCGGGGATCAGCGGGTCGGTGCTGAAGCCGACCTCGGCGCGGAAGTCGCCGGTGTAGACCTCGAGGGTGCCGGCGACCGGCGGGGTGCCGACCTGCCGACCGGCCGGATCGACCGGGCGCACCCAGACGGTGGCGACCGTGTCCTCGGTCAGCGCGGGCAGCGTGCACTCCGCGGCGAAGGCGCCGGTGGTGTCGCAGAGGACCTCGGCCTCCAGTGGGGCGACGACGCGGATCGTGCCGGCGTCGGCGCCGCGGGCGACGAAGCGCACCGGGCGCTCGAGCTCCCCGGCGCCGACGATCAGCGGGTCGA
>JBFYZW010000722.1:0-10206 GCA_041309305.1 Deltaproteobacteria bacterium | reverse complement strand
CGCGCCGCCGCGGCGGATGTCGACGGTCATCACGCCGCCGGCCGCGACGGTCTCCGGCGGCCGGCTGACGACGATCAGCGACGACTCCTCGACCTCGAGCTGCGAGCCGTCCTCGAAGCGGATCGTCGCCGCCGAGTCGGCGCCGACGTAGACCGCGTCCCGGTCGAACAACGGCGCCCCGCTGGTTACCCGGTTCCACACCAGCGCCCGGTCGAATCGGCGCCGCACGTCGTGGCTGCCGCTGAGCAACCGGCCGATCGCCTCGCCCTGCGCCGCGACCGGACGCGGCGCCGCCGGCGCCGCGGCGAGCGCAGCCCAGAGCGTGACCAGAAGCCCCGCGCCGCTCGCGCCGAGCAGCGCCAGGTCCCCGACCAGGCCGGGGGGGAGGCGCCGAGGGTCAACCACGGCCGCCCTCCGCCGCGCGTTGCTCGCGGACGCGGGCGAGCAGCCCGGCCAGCCGCTGCACCATCACCGGGCGCTCGAGCGGCGGTTCGAGGACCGCGCTCACCTCCATGCGAATCAAACGGCTGACGGCCGCCAGGGTCGGGTCGTCGCTCAGCACCGCGCAGGCGGCGTTCGGCGCCGCGGCGCGCATCGTCGCCAGCCAGTCGAACGGGTCGCCGCCGCCGAGCGCCAGGTCGACGAACAACAGGTCGACCTGGCTCCCCGCCAGGTGCGCGAGCGCGGCCCGCGCCGAAACGACGAGCGTGGCCCGGTCGCCGGCCCGCTCCGCCTGCTCGACCAGCCACCGGCCCTCCGCCTCCCGGCCAGTGGCGACCAGCCAGACCAGCGCGCCACCGCCACGCGCCGCCTGGAGCGCCGCGTTGGCCCGGGCGAAGTGGTCGACGACCGGCGCGAGCCGCCCAGCCCGGCGACGCTGGCGCGCCCGCTCGGCCGTGTCGCGCACGACATCGACCAGCGCGAAGATGTCACTGAACGGCTTCTCTAGATAGCCGTCGATCCCGACGTGCAGCCCGTCGAGGGCGGTCCGGGCCGAGCCGAAGGCGGTCATGACCAGCAGCCCGACCGCCGCGTCGGTCGCGCGCACCCGCCGGGCCAGGTCGATGCCGCTCAGGCCGGGCAGGTTCTTGTCGAGGAGCAACACCGCGTAGCGTTGCCCGGCCAAGAGTGGCAACGCCGCCTCGGCGGTCTCGACCGCGTCGACGACGAAGCCGTCCCCTTCGAGCGCGACCGAGAGCGTCTGGCGTACGACCGGCTCGTCGTCGACGACCAGCACGCGTGTCCCCTCGTCCCGCCCCGCCATCGCTCACCACTCCGGGTTGCGTCTGAGCAACTCGGTGATCGCCTCGGCCGGCAGCGGCCGGGCGAACAGGTACCCCTGCCCGTGATCGCAGCGCAGCGCCCGCAGATGGCTGAGCTGATCCGCGGTCTCGATCCCCTCGGCGATCACCTCGATGCCGAGCACCCGCGCCAGCGTCACGATGGTGTGGACGATGACCGAGTTCTCCCCCTCCTTGCCCAGGTTGGTGACGAAGGCGCGATCGACCTTCAGCGTGTCGATCGGCAGCCGGTGCAGGTAGCTCAACGACGAGTAGCCGGTGCCGAAGTCGTCCATGTACAGCTGCACGTCGAGGCCCTTGAGCTTGGCCAGCGTCAGCTCCACCGCCGCGGTGTTCTCGACGATGGCGCTCTCGGTGATCTCCAGGCGGAGGCTGGCCGGGGCCAGGTGATGGTCGAGCAGCAGCCGGCCGACGGTGTCGACCAGGCCGGGGAAGGCCAGGTGCCGCCCGGAGACGTTGACGCTGACGTACAGCTGCTCGCGCCCGACCCCGTCGGTCTGCCAGGCACGGACCTGCTTGACCGCCGCCTCGAGGACGTACTCGCTGATCGGGATGATCAGTCCGGTGTCCTCGGCGATGGGGATGAACTCGAGCGGCGGCACCAGACCGCGATCGGGCCGCTGCCAGCGCACCAGCGCCTCGAAGCCGATGATCCGGCCGCTCTCGAGCGAGACGATCGGCTGGTAGTAGACGACGAACTCGCGCCGCTCCACCGCCCGGCGCAGCGCCGTGTCGGTCTCGAGGAAGCTCGCAGCGCGGTGCTGCATCGCCGTCTCGAAGAGGACGTACCGACCGCGCCCGGTGGTCTTCGCCCGGTACATCGCGATGTCGGCGTCGCGCAGCAGCTCCTCCGGGCGCTCGTAGGTCGAGGTCGCCATGACGATTCCGCCGCTGACAGTGGTGAACACCTCGCGCCCGTCGAGGATCACCGGCGTGGAGACCTCGGCCGTCAACCGCTCGGCGACCGCCACCGCGTCCTGCTCGCTCACCACCTCGTCGAGCAGGACGGCGAACTCGTCCCCGCCGAGCCGCGCCGCGGTGTCCCCGGCGCGCAGACAGCCCTCGAGCCGGCGGGCGAAGCTGACCAGCAGCTTGTCGCCCATCGAATGCCCGAGCCCCTCATTGACCAGCTTGAAGCGATCGAGGTCGAGCAGCATCACCGCGAAGCGGCAACCCGGGTGACGGCGAGCGCGGGCCAGCGCCTGCCCGAGTCGATCGACGAACAGCGTCCGGTTGGGCAGGAAGGTCACCGCGTCGTGCAGCACGTCGTATTGCATCTGCTGCTCGGCCAACCGCCGCTCGGTCACGTCGGTCATCGAGCCGGCCAGGCGCATCGGCCGCCCCTGGCTGTCGCGATCGGCGACGGCGCGACAGAGCAGCCAGCGGAAGGTCCCGTCCCGGTGGCGAACGCGGTGCTCGTCCTGCAAATGGTCGAGCCGCCCGTCGAGGTGCGCGTGCAGCGCCGCCTCGACCCGCTCGCGATCGTCGTCGTGCACGCGGTCGAGCCAATCGGCGGCCACCCCGCGGACCTCCCCCTCGCTCAGGCCGAGCATCTCGCGCCAGCGCGGGGAGAAGTAGACCTGGCCGCTGTGCAGATCCCAGTCCCACAGGCCGTCATTGGCGCCCCTGGCCGCCAACGCGTAGCGCCGCTCGCTCTGCACCAGTTGAGCGAGCAGGCGCTCCTGATCGCGGCGCAGCTGCACCTTCTGCAGCGCGTGCTCGACCTGCAGCGCCAGCTTGTTGATGTCCTCGAACGGCTTGGTCAGGTAGTCGTACGCCCCGACCTTGAGCGCCTCGACCGCCGAGTCGAACGACGCGTAGCCGGTGATCAGGATCACTTCGGCGAACGGATCGCGCTCCTTCAGCTCGTGGGCGATCTCGAGGCCGGAGCCGTCGGGCAGGTTCTTGTCGATCAGCGCCAGGTCGACGCGCTCGCCCGCCCCGACCAGCGCGCGCGCCTCGGCCAGCGTGGCCGCCGAGCTCATCGTCCGCCGGTCAGCGTGCAGCGCCTCGCGCAGAATGGCGTGTACGACCGGCTCGTCGTCCACGATCAAGAGGTGGGCTCTGGGGACGCTCGCCATGGGCCGTTGTCATCGAGTGTAGCAACCTGGGCCGGGCAAGAGAAGCGCCCTCTTCGCTCAGACCGCCAGCGCCCCGCGGCGAAACTCCGAGGCGCCGATCTCGACGTTGACCACCGCCGGCCGGCCGGCGGCGAAGGCGCGCTCGAGCGCGGCGTCGAGCTCCGCGCCGTCGGTGACCCACTCGCCGTGCGCCCCGAGCGCCGCCGCGACCTGGTCGTAGCGCGCCGCCGACAGGCCGGTGGCCACCGCCCGCTCCACCCCGACCATCGCCACCTGGCCGCGGCGGATCTGCGTCCACGCCGCGTCGTTGCCGATGACGCAGACGACCGGGATCGCCTGCCGCACCATCGCCTCGAGCTCGAGGCCGTGCAGGCCGAAGGCGCCGTCGCCCGCGACCCAGAGCACGCGGTGATCCGGACGGGCGAGCTGGGCCGCCATCGCGTAGCCCGGTCCGACGCCCAACGTCCCGAGCGGCCCGGGGTCCATCCACGCGCCGACGCCGCGCGGGCGGAGGACGTACGCCGCGGTCGCGACGAAGTCACCGCCGTCGCCGACGACGATCGTCCGCTGGTCGACGAAGCGATCGAGCCGCGCGGCGACGAACAGCGGGCTCGGCGGCGCGCTCACGGTCTCGCGTTCGACCCGGGTCGCGTCGATCTTGCCCTGCTCGGTCTGGCGCAGCCGGGCCAACCAATCGGCCGCCGCCGGGCCGCGGCCGCTCAACCGCTCGAGCAGACCGGCGAGGAAGCCACCGGTGTCGCCGACGATGCCCAGATCGACGGCGCGGTTGCGCCCGATCTCGGCGGCGTCGAGATCGACCTGCACCAGCCGCGCGCTCGGCGGCACCGCCTCGCCGTAGCGGAGGCGGAAATCGAGCGGCGTGCCACAGAGCAGCACCAGATCGGCGTCGCGCAGCGCCTCCTGGCGCACCTGGGTCAACAGGCACGGGTGCTCGGGCGGCAGCGCTCCGCGGGCCATGCCGTTGACGAACACCGGCACCGGCACCTGGGCGAGCAGCGCGGCGAGCGCCTCGCGGTGCGCCGACCACCGCCACTGGCTGCCGACCACCAGGACCGGGCGTACGGCGCCGGCCAGCAGCTCCGCCGCCTGGTCGAGCGCCGCCGGATCGGGCGCGGCGCGCCGCGGGGCGCGGAAGCCACCGAAGCGCACCACCTCGGTCTCGTCGCAGCCCATGACCAGGAGGTCGAGCGGCAGCTCGAGGAACACCGGGCCCGGGACCCCGCTCTCGGCGACGCGCAACGCCGCGTGGACGTACTCGGCCAGCCGCCGGGTCTCCGGCACCGCGACCGACCACTTGCTCACCGAGCGCATCAGCTCGACCCCGCCGAGCTCCTGCAACGCGCCCCGATCCTGGCCGCCGAACTGGCTGAGCTGCCGGGCGCCCTGCCCGCCGAGCAGGAGCATCGGCACCCCGGCCCGCGCCGCGTTGGCCATCGCGGTCACCGCGTTGGTCACGCCTGGGCCGGCGGTGACCGCCGCGACCCCCGGCCGGCCGGTCACCCTCGCCCAGCCGTCGGCGGCGTGCGCCGCGGTCTGTTCGTGGCGGGTGTCGACGACGCGGATGCCGTTGTCGAGGCACCCGTCGTAGATCATCTGAATGTGGCCGCCGCAGAGCGTGAACAGGTGATCGACGCCGGCCTCGGCCAGCGCGCGGGCGACGATGTGCCCGCCGGAGACGAATGCCATCGGGGCCTCCCCGAGAGTCGTGAGCGACTCAAGGTAAGGCGCCGCGCGGCCCCGCGCTAGACGGACGGTCACGATTCCCGATCACCACAAGCGGCCTCGCCCGAGGAAGAACCGCAAACGGGGTGTGCGCGAATCGCGCACCCCCGTCTAAACGGACGGTCACGATTCCCGATCACCAAAGAGCGGCCTCGCCCGAGGAAGAAGCGCAAACGGGGTGTGCGCGAATCGCGCACCCCCGTTTAGCCCTTGATCAGCCCGCGGCGGCTGTCGGCCTGCCGCCGGTGGAGCACCCGGGCCATCACCCGCACGTTGTTGGCGATCACCGCGGCGAAGAGGAGCAGGAGCAGGAGGTAGGCCCACCGGCCGGCCCCTGGCTCGACGCCGACCTGGATCAGGCGGCTGTCGGGACGGAGCGGCACGCCGAAGCGTTGACCGTACTCGTGCACCACGGCAGCGTAGAGCCGGTCGCGGTCCGGATCGATCACCCGACCGCTGACCTCGACCCAGGTCGCCGGGGTAAAGCGCTCGGCGTCCGGCTCGACCTCGATGAACACCCCCTGCGAGCCGAGCAGCACGTAGAACCAGTACTCGCGCCGGTTGAGCGACAGGCCGCGCACCAGCTTCTGGCTCAACCCCTCGCTGTTGGTGATGCCGGCCAGCGCGACGAAGCTGTTGTGCTCCAGCTCGGCCGGGACGAAGCCGGTCACATCGCCCATGCGCAGCGGCTCGGCCTCCCCCTTGAACGCGTAGGCGATGCCGTCCCGCTGACTGGCCACCAACCAGCCGAGCGCGATCAGCGCGACGAAGCCGAGCACCAGCGCCGTGCTCTCCCGCCGCCGCAGCCGCCGCCAGTCGCGGATCTGATCCTCCACCTCCTCGGGCAGGTCGGCGGCCAGCGCCGCTGCTGGATCGACCTTCACCTGGTCGTCGAAGTAGTCGAATCGCCGCCGCGACGGTGGGCCTTCGTCGGTCATCGCTCCTCTATAGGGCACGGCCGCCCCGGCGCTCAAGCGCGTCTCCCTCATGCCTGAGGTATCGCCGCCGGGGCGGTGAAGCGGACAAGGCTGGCAACCACGCCCGAGTCCAGGTATGACCCGGCGAAACCTTCCAGGATCCCGCGATGCCCAACCCTGCAGGTGCCCCCCCCTCGTGCCGCCCCGTGCTCGTGGTCGACGACGAGGCGGTCCTGCTCGATCTCATCGCCGACGTGCTCACCGACGCCGGCTACCAGGTCAGCCGGGCGATCGACGGAGCGGCGGCGCTCGACGCGATCGCCACCACCGAGTTCGGCGTCGTCGTCCTGGACAAGAACCTACCGGGCGAGCGCTCCGGCCTCGACGTGCTGCGCAACATCCGCCGGCGCTGGCCGCTGACCCGGGTGATGCTGCTGACCGGCTACCCGTCCAAGGAGTCGATCCTGCAGGCGCTCAAGGACGGCGCCTTCGACTACCTCGAGAAGCCGATCGACAACGACCTCCTGGTCGAGCAGGTCCACCGCGCCTGGCAGGCCTACGCCCTCGCCGTCGAGCGCGAGGAGCTGTTCCGCAAGTACGAGACGTTGTTCGAGATCGTGCCCGGCATCGTCTGGTTCATGACCGAGGAGGGGGTGATCCGGCGCATCAACCGCGAGGGCGCGGCGATGCTCGGCTACACGCCGGGGGAGCTGGCCGGCCAGCGCTACCAGGTGCTCATCCCGCCGCGGGTCGACAAGCCGGCGGTCCACTGGGCGTTCAAGGAGCGGCGCACCGGCCCGCGCGCCACCCGCGGCCAGCTGGTCGAGATGGTGACCCGGGCCGGCGCGACCAAGCTGTTCGAGGTCTTCTCCACCGGCGCCTACGACCGCGCGCCGCAGGAGCCCGGCGCACGCTACTGGGGCACGCTCGGCGTCGGCTGGGACGTCACCGAGCACATGGTGCTCGAGGAGCAGCTGCAGCAGGCGCGCAAGATGGAGGCGCTCGGCCGGCTGGCCGGCGGCGTGGCGCACGACTTCAACAACCTGCTGGCGGTGGTGATCAACAACGCCGACTTCCTCAAGCAAGCGATCCCCGAGGGGAGCGGGAACTACGACGACCTGCTCCAGATCGAGCGGGCCGCTCAACGCGGCGCCGACATGGTCAGCCAGCTGCTCACCTTCTCGCGCAAGCCGAAGAACGTCGCCGGCCAGGTCGACCTGTCCGACGTCGTGCGCGGCCTGCAGTCGCTGCTGCGTCGCGTGGTCAACGAGAGCATCGAGCTGACCTTCGATCTCGAGGCCGAGCCGACGCGGGTCGTCGCCGCCGCCAGCCAGATCGAGCAGGTGGTCCTCAACCTGGCGGCGAACGCCCGTGACGCGATGCCGGACGGCGGCCACCTGACGGTGCAGACCCGCAACGTCGTGCTCGACGCCGAGTTCGCCGCCAGCCACCTCGGCGTCCGGCCGGGCGCCTACGTGATGGTCGCGGTCTCCGACACCGGCCACGGGATGTCGCCCGAGGTGCGCGAGCACCTGTTCGAGCCCTTCTTCACGACCAAGAGCCCGGGCAAGGGCACCGGCCTGGGCCTGGCCACCGTCTACGGCATCGTCACGCAGTGCGCCGGCCACATCAGCATCTACTCGGAGGCCGACGCCGGCACCTCGGTCAAGGTCTACCTCCCCGCCCATCTGGCCGACGAGCCCCGGACCGACCTCGAGGCCGCGACGCTGGCCGAGCCACCGGCTGGCGGCGGCGAGATGATCCTGGTCGTCGAGGACGAGCCGATGGTCCGCCGCCTGGCCAAACGCATCCTCGAGCGCGCCGGTTATCGTGTCCTGGTCACCGAGGACGGCGAGGCGGCCCTCGCCGCCGCCGAGCAGCAGCCGCTCGATCTGGCGCTCACCGACGTGGTCATGCCGAAGATCGGCGGCACCGAGCTGGCCGTGCGGCTGCGCGAGCGCTTCCCCCGACTCGGCATCGTCTACATGTCCGGCTACATCGGGCAGATCACCACGCAGCACCCGATGCTCGAACAGGGCGCCGCCTTCGTGCAGAAGCCCTTCACCGCCGCCGTGCTGCTCCAGGCGGTCCGGCGGGTGCTCGACGAGATGCGGGGCCCGACCTGAGCGACCGTTCGGTCGGTCCGACCATCGGTCCGGGCGCGCTCAGCGCTTGAAGATGCGCGCGAACTGGCGCTCCACGGTCTCCTGGTCGCAGTTCTTCGCCACCGCCAGCTCGCGGATCAAGAGCCCCCGGGCGGTGTCGAACAGGCGCAGCTCACAGAAGGAGAGATCCTTCTCGCGCTTGAGCCGGTAGAGGTCACGGAGCACCTCGGCGATCTCGAACACCGACCCGGTGCGCATCTTGTCGCTGTACTCGCGGTAGCGCCGGTTCCAGGTCGCCCCGCCGCGCGCGGCGTCGCGACCGCGCAGGATGCGGAAGACGCGCTGAATCTCGCGCCGGCCCATCACCTGACGCAGGCCGGCCTGCGCCAGGCTGTCGGTCGGGATCAGGATGCGCATGCCGTTCTCGAGCAGGCGCAAGACGTAGAAGCGCTGGCGCTGGCCGGAGATCTCGCGATCCTCGATCCCGGTCACCTCGCCCACGCCGTGCGCCGGATAGACCGCCTTGTCGCCCACCTTCAAGCTCTGCTCCATGCTCTGCTCCCCTGCTCCGGCCGCGTCGTCCCGTCACTTTCCCTCGTCGCGAGTCGATCATCGCACGGCGATCGCGCCGGGCCAAAAAACCGGCCTATCGTTGCGCGCCGGACGACTTCGACGCATCATGAGCGCCGGCGCGAGCTCGAACACCGCCCACCGAGGTCCACGACCATGCCGCTGCTCCTCTTCGCCCTGTTGGCCGCGACGCCCGTCGATCAACCGGCCCCGATCCTCACCCTCGCCGAGGCGCAACGCCTGGTGCGCGAGCAGAACCTCGACCTGCAGGTCGCCCGCGAGCGCCTGGAGAAATCGGCGAACCTGTCGCGCAAGGCCTGGGCGGCGTTGTTGCCCTTCGTCTCGGCGAACGCCTCGTACACGCGCAACGACAAACGCATCATTATCCCGTTCGGCCTGCCGGAGGGCCTGCGCCCCCTGTTCGACAGCTTCGGCCTCGAGTTCCCGCCGCCGACCAACATCGGGATCCAGCGGCTCTACCAGCGCAACGCCGCGGTCAGCTTCTCCTGGGTGCTGCTCTCCGCCCCGGCGGTGACCGGCATCCTCAACGCCGGCGACGCGGTCGAGCTCGCCCGCCTCGGCTACGCGCAGACCGAGCTGGCCCTGCAGTTCGCCACCGCGCTGGCCTACTTCTCGGCCCTGAACGCCGACCAACAGGTCTCGATCCGCGAGCGGGCGTTGACCCTGGCCGCCGAGCACCTGCGCATGGCCGAGGCCAAGGTCGCGGTCGGTGAGGCGACACAGGTCATCGCGTTGCGATCCGAGGTCGAGGTCGCCAATGCCGAACAGGCGCTGATCACCGCCCGCAACGCGGCACGCAACGCCCACGTCGCGCTGGCGACGCTGATCGGCTACGTCCACGCCGACGGCAGCTTCGCCCCGTTCGCGGTCGAGCGGCCCCAGGAGGCCCCGACGCCGCCGGCCGGCCAGGACGCGCTGGCCGAGGCCCTCGCCGAGCGGCTCGACCTCAAGCTGCTCGACCGGCAGCTCGCCCTGGCCGAGCGACAGAAGACCGAGACCTGGCTGAAGTTCCTGCCCGCGCTGGTCGCCACCGGGAACTGGCGCTGGGCCGACGTCAAGGGCTTCGGGGGCGAGAACACCAACTGGGCGGTCAGCCTGGTGCTGCAGTGGAGCCTGGTCGAGGGCGGCATGCGGCTGTGGGAACTCGACGAGCGTCAGCACGAGGTCAACGCCGCCGGGCTGCAGCTCGAGAAGGCGCGCGAGGACATCGCCAGCCAGGTCAGTGAGGCGAAGTTGAACCTCGACTCGGCGCGGGCGACGGCGACCGCCTCCGACCGCACCGTCGAGCTGGCGCGCAAGAGCGCGGCGCTGGTGCAGGCGCAGTACGAGGTCGGCGCCGCGACCCAACTCGACGTGCTCGACGCCAACCGCTTGCTCGCCGACGCCGAGACCGCGCAGGCGCTGGCCGCGCTGGCGGTCGACATCGCCGGCCTGTCGCTCGAGAACGCTCTGCGCCTGCCGCCGCTCG
>JBFYZW010000721.1:0-4897 GCA_041309305.1 Deltaproteobacteria bacterium | reverse complement strand
GACCTCGCGGGCCACGGCGCGGTGGCCGCGTGGCGACGCAGCGGCGCGAAGTCGGCCAGCCTGGTCGAGACGGCCGAGGGCCGCTACGCCGCGGCGGTGGCGCCGGTCGGCGGCCTCGGCTGGGCCGTGGTCGTCGAGCAGCCGGAGGCGATCGCCTACGCGGCCGCCAGCCGGATGCGGCGGCAGACGTTGATCTGGATCCTGCTGACGGTCGTGGTCGTGCTCCTCGGCGGGGTGGTCTTCGCCGGCCGGCTGCGCACCGTCCTGGCCCGTCTCACCGCTGGCGCGCAGGCGTTCGGCGAAGGGCGGTTGACCCGGAGGATCGAGGTCGACAGCGGCGACGAGCTCGGCGAGCTGGCGGGGGCGATGAACGGCATGGCCGGCCGGCTGGCCGACTCGCTGCGCGAGCTGCAGACCTGGAGCTTGACGCTCGAGCAGCGGGTCGCCGAGCGCACCCGGGAGCTCCAGTCGACCCAGGCCCAGCTGCTCACCCAGTCGAAGCTCGCGGCCATCGGCCAGCTCGGCGCCGGCGTCGCGCACGAGGTGAACAACCCGCTCGCCGGTGTGCTCGGGCTCGTGCAGCTGATCCTGCGCGGCAAGAAGCCCGACGATCCAGAGTACGCGAAGCTCAAGGACGTGGAGACGGCGGCCAAGCGCTGCCGGGACATCGTCTTGCGCCTGCTGCGCTTCTCCGAGCAGCGGCTGGTCGGCCGGACGCGGGTGCGACTCAACGAGGTGGTCGACGAGGTGGTCGAGATGCTGGCCGAGGGCTTCGCCCACAGCCAGATCGTCGTGCACCGCCAACTCGCCGCCGACCTGCCGATGATGACCGCGGATCCCGGCCAGCTGGCGCAGGTGCTGATCAACGTGCTGCACAACTCGCGCAACGCGATCGCGAACGGCGGGGAGGTGCGCATCACCACCGCCCTCCACGACGCCGAGCACGTCCGGTTGACGATTGCCGACACCGGCTGCGGCATCGCGCCGGAGCACCTGCCGCGCATCTTCGACCCGTTCTTCACCACCAAGCGGGTGTGGACCGACGTCGGGCTCGGCCTGTCGGTGGCCTTCCGCGTCGTGCAGGACCACGGCGGCACGATCACCGCCGAGAGCGAAGAGGGGCGCGGCACGACGATCATCGTGACTCTGCCGCTCGAGCCGCCGGCGCAGGCCAACGCCGAGCCGGAGCTGCCGCCGCGCAAGATGGTGCTGCTCGAGTAGGTGTGGGCTGGCCTGCGGCGCCGGTATAGAATGACCGGGCGTGCGACGAGGGAACGTCATCTTCGCGCTCAGCGTCGCGGCGGTGCTCGCCGTCGTCGCGATCGCCTACCTTCTGCTGCTCGGCCCCGAGCGTGCGGCGGACCCCTCGGCCGTCGTCGCGCCGCCCGCGTCGACGTCGCCGGCGCGGCTGACCAGCGCCGCGGGCCTGGTCGAGCTGCGCCCCGCGGCGGGGGATTGGAGGCCGGCCATCGCCGGCGCCGAGGTCGGGCCGGACACGGCGTTGCGCACCGGCAGCGGCGGGAGCGCCGCGCTGCAAGTCGGCGATGGGTTGACGGTGGAGGTCTCGAGCGACAGCGAGGTGCGGCTCGCCGAGGTCGACGAGACGATCGCCAAGCTGGTGGTGCGCGAGGGCCTCGTGGTCGGTGACGTCGCGGGCGCGAGCGGGCGCCGCCTGGTGGTCGG
This sequence comes from Deltaproteobacteria bacterium, assembly GCA_041309305.1. Taxonomy (GTDB): domain Bacteria; phylum Myxococcota; class XYA12-FULL-58-9; order XYA12-FULL-58-9; family XYA12-FULL-58-9; genus JBFYZW01. The sequence continues at coordinate 3,214 of JBFYZW010000721.1, read as the reverse complement.
CGCCGAGGACAGCGACGCGGTCGCCGAGACCACCGACGGTCGGTTGCACGTCCTGGCGGACGGCGAGGGCAACGTCCAGGCGGCGGTGACCCGCGGCCGGGCGACGGTGACCGCGTCGGGGAAGTCGGTCGAGTTGCCGGCCGGCTACCAGACAACCATCCGCTCGGGCGAGGCGCCGCAGACGCCGATGGTGTTGCCGGCCTCGATGTTGCTGAAGGTCAAGTGGCCACCGCACGCGACGACTGCCAAGCGACGGCAGCTGGTCGCCGGCACGACGGCGCCGGGCTCGCGGGTCAGGATCGGGGATACGGTGGTCACCGCCGACGCGAAAGGGGAGTTCCGGGCCGTCATCGAGCTCGGCGAGGGGAGCAACGTCCTGCAGATCAAGGCCGTTGATATCATGGGAAGAACAGAAGAGGATCGCTCCCCCCCGATCCTGCTCGATACCAGCGCCCCCGCCCACGTGATCGAGACCGATCCGGGGATGTGGAAAAAGTCCAAAAAAAACAAGCCTTGACCAGACGACCGCGCCGGCGGCCTGATGTAGGCTCTCCGCACCGATCCGGGCCTCGACGGACACAGAACAACACACGTACTCACCTGGAATCATTAAAAAAATACATTGATCGTGAGCCCGGCCTCACCTAGACTGGGTAGGTTGACCTCAGGCCAGGGTGGCGGCGTGGGTCTGGTGCGGGAAGCGGACCTTCGACGACGAGGTGGGGCACGTGAAGAAGACAGCTCAGCTGGTGTTCTCGTTGGTCGCGACCTTCGCGTTCTCGAGCGCGCGAGCCGACACGCTGGACGTGAACGAGTACCAGGTGACGATGTCGTCGGCCTACGAGACGACGCCGACGCTCGGCAACGACGGCGTCAGCGATCTGGTCGTCTTCACGATGCGCGTGCGCTTCGCCGACGGGACGTTCGCGCCGGCCGATATCTGGTACCAGCGGGTCGCCGACGGCGCGCCGTTCGGGCCGAGCGTCCAGGTCACCGCCGACCTGACCGACGATCAGCTCAACGACGTCAGCGGCGACTACGTCGTCTACACCGCGTGGGACTCGGTGACCTCGCTCGCCGGCACGATCATGCTCTACCGAATCTCGACCCGCGAGCTGCAGCCGCTGGCGCGCGCCGAGATCGCGCGCGAGCCGCGCATCCACGGCGGCAACGTCGTCTGGGTCGAGGGGACGAGTAGCGCGTCGCTGGTCAAGCTCTACCGCCTCGAGTGGCTCGGCACCGCGCAGGAGGCGCTCACCGTCGCCGGGCCGGTGCCGCCAGCCTCGCAGGTTCAGATCGGCAGCCGCTACGTCGTCTGGACCGAGTACTTTGGCGGGCAGTACGACATCCAGGCCTTCGACCTGGTCTCGTTCACCCGCTTCGCGGTCACCTCGTCGGTGGGCGTCAACGACACCGCGCCGTCGACCTTCGGCGACTGGGTGGTCTGGCAGTCGCAGCGCCAGGGCGCGGCCGCCGTGACCATCGAGGCGCAGAACCTCGCCACCTTCGCGTCAGTCCAGGTGGCGAGCAACGGCGGCGGCAACTACAACCCATCGATCGAGGGGGACCTGGTCGCCTGGGAGTCGACCGTGTTCGGCAACCGTGATGTCTTCATCTACCGCTTCAGCACCGGCGAGACGTTCCAGGTCACGACCGATCCGTTCGATCAGTACCTGAACGACGTCTACGGCGAGATGGTCGCCTACGTCGACATGCGCAACGGCAGCGAGGACATCTTCATCTCCGGTCTGTCGTTCATCCCGCCGGACCCGTGCGCCGGCCTCGGCGGCGACAGCGACGGCGACGGCGTCTGCGAGGTCGAGGACAACTGCCCGACCACGGCCAACCCCGACCAGGCCGACAGCGACGGCGACGGCATCGGTGACGCCTGCGACGAGGCCGAGCCGCCCGAGTACGATCCGGAGGAGCTGTGCGGGCTCGCCGAGCTGCCCAGCTACGCGGCGGAGGTCTTCTCTGGCGCCTGGTCGGCCGACGACTGCGACAAGAAGTGCGGCCATGGCGACGGACACGGGCACGGGCATTGGCACTGGTGGAAGGAATGCGGCCGCGTCGACGAGACCCACGAGATCGAAGCGTTGCCCGGGACCGCAGTCTTCTGCCTGACGGTCGACAACGCTGACGGCCCGGGGCAGAGCCGCTCGCCGAAGGGGTTCGTCAAGTGGAACGGCGTGCGGGTGTTGAGAAACCGCGACCTGCGGCAGGAGTCGGCGGTGGCCGAGGCGGAGGCGCTCGAGAGCAACACGCTGCGGATCAAGCTCCGGCTCAAGGGGTACCGCTTCTCCTCGAGCGTGGGCCTGCGGGTGATCAACGTCCTGCCGGCGGCCCCGACCGCGTTGGCCGGGACACGCAACGCCATCGAGGCGCTCGACGCGCAGCAGGGTTGCCGCGCCGTCGGCGCCGGGCCGGCGGCCCTGGCCGCGCTCCTGTTGCTTGGCTGGCGGCGCCGTCGGCGCTAACCTCCCTCCTCGATCGTGGGTTCAGCTCTGCAGGCGGCGAGCCGGTGGACTTCGGTCTGCGCGGCGACGGCGGTGCTCACCGCGGCGCCAGCGAGCGTCTGGGCCCGCCGGGTCGACGTCCAGCTCGACCGCGAGCGGGTGTTGCTCGGCGAGGAGAAGACTGACGTCCAGGTCACGGTGACGGTGACCGACGCCCGCGGTCGGCCGGCTCCGGACGCCGACGTCGTCCTGCACGCGACCGCCGGGACGATCTCAGCCGCCGAGGAGCTCGGGCCGGGGCGCTTCGCCGCCCGGCTCGCCCGGCCGGAGAGCACCTTCCCGCAGCTGGCGGTGGTCATCGCCGCTGACCTCGCCGAGACGGCGCTCGGCGCGCCGCCGGTGGTCGGCTCGGCGGTGCTGGCCTACGCCGCGAAGGTGATGCTCAACGGCCGGACCGAGCCGCGCGCGCGGATGAGCGTGAAGCTCGGCCGGCGCGTCTTCGGGCCGGTGCTCGCCGACGGCGGCGGCGGCTTCAGCGTGCCGATCATCGTCGAGCCGGGCCAGAGCTTCGGCGAGGGGATCTCGGCCGACGAGCTCGGCAACACCGCCCGGTCGACGGTGAACCTCCACCTGCCGGAGGTGCAGCGCCTGCACGGCTTCGTCTTCCCCGACGAGCTGGTCGCCGACGGCGAGGACCTCGGCCACCTGTTTGTCGTCGCGCTCAGCGCCGCCGGGGCGCCCGAGGCGGCGCCGGTCGC
>JBFYZW010000720.1:0-7072 GCA_041309305.1 Deltaproteobacteria bacterium | reverse complement strand
GGCGCGAGAGCACCGGCATGCGCGAGCCACACGTCGGGCTCGAGCGCGACCAGGCCGGCGCGGGCGAGTAGGCCGACGCGGAGGCACGCGGCGCGGTCGCCGAGCTCGCAGGCGCGGCGAGCCAGGGGGAGCACCTCGTCGAGCGCGGGCCGGGTCACCGGGTCGAACAGGCTGAGCTCGGCGCCGGCCGCGCACGCGGCCCCGTCGCCGCGCTCGCAGGCGCGTGCGATGGCGGCCGGCAGCTCCTCGGGAAGGTCGTCGAGCTGGTCGGTCGCGGCGGCGAGGGTGACGGTCCAGGCGCAACCAGCGCCGTCGCCTTCGCTGCAGCCGTGGACGAGCAGCGCCAGGCCGTGCACCTGATCGGCCGAGGCCGGCTCGTCGCTCGTCAACGCCCACCCGGCGCGCGAGCAGCCGCCGGGCGCGCCGGCCCAGCAGCCGGCGAGCCAGGCCGCCACTGGCGAGCGGTGGGGCTCGACCAGGCGGCGTTGGTGCCAATCGCCCAGCTCGACGCAGGCGTCGGCGTCATGGCCAAGACAGCCGAGCTCGAGCAGGAGCTGGCCGGCGCGGCGGTCGGGCGCGGCGCCGTCGGCCAGCGTCCGGGCGAGGGTGGCGCAGCCGAACGGCGGCGTGGTCTCGCACAGCGCGGTCAGGGTTGCGCGCGCCTGCTCGACCGTCCCTGCGCCGCGCTCGCCGCGCAGGCTCACCCAGGCCTCGCGCGCCTCCGGGTGGCCGGCGGCCGCGAGCGGCTCGAGCAGCTCGGTGGCGGCCTGGCGGTGCAGCGGATCCCCCTGCCGGAGCTGCGACAGGCCGAGGATCAAACAGGCATCGTCCAGGTCGAGGCGGCAGGCGGCGCGCAACGGCGCCTCGGCCTCGGCGGCGGCGCCGTCGAGCAGCGCCGCGACGCCGTCGGTCAGGCACGCGGGGGCGGACAGACAGGGCGGCGGGCGGCCACCGGCGCTCGAGAGTGCGCAGCCGGCGAGCGAGGTGGCGCCGAAGAGCAGGGCCGCGGTCGCCGGGTATCGTCGCATCCGTCTCCCCGGCCGGCAGTATAGCGGAGACGACGCGCCCGATCGACGCCTTGAGCCGGGCGGCCCGCCTCTCTTATGGTGGCGGCGGAGGCAGAGCAGCGTTGCGCCAGGTGATCGCCACCCCCGACGACCCGCGACTCGGCCCGTTCGTGGCCGTCCGCGACCCGGCGCTGCTGCGCCGGCGGGGGCTGTTCGTCGCCGAGAGCCGCGAGGTGGTCCGGCTCCTGATCACCGCCTCGCCGTTCGAGGTCGAGTCGGTGCTGCTCACCGAGACCGCCGCGGCGGCGCTGGCCGAGGCGCTGGCCCTGCTGCCCGCGGCGACGCCGGTCTACGTCGCGCCGCGGGCCCTGCTGGCCGAGCTGGTCGGCTTCTCGGTCCACCGCGGCGCCCTGGCGCTCGGGCGCCGCCGTGCGCCGCCGCCGCTCGGGCGGCTGCTCGAGAGGACCGGCCCCGAGGCGCGCGTGCTGCTCATCGACCAGGTGACCGACCCGGACAACGTCGGCAGCCTGTTCCGCAGCGGGCTGGCCCTCGGCGCCGAGTTGGTCGCGCTCGGCCCGGGGTGCGCCGATCCGCTCTACCGCAAGGCGATCCGGACGTCGATCGCGTCGACCCTGCGTTTGCCGTGGACCGAGCTCGACGACTGGAGCGCCGCGGCGGAGACCTTGCGCCAGCAGGGCTACCTGCTCGTCGCGCTGACGCCGGCCGGCGAGGTGGAGGTCGCCGAGGTGCCGGCGCGGGGGCGGCGGCTGGCGCTGTGGCTCGGCAACGAGGGCGCGGGCCTGCCGGCCGAGCGCCTGGCGCTCGCCGACCTGACCGCGCGCATCGCGATGCGCCCCGGGGTCGACTCGTTGAACGTCGCGGTCGCTGGCGCCGTGGCGCTGCACGCCTGGCGCGTAGAGTTGACCGCCGAGCCGTGACGACCTAAGAAAGTCCCTCGAGGTCTCAGCCGGCTGCGGCTGCACCCAGTGGGAGTCGACGTCGACGGCGACGCGCTCCGGGGCGACGGCGGGTCGCATGCCGCGCGTGGCGTTTACCTCTTCCCGGATGACTCTCGGCCATTGTTGAGCGTTGCGCGAGGGAGGCGTGATGAGTCGTTTGATCCTGAAGATCACCGGCAACCCGGTCTCGCTGTTCGGCACCGGGTTGGTCACGGTCTCAGCGCTGGTCTTCCTGGCCATCTTCGCGCTCGGGTTGATCGGCCTGGAGACCAGCGTCTACGTCGGCATCCTCGCCTACGTGGCGCTGCCGGGCGTCTTCGTCGTCGGGTTGGCGTTGATCCCGCTCGGCCTGGCCCGCCAGCGACGGCGGGAACGGCGCGCGGCGGCCGCCGGGGTGCCGATCGCCCGGTCGTTTCCGGTGGTCGATCTCAACCAACCCGGGACCCAGCGCACGGTGCTGGTCGTCGCCGGGTTGACCTTCGTCAACCTGCTCATCCTCTCGGTCGCCACCTACAAGGGGATCGAGGTGATGGACTCGACCGCGTTCTGCGGCACCACCTGCCACACGGTGATGGAGCCGGAGTACACCGCCTACCAACGCTCGCCGCACGCGCGGGTCGCCTGCGTCGACTGCCACATCGGCCCGGGCGCCGACTGGTTCGCCAAGTCCAAACTCTCCGGCGCCTGGCAGCTGGTCGCCACCAGCCTCGATCTCTACCCGCGGCCGATCCCGACGCCGATCGCCAACCTGCGTCCGGCGCGGGAGACGTGCGAGCAGTGTCACTGGCCGACCAAGTTCGTCGGCGACCGGCTGCGTGTGATCACCCACTACGACGAGGACCGGGAGAACACGGAGCTCAAGACCGTGCTGCTTCTGCGCGTCGGTGGGATCTACGGTCGTGAGTCGATGGGCATCCACTGGCACGTCGATCCAGCCAACCGCATCCGTTATCGCTCCGACGACAAGCGCGAGACGATCGGCGAGGTCGAGCTGACCATCGGGGACGAGCGGCGGGTCTACCTCGCCGGGGGAGGTGAGTCGACCCCCGCCGACGCGCCGGGCTGGCGGGTGATGGACTGCATCGACTGTCACAACCGGCCGACGCACATCTACGACACACCGGCGCGGGCGGTCGACCGGGCGATGGCGACCGGCCGACTGGCGCGCGCGCTGCCGCATCTGCGCCGCGAAGGCGTCGCGGCGATCAGCGTCGCGTACCCCTCGGGTGAGGAGGCCGCCCGCGGCATCCTCGCTGCGCTGACGCGCTTCTACGCCGGTGAGCTCGGCGAGGCGGCGGCCGAGAAGGCCGGCGAGATCGCCGCGGCCGCGGCGACGCTGACCGAGCTATGGGCGGGGAACGTCTTCCCGAAGATGCGCGTCACCTGGGGCACCTACCCGAACCACATCGGCCATCAGGAGTCGCCGGGCTGCTTCCGCTGTCACGACGATGGCCACGACACCGCCGACGGGCGGACCATCTCCCAGGACTGCGACACCTGCCACACGTTGCTCGCCGAGGGGGAGAAGACACCGTTGATCCTCGAGCAGCTCAAGCCCTGACCGCCGGGCGGCCGCGGCGGCCTCAGGCGTCGCCGCGGTGCACAGGCGGCAGACCTTCGGCCGGCGCGCCGAGCTCGGCCTCCGCCCGGCCGTGGTGGTGCCGCCATTCGTCGAGCGGCATCCGACCATCGATCCAGATCCAGCTCATCGGGTAGGTCCCGGGCTTGAAGATGACGAAGAAGAAGTGCCAGATGATGATTGCCGAGACGGCGAGGATCGCCTCGTAGAAGTGGATGGTCTCGCTGACGCGCACCGTCCAGGCCGGCATGAAGGTGGTGGCGAACTCCGGGAACCAGAGCACGAGCCCGGTGATGCTCATCACGATCGTGCCCCAGATCAACGCCCAATACTCGGCCTTCTGCGTGTAGTCGAACACGCCGTAGGTTGGCCGGTTCGGTGCGAGGCGCAGGTGGTAGGCCATCGTCGCCAGCGCGTCCTTGAGGTCGGCGAGGCGTGGGACCATCGCCCGGCCGAGGGTTCGGCCACGGCGGGTGAAGAGCAGGTAGACGAGGTGCCAGAACGAGCCGGCGACGAGGAGGATCGCCATCGCGCGATGGAAGAGGCGGCGCAGCTCCTCGTTGAAGCCGAGCTCGGTCATCCAGCTGACCCAGAAGGCGCCCGGGAAGCGCAGCGCGAAGCCGGAGAGGGCGAGACCCGAGAAGGTGACCAGCAGCACGGCGTGCTGCACGACCTCGCCGCCGGTCAGGCGGCGGATCGCCGGCTCGCCGAGCTGCCGGCGACGGTGGCGGCGCAGGTCGAAGAGCAGGATGACCAGGTTGTGGATCGCCATGCCGCCGAGGACCAGGACGAGCAACCAGATGTAGACCAGGCGCACCCAGTCGTGGGCCATCATCTGCCCGCGGGCGAAGACGTGGGTGTAGCTGGCGGCGAAGGCCGGGTTGGCGTTCGGGTGGCAGCGGGCGCAGGTCTGGACGACGTTGTTCTTGTGGATCGCCGACTGCGGATCGAGCGCGCTGCCGATCGAGTGGGTGTTGTGGCAGTCGGTGCACACCGCTACCGCCTTGCCGCCCCGCTGGGTCGCCCAGCCGTGGTAGCTGTCCTCGTAGCTCTCGATGATCTCCGGCGGCAGGCCGAAGCGCGCGGCCATCTCCGGGTTCTCGTGACACTTGGCGCAGATGGCCTGGGCCAGCCGCTCGTGGTGGGAGGGGGAGGCCGGATCGGTGTGGGGTTGGATCAGGTGCTCATCGTGGCAGTCGGTGCAGCTCGGGCTGTCGCCGATGCCGTGGGCGACGGCGCGACCGTGCACCGAGTCGGCGTACTCGCCGGCCACCTTCTCGTGGCACCGGCCGCAGGTCACCGCCAGGTTCGTCTTGTGGATCGTGCTCTCCGGGTTGCTGCCGGTGATCAGGGCGTGGGCGCCGTGGCAGTCGCTACACACGGCGGTGGGCATGCAGACGCGCCAGTTGATCCCGTGGATCGAGGCGATGTACCGCGGCAGCGAGATCGGCAGCCGGACGTAGTCGGCGGTGATCACCGACTCGTTCCCGTGGCACTTGCCGCAGGTGTTCGGCTCCTGGCAGGGGTGTACCGGGCTGGTGAGGTCGGTGACCGGGACGACGTGGTGGCCGTTGTGACAGTCGCCGCAGGTGGCGGCGATCTTGTCGCCGTGCAGGCGGGCGAGGCGGTGGGCGCTCTTGCGGTAGTCGGCCTCGACCTTGGCGTGGCAGTTGCCGCAGCCGAAGCCGCCTTCGTCGGCCTTGTCGAGCACCTGGTGGGTGGTGTGGCAGGACAGGCAGGTCATCTCGCCGCCGGCGAGCAGTTGCTCGTGCACCGAGCCGACGAACTGCTCGCGCTCCTGCGGGTGGCAGGCGTTGCAGGCCTCGAGCGTGCCCTTGTCCAGGTGCGGCCGATGGGTCGCGTGGACGTCGTGGCAGGCGGCGCAGGAGATCTTGCCGCTCATCTCGCCGCCGCCGAGCCCGTGGCCGGTGGCGGCCATCGAGGCCATCGCGTCCTGGTGGCAGCTCGAGCAGCTCTGGTTGATCGCGCCGGCGGAGGGGGGCAACGCCGCCGAGTGGGTGGCGTGGCACGAGGTGCAGCCGGGGCTCGGCTTCCCGAGCCGCGCCGCCGCCTGGTGCACGCTGCCGTCGTAGGCCGCCGCCTCCTTGGCGTGGCAGCGCTGGCAGGCGGCCTCCGAGGTGCGCGGGCTCAGCGGCGCGATGGCGTGTGAGCCGCCGGCCTGGTGGCAGGATCGACAGCGCGGCGCCTGGGGATCGCCGCGGGCGGCGGCGATGCCGTGGAAGCTGCCCGCGAAGCTGCTCTGCGCCGCGGCGTGGCACTTGTTGCAGTTGACCCGCCGGTAGCGGTCGAAGTGCGGCGCGTCATCGTAGTCACCGGGTTGGTCGTGGCAGTCGCCGCAGGGCACCGTCCGGTGCGCGCTCGCGGCCAACTCCTTGGCGTCGACGCCGACCTTGCGCCCGTTGGCGCTCTCGAGGTCGGCGTCCTCGTGGCAGTCCATGCACGTCTCGTCGTCGGCCGCGACCGGCCGGCCGACGACGAGCAGGAGCAGGGCGAGCCACCCGGCCGCCGGCAGGTTCACCGGTGCTACTCCTGGTGGCAGGTCTTGCAGGCGGTGATCTTCTTGCCCTCGGCCTTCATCTCCTTGTGGCAGCCGTCGACGCAGTTCTTGTGCATGAGGATCGACTTCTGATCGATCACACCGCCACCCTTGTCGACGCCGAGGACCGGCGCGGCCTTGCCGTCGATCGTCTTCGCCGCCTCACCGACCTTCGCGTGGCACTCGGTGCACGGCGCGATCTTCTCCGACCCGCCGTCGTCGGCCTTCAGGGTGTGATGGCAGTCCTTGCAGGTGATCTTCGCCCCGCCGGTCTTCTTGTACTCGAGCGCGTGCTTGGTGTGCTCGAACTTCACCGCGCCCTTCTTGCCGGCGATGAGATCGAGGGTCAACGTCGCCTTGCCGGCCGGGATGTCGGCGGCCAGCACGAGGCCTGAGGCCAGGATGACCCCGGCGGCGAGGAGGAGGGCGGCTCTACCGAACGACGTGCGCATGGTGGTGTTCTCCTTCGGGTTTGCGGTCAGACAGCAGGTCTGACGGGGGTCTCGATCCGGGCATTCATCTCCCCCCGACGTGGCAGGTCTGGCAGACCGCGGCGCTGCGGCGCTCGCCGACCCGATCGCTCCAGCCGGGCGGGTGCGGGTTGCCGCCGATCCCGCCGACGCGGTGGCAGGTGACGCAGCTCGAGGCGGCGCCGCGATCGTGGCAGGCGGCACAGGTCTCGATGTGCAGGCGCGCCTCGTCGCCGTGGAACAGGGTGCCGCCGCGGGTGGCGTAGCCGGGCGGGTGCGGCATCGTCCGGGCGAACGCGCCCGGGCGGCGGCCCGCGGCGGGGTGGCTGTCGCTGCAGAAGCCGGTGTTGGTGTGGCAGCGCTCGCAGGTGTCGCCGTCGAGGCGCGCCTCGATGGCGTGGGTCGAGCGCCAGTCGCCGCGGTGGATCAGGTTGCGCTCGACCGCCTCCGGGTAGAGGCGGACGTTGGCGGCCGGCGCGACCCGCGAGTGACATTCGGCG
>JBFYZW010000719.1:0-4654 GCA_041309305.1 Deltaproteobacteria bacterium | reverse complement strand
CGCCGGCGGCGCGAGCGACCTCCAGCCGCCTCGGCCTTGGCCTCGCCGTCGTCGGCCGGCGCGGGGCGGTCGGCGGCTCGCTCGGCGGCGGATTGCGCGATCATCGCGTCGTCGCCGCCGCCCGGCGGGGGCCCGAAGTCGGGCTCCGGCGGGACCCACGGCTCCACGTTCGGGTCGACGGTGAAGGTCAAATCGTCGTGCCCGGCGGCGAAGGTGCGGTCGGGGGTGACGGTGAGCTGGACGTTGTACTGCGCCTCGATCGCCTGCAGATCCTTGATCTTCGCCTCGCGCAGGTGGTTGGCCGCGTCGGCGGCCATGCGCACCGTGGCGGTGCGCAGGTTGCCCCGCGCCGCCAGGTCGCGCAGCCGTCTGATCACCGCGACCGCGTGCGACTCCGGGTTGAGCACGTGGCCGGTGCCGCGGCAGACCTGACAGGTGGTGAAGACGCTGGCGCGCAGGGCCGAGCGCAGCCGCTGGCGGGTCAGCTCGATCGTCCCGTTCGGCGAGACCTTGCCGACCCGGACGCGGGCCTTGTCCGGCTCGAGCGCCTTCTTCAGCTCGCGCTCGACGCGCAGCTGGTTGCGGTACGACTCGAGGTCGATGAAGTCGACGACGATGATGCCGCCGAGGTCCCGCAGGCGCAGGTGGCGGGCCACCTCGCGCGCCGCCTCGAGGTCGGTGCGCAGCGCCGTCTCCTCGTGGTTGCCGCTCTTCTGCTTGCCCGAGTTGACGTCGATCGCCACCAGCGCCTCGGTCGGCTCGATCACCAGCGAGCCGCCAGACGGCAGCGGCACGCGGCTCTGGTACAGCTCGTCGATCTGCGGCTCGACCCGGTAGTGGTGGAAGATCGGCCGGCGCTCGACGTAGCGGGTCAACATGCCGATCTGCTGGGGCATGACCAGACGCATGTACTCGGAGGCGCGGTCGAAGGCCTCGTCGGAGTCGACCACCACCTCGTCGATGTCGTCGGTCAGGTAGTCGCGCAGGCTGCGGATGACGACGTCCTGCTCCTTGAGGATCAAGGCCGGCGCCTTGGCCCGCTCGGCCTCGCGCTCGATCCCCTGCCACAGCCGGAGCAGGTAGCCGAGGTCGCGCTGCAGGTCCTCTTTGCTCCGGTCGTGGCCGGCGGTGCGGATGATCACGCCCATCCCGTCGGGGACCTCGAGCCGGCGCGCCGCGTCGCGGATGCGGTTGCGCGTCTCGGCGTCGTCGATCCGGCGCGAGACGCCGGTGCGGTTGGCGCCGGGCATCAATACGACGTACCGGCCGGCGAACGACAGGTAGGTGGTCAGCACCGCGCCCTTGCTGCCCACCGCGTCGGTCTCGATCTGGACGAGCAGCTGCTGACCGGGCTTGACCAGGTCGGTGATCCGGTGGGTCCGCTCGCCGTTGCCCAGGTTCTTCGCGTCGATCTCGCCGAGCGTGAGGAAGCCCTCCTTCTCGGCGCCGTAGTCGACGAAGGCCGCGTTCAAGGACGGCTGCACCGCCCGGACGATGCCCTTGTAGACATTGCCCTTGGTCTTCTCCACCTCGTGGGTCTCGATGTCGAGCTGTTCGAGCCGACCGCGCCCGTCGAGGATAGCGATGCGCACCTCCTCGCGATCGACGGCGTTGACGATCATCTTGCGTGCCATGGGTCACCTGCGGCGTGGCCGCGGTCAATTCCACGTTGGAGCGCGCTTGAGTGCGGCTCGCTACCTGGAGGTCCTCTCTGTGGGCACCGTCGTCGCCTGCCAGCGCGCTCCCATCCGCAGGGTCACGGCGGTCGAGGCGGGACTGCCGAGCACATCACTATCGAAGAGGGGATAATAGCGGACCGCAGCGCCGAGGACAAGCCACCCGATGCTGAGCTCGACGCCGAAGGCGAGCCGCGGCACCCACTCGATGAGCCCGGCGCCGCTCGGCGTGGTCAGCGAGACGCGCGCCACCCCGGCCTCGACGAACGGCACGAACGGCGCGAGGTCCAGGTCGTAGACCAGCGCCGCGCCGTAGGCGGTGGCGGCGATCGACGGCTGGCGGAGCGGGAAGTCGCCGCGCTCGGCGAACGCGATCAGCCAGAGCAGCTCGGTGAAGCGCACCCCGGCGGAGGCGCAAGCGACGTAGCCCCAGGTCTGCGACTCGAGCGGCGGCGCGAGGACCGCCCCCCCGACCGCGAGGTCGGCGCGCAGGGCCCAGGGGCCGGCCTCGGCCGGCGGAGCGGCGACGAGGAGCGCGACCAGGAGGGTGCCGACGTGCATGGCGAGGAGTATAGCAATCCGGCCGACTTTTCGATAAGGCGTCTCACGCTCGCAGCACAGGAGGGTCTCGGTGGCCAAGGACAAGATCTCGCGCAAAGAGTTGCTCAAGAAGGAGGACGCCTTCATCGCCGCCGCCGGCCAAGGGGCCGTGTGGGTGGCCGCGAACCGCCGCCAGGTGCTCGTCGGCGCCGCGCTGGTGATCGCGGTGATCGTCGGCACCTGGGCCGTGGTCGAGACGATGCACAGCCGCAACCAGAGCGCCTCGCTCGAGTTCCAGCGCGGGCTGGAGCTGCTCGGCGGGCAGGTGCTGCCCGAGGGAAGCGAGACGCCCGCCGATCCGACCGCGGACCCGCCCACCTTCGCGAGCGAGAAGGAGCAGCGTGAGGCGGCGCGGGCGCAGTTCGAGAAGGCGGTCGACATCGCCGGCAGCAAGGGGGTCGGCGCGCTGGCGCGCTTCTTCGTCGCCGATCTGGCCGAGAGGCTGGGCGACGCGCAGGCGGCCGAGCAGGGCTTCGTCGCGCTGACCGAGTCGCTGGCGCCGAGCGAGTCACTCTACTTCCTCGCCGTCGAGCGGGCCGCCTACCTGCGCGAGGCGCGCGGCGATCAGGCCGGGGCGCAGAAGCTCCTCGATCAACTGGTGCGCCGCGAGGGTGGCTTCTACCGCGACTTCGCCATCTTCCATCAGGCGCGGCTGTGGGCCGCGAGCGGCGAGGTCGATCGGGCGCGCAAGGCGCTCGAGCGCGTCGGCGAGGAGTTCCCGACCTCGCCGGTGGCCGAGGTCGCGAAGGATCGGTTGGCCGCGCTGCCGGCGCCGGCCGCGCCGGCGCCCGAGGAGGGCACGAAGTGACCAGCGCGACGCTGGCGCTGGGCGTCGCGCTGCTGGCCGCGGGTCTCGACGGCGAGCCGTTGACCGCCGGCGGTCGCAACGCCCGGGTCGTCGATGCGTCGCGCAGCGCCGTCTTCTCGCTCGTCTGGCGCCGGCCGCTGGTGCGCACCGGCTTCGATCGCACCGTCGGCATCTCGTTCGGGGCGCCAGCCGTGTCGCGCCGCCGGGCCCTGGTCGTCGCCGGCACCGGGGAGGGGGACGTCGTCGCGCGCTCGTCGCGCGATGGACGGCTGGCCTGGCGCTACCGGCACGGCGAGCCGTTCGAGTCGGCGGTGTGGATGGTCGACGTGCCGGCGGCGGGGCAGGGCGAGCACCTCGAGCTGGCGGTGCTCGGGTGCCTCGACGGGAGCCTCCTGGCGCTCGACGTCGCCAGCGGGCGGCTGGTGTGGCGCGCCCAACTCGACGGCCACCCGCGCGCGCCGGTGCGGCAGGTCGGTGACCTGGTGCTGGTCGCAACCGCCGCGAACCGCGTCTTCGCGCTCAACGCCGCCAGCGGCGAGGTCCGCTGGTCGCGCGGTCGGACCGCCCCGGGCAGCCTGACCGTCCACGGCCACGCCCGGCCGGCGAGCGACGGCCAGCGGGTCTTCGCGACCTTCTCCGACGGCTACGCGGAGGCGTACGCGCTCGCCGATGGGCAGCTGCTCTGGTCGCGGCCGTTGTCGGTCTCGCGCGGCGAGTTCGTCGACGCCGACGCCGATCCAGTGGTCGCGGGCGGGCGCCTGTTCGTCGCCTCGTACAGCGACGGGCTGTACGCGCTCGATCCGACCGACGGTCGGACCCTCTGGCAGCGGTCAGCGCCGGCGATCGTCCAGCTGGCCGAGTACCGCGACCTCGTCCTCGCCGGCTCGGCCGACGGCTACCTGTTCGGCGTCGCGCAGGCGGACGGCGATCTCGCCTACCGGACCCGCTTCGCCGCCGGCCCGCTCTCCCGGTTGGTCGTGCGTGACGGGCTGGTGGCGTTGAGCGGCGGGGTCAACGGGTTGGTGGTCCTCGACGCGCAGAGCGGCAAGCCGCTGCAGGCCTCGACCTTCGCCGAGCCGTTCGCCGGCGATCTGAGCTGGGAAGGGCAGGAGCTCGCCTTCGTCGGCGCGTCGGGTTTCCTCTACGCCCTGCAGCTGCGCGACGACGTCGCGAGGCAGTGAGCGGGCGACCCTACTGGACGGTGAAGCTCTCGGCGGCGACGGTCTTCTCGTCGGCGTCGAGCACCTCGACCTTCCAGGCGCCGGCCTGGTCGACCGTCTTGAACAGCCAGGTGCGGTAACCAGGCGACTGCTTCACGGTCACCGGGTCGCTGGTGTAGACCGCCGTGTCGCCGAGCAGCCAGCGCATCTTGATCTGGGTCTCCGGCTCCTTGACGTTCAGCTTGACCCACGAGAAGACCTTGGCGCCGGTGGTGAAGCTGGCGCCCGGGTTCACCGGGTTGCGATCCTGGATCGTCTCGCTGAGCTTCAGCTCGACGACGTCGACATGGGCGCTCTCGCCGGGCGTGGCCGGCGCGGCGCTGGGGGCCGCCGCGGCGGTCGGCGCGGCG
>JBFYZW010000718.1:0-7250 GCA_041309305.1 Deltaproteobacteria bacterium | reverse complement strand
CGCCACCGCGCCGAGCTGGGCGAGCGCCATGCGCGCCGCCTCGCGCGCGGCGGCCTCGGGGGTGAGGGTGGTCGTGAAGTGGGTGAACGGCACCCGCCCGCCGCCGCCGTGGAAGCCGGTGCGTCGATCGCCGCGGCCGTCGTCGGTGATGACGGTGAAGTTGAGCCGGCTCATCACCTGGAGGTCGTCGACCAGCGTACCGTCCGAGGTGGCGATCAAGATCTCCTTGCGGCTGTCGGCGAACGAGCCGAGCACCTGGATGACGCGCCGGTCGGCCTGGTGCCCCGCCTGGTCGCCGCGCAACAGCAGCTCGACCTTGTCGCGCGGCGGGACCGCATCTGGGGCGAGCTCGACCGGATAGCGGTCCGGCCGTGCGCGCCGCCGAAGCGCCACCGGCTTCGCGCCGCCCCCGGCGCGGGCGATGGCGCCGGCCACCTGCGCGGTCTCACGCAGCGCCGCAGCCTCGAGGTCGTCGGAGTAGGCGTAGCCGACCTCGGTCCCCTTGATCACCCGGATGCCGACGCCGAGGCCGGCGGCGTGGGTCGCGGTGCGGATCTGGTGCTCCTCGAGCACGACGCTCTGGCTCTGGCTGCGTTCGACGTAGACCTCGGCGAAGTCTCCACCGGCGGCGAGCGCCCGGGCGAGCAGCTCCTCGAGCAGCGGGATCGGGACGAGCGCGGTCAACGGCTCGGACATCCGCTATGGATAACAACCCGCGGGCGGCGGCGCCACCGTCAGCGCGCCGCGCGGCGCACCGCGTTGATCTGCGCGTCCATCGCCGACTTGAAGCTCTGCACGTGGCCGCCGATCTGACCTTCGATCGAGCCGATCTGGGCCGCGACGCTCTCCAGCTGGCCGCGCGCCTGCTGCATGTCGTTGATCTGCCACATGCCCATCCAGACATTGTCGTTGAGGAAGAAGTCGAAGAAGCCGCCGCCGACGCTGATGCCGGCCAACGAGCCGGTGCCGCCGACGACCTGGCCGCGATAGCTCGCCAGCATGGCGCGGAACCCCTCGGCCGCACCCTGGGCGCGGCCGATCGCCGCCTGCGCGTCGCTGCGGGCCGACATCGCCTGCATGTCCTGGAAGTCGAACCCGCCGCTGCCGCCGAACCCCGGCGCGCCGTGTGGGCCGTGGTGATGACCGTGGTGCCCCCCGCTGTGGTGCGGCCGGTTGTGCTTCATCGCGTCGGACATGTTGTCCCACTGCTTGGCGCTGATGGCGTTCTCGACCGCGCTGATCGCGTCGCGCACCGCGCGCTTGAACGACTGGGTCGCCTGCAGCGCGGCGTGCGCCTCGCGGTGGCCTTGCTCGAGCTCGCCGAAGTTGGTGCCCTGGGCCTGGCGGAGGAACGCGGCGATCTCGTTGCGGATGGCGCGGTCGGTCGCGTCGGCCTGCGCCTGGGCCTTCTCCAGCGCGCTGTCGGCGCCGCCGTCGGCCGCCTTGGCGTCCTTGAACGCGGTGATCTTCTCCTTGTCGTGCGCCACCGGGATCCAGCGGAAGTGCTTGTCCCATACGTTCAGCTTGCCCCAGGCGGTGGTCTTCTTCTTCTCGGCGTCGTCGGCGCCGTTTTTGGTGTCGGCGACGAGCTGCAGCTCACCGGCGAGCTTGCCCTCGAGGCTCTGGACCCGCTCTTTGAGCCCGTCGGAGATGGCGAAGCCGGCCGAGAAGCCGGCCACCTTGCCGCGCACGGTCGCGCCGACCGTGTCGCCGCCATCGTCGCCGGAGCCCGAGTGGTGGACCGGCCCGGCGGTCGTGGTCGAGGTGGTGGTCGGCTTGGCGCCGCCGATGTGATCGAAGGGGTTGGTGTTCCCGGAGCCGGTGATGGCGTCGGTGCGGATTGGCATGGCGGCTCTCCTTGGCGCTGTGGTGTGGCGCTGTTGCAGGTTATCGGTGCGCCGGGAGTGGGGTTGCGCGGGCCGTGGGACGCAGGTCCCAGCCTCGTCGCGGCGCGTCAACGGCGGCGGCGCAGGCCGAGCAGCAGCAGCAGGCCGACGAGGCTCGGTGTCGTCGCCCGGCAGGTGCACCCGGGCTCGGACGGCGGGTCGGGTGGTCCCGGCGGGTCGGGCGGCGGCGCGATGGTCAGCGTCACCGGCACGATGATCGGCTGCCCGGGCGGGTTCAGCGCCGTGAGTGTGACCGTGCCGTTCAAGGTCCCCGCGCGCCCGGTGGTCGCAACCGCGACGGTGAGCGTCGCCGGGGTCGCGCCGGCCAGGGTGTCGCAGCGCAAGAAGTCGCCGGCGCAGCTGGCCTGCCAGTCGAGCGGCTCACCGTCGGAGGAGCCGAGGGTGAGGCCCTGCGCCGGCGGGTCCTCGCCGGCGGCGGCGGCGGTGAAGCGCAGCGCCAGCGGGGTGACCTGCAGCTGGGCCCGCCGGTCGCAGTCGGCGCCGCAGATCTTGTTGGTGCACTCCCAGCTGACCGTCTCGGGACAGCCGTGCGCCAGGCCGAGGCAGTCGGCGGCGGTCTGGCAGAAGGTGCGCGCCGCCTCGGGGATGGCGCTGCCGTCCGGGCGCTGCAGCGCCAGCGACAGGCGCCGGCCGTCGAAGGTGAACAGCGCCGCGGCGCAGGTCGCCTCGGCGTAGAGCGTGGTCGGCAGCCACGGCGTGCGCAGGTCGTGGTGTGGCGCCCCGGCGCAGCTGGTCAGGTAGTAGACGCCGTCGTTCTCGGCGAGGGTCAGGTTGTGGTTGTGGCCGGCGAGGACCAGATCGACGCCGTGCTGCTCGAACAACGACCGCCAGCTCGGGCGCGTGGCGGTGCCGCCGTCGAGGAAGGCATAGCCGTCGTCCGGGTGGTTGGCCCCCTGGCTGAACGGGCCGCGGTGCAGCACGACCAGCCGGTAGCGCAGCGTCGGGTCGGCGGCGGCGCCAGCGAGCGTCGCGGCGAGCCAGGGGGTCTGGCTGTCGAGCATGCCCTGCACGTCGTAGCCCTCGGTCGCGCCGGTGTAGAGGACGACGAACAGCAGGCTGCCGAAGCGGAAGGCGTAGTGGTCCTGGCTCGGTGGGTCGGAGACCGGGAAGACGAAGGCCTCCCAGAAGAAGTCGGCGTCCTCCTCGTGGTTGCCCATCGCGACCATCAGCGGCGCGCGGGCGACCAGCTCGGCGACGACGCCGAAGAGGACGTTCCAGCGGCCGAGCTCGGGCGGGATGAAGCCGCTCGTCCCCGGGTAGCTGTTGACCAGATCGCCCGGGCTGACCAGGAGGTCGGGCGCGAAGTCGGCGACCAGCGCCGCGAGCGCCTGCTGCTCCGGCCGGTTGCCGACCTGGTGGTCGAACTGGATGTCGCCGAGGAAGGCGAAGCGCGTCTCGGCGCCCGGCGCCGGCGGGGCGCGGAAGGTGTAGGTCGGCCCCGGAACCCCGCCTTCGCTGAGCTGGTAGTGGTAGGTCGCGCCCGGGGTCAGGTCGGAGAGGAAGAAGTGCGGGCGGTGCGAGCCGTCCCCGTCGAGCGTGCCGAGCTCGAGCGCGGCGCTCCGGCCCCAGCGCAGGGTGACCGGCGCCGCGTCGTAGGCGTGGTAGCCGATCGCGACGGTGCCGTCTTCGTCGGCGAGCGACAGGTAGGGGCCACAGAAGGCGACCCGGTCGGCGGCGGGGCGCGGGCCGAGGCTCGCGCCCCCGGCGTCGAACGTGGTCATCGCGTCGCGCCAGATGTAGACCAGGTCGCTGGTGCTCGTCTGGCCGGCGGCGAGCGTCCGGTCGGCGATATCGTAGCCGCTGCCGTCGAAGAAGAGATCCTTCTCGATCCCGGTGCAGCGGCTCGCGTCGCACACCTGGTGCGCGTACTTGTAGCGCAGCTCGGCCAGCGGCACGGCGACCTCAAGCGTGCCGCTCCAGCGCGTCCGCTCGAGCTGGGTCAACGGATCGTGCGTCGTCTCACCGACGACCAGCCGGTTGGAGCGCAGCAGCACGGTGGCGCCCGGGGGGGTGCAGTGGGGCACCTCGACGTTGAAGGTCACCGGCGCGGCGAGCGCCGCCGCCGGCGCGGCGACGAGCACCCCGAGCGCGAGGCTGGCGCGCAGGTTACACCGTGTCTGGGGTCCGGTCGGCCGCATCGATCAACTCCCGGATCCGCTTCAGGATGCGTTCGACCTCTTCGCTCGGCAAGTGCTGGGCGAGCAGGCGGCGCATCGCCTCCGGGTCGGCCGACTTCAAGTTGGCGATCGTCTGCCGGTCGAGGGCACCGTCACCGAGCAGGGCCGCCAGGTCGAGCTCCTCCATCGTCGCACCCTCACCCCTTGAGCTTGGCGACCGCCTTGGCGGTGCGCTCGGCGACGCGCTTGGCGTCCTGGTGACTGATGAACACCTGCATCAGCGCCCGGGTGCGCAGGCCGGTGGCCGCCGCCAGCTCCTCGGAGAGCGTGACGCTCTTCGGCGGCGGCAGGATCGCCGAGCTGACCTCCTGCGGCGGCGCCCCCATCGCGTAGGCGTTGTCGATCATCCACAGCCGTTCGCGCTCGTCGATCAGGATGTTCTGCAGGTTCGGCGTGCCGATGACGTTGTTGGGCAGCTTGTCGGGATCGCTGAAGATGTAGAGCAGCGTGCGCAGCTTGCGCTCCTGCTCCTTGAACCGCTCGGTTCGCCGGAAGGCGTCGAAGTGTCGGTCGTAGTCGAGCACCGAGGAGCCGAGCGGACGCGAGTCGGGGACCATGAATTGGATCGAGCCGAGCTCCAGGCCGTGGCCGACGTCGGCCAGCCCCTCGACGGTCGGGGGCACCAGGCCGGTCTTGGCGAACTGCTTGTCGAACTCGTAGGCCGCGACCTCACGGGTGAAGAAGGCGCGGTCCTTGCCGAAGTAGACCCGCTCGGGCTTGAAGACGCCGCGGATCGGCCGGCGCCCGCCGCGCCCGTCGGGCAGGCCCTCGGCGAAGGTCACGAAGTAGACGTCGTTGCGGTTGGTCCCGCGGTGCCGCTTGACCCCGGCGATCGTCCCGCGCTGCAGCACAGCCTCGATGACGCGCCGCTCCTCGTCGGCGGTCAACCGCTCGCGGGCGAGCAAGGGGCCGAGCTCCGGGTCGTCCTTCAGCGTGCCGCGCGGCTGGGGCGAGCCCTCGCGGTTGGCGATTGCCTGGAGGCAGTTGAGCGCGTGGTGCAGATCACTCGGTGTGCCGTGCCGGGCGTAGGGCAGGATCGCGGCCAGGTCCTGCTGGCGGCCGAGCTCGGCCAGCTTGGCGAAGATCGTCCGGCGCAAGGCGGTGTCGGCCTCGCCCGGGTCGCGGAAGGTGCGGAGGAGGAAGACCAGGGAGTCGAGCTGCTGGTCACGCGGCTGGCGCCGACCGAAGACTGCGGGTGGGGCGGCGGCGACGCCGAGGCGCGCGAAGTCGGCCTGCTTGAGCCCGACCTGATGCTTGAGCTCGCCGTCGGTCCCGAAGGCGTTGGTGAAGGTCGCCTGGATGGTGTCGAGGGCCAGGCGTTGCAACGCCTGCAGATCGGCCGCGGCGGCGGCAGGCTCCTCGCCGGCGAGCAGCGCGTTGAACAGTCGGCGCTGGCGCTGGGCGGCCGGCTCCTGGCCGCGGTTGGCGAACGCCTGGACGCCGTCGCCCCCGCTCGAGCGGTGGGTCGTGCTCGAGCCACCGCCTCCGCCGGCGGGCGGCAAGGGCGGCGTCGAGAGTGGCGCCGGGTCTTTGGTCGTCGGGGATGGTGAGGCCGCGGGGACGACCGGGACTGTCGGGATGAGGGTGGTGAAGATGCGCGACACCGGGGGCATATTCTACTCCTGCTCCGCGGGGAGGTTATCGCGCCCCGCCGGGAGAGGTTGTGCCGGTTCGGCCCCAGCGAAGAAGGTAGCACGGCGCACGACGGAAGGCGATTGTCAGCTGGCGACCGAGACGGCCCGGGACTCGCGGATCACAGTGACCTTGATCTGCCCGGCGAACTGTAGCTCGGCCTCCAGCTCGCGGGCGATCTGCTGCGCGAGCGGATAGAGCTCGCTGTCGGCGAGGACCGGTCCGCTCGGCTTCTCCAGGTCGTCGACCGCGCCGCGCACCTGCCCGGCGACGATCACCCGCACCTCCCGGCCGGCGTGCATCACGTCGACCCGCCGCACCGCGGGGGGGCGCATCGCGATCTCCTGGATCTCCTGCATCCGCGAGATGTACTGGGTGACGCTCTCGCGGCGCGCGCCCGGGCGGGCGCCGCTGATCGCGTCGGCGGCGGTGACCAGGTAGGCGATCGGCGAGCGCATCGGCTCGTCGTTGTGGTGGCTGCCGATCGCGTTGGCGACCACCTCGTGCTCGCCGCAGCGCCGGGCGACCTCGGCGCCGAGCACCGCGTGGGAGCCCTCCTTCTCGTGGGTCAACGCCTTGCCGATGTCGTGCAGCAGGCCGGCGCGGCGGGCGAGGGGGACGTCGAGGCCGAGCTCCTCGGCCATCATGCCAGAGAGCGTCGCGACCTCGATGGCGTGCTTGAGCTGGTTCTGCGAGTAGCTGAGCCGGAACTTCAACCGGCCGACCAGGTTCTGTACCTCCGGGTCGGCTGGCGCCAGGCCGAGCTGGCGCAGGGTCTTGCGCCCGGCGTTTTGCACCTCGCGGTCGAGCTCGACCTGGACGTTGGCGACGACCTGTTGCAGCCGCTCCGGCGCGGTCAGCGAGCGATTGGCCGCCTGGCGCAGGACCCGCCGCGCCATCTCGCGGGCCAACGGGTCATCGCCGCGCACGGTCAGCGACAGGTTGTCGGCGTCGGCGACCAGCGCGCAGCCGGTCGCGCTGACGAAGGCGGCTGCGGTCGGGCTGTCCGGGGTGGCGTAGGCCTCGTAGGTGCGCCGATCGTTCACCGCGACGCTGTTCTGGGCCCGGTCGAGGTGGGCGACGCCGTTGTAGCGATCGATCACCGTCGCCATCACCCGGCGCGCCGCGAGCGCCGCGTCCTCTTTGAGCCGCTCCTCCTGCAGGCGCAAGCGCAGCTGGCCGGCGTGGGTCGCGCTCTGCCGCGTCTCCTCGACCAGCTGAGCGACCATCTCCTCGGCGGTCAGCTCTCCGATCTCCTCGAGCCGGACGCGCCGCTGGCGCAGGACCTGCTCGCGCTCGCGCGCCAGACGCTTGGCCTCCTCGCGGCTCTCCTGGGCCTGGCGCTCGCGCTGGCGCACCTCGAGGGTCAGCTCGGCGACGTCCTGCTCGCGTTGCTGCAGCACCGCCTCGCGTTCGTCGATCTCGGCGCTGCTCGAGTCGAGCAGGCTCTGCTCGCCGCTCTGCTCCTCGGCCGCGTCACGCTCCAGCTCCGCCTCGGTCTCGGCGAGCTGGCGGCGGTGCTCCTGCTCGCGCA
>JBFYZW010000717.1:0-4629 GCA_041309305.1 Deltaproteobacteria bacterium | reverse complement strand
CCGACCTCCGGCGTGATGACCTTGTCGAAGGCGTCGACGAAGGGGCGCCGGCTGGCGGCGAGCGCGGTGCTGCGCTCACCGGCACACTCGGCGCTCTCGGCGACGTTGGTTGCGACGATGGCGTAGGCCGCCTCGCCGAGCGTTGCGGCGGGTGGCAGCTCGCGCCAGCTGACCCCGGGCGGCTGGCAGGCGAAGGCGACCAGCGCGTTGATGGACGCGACGAGCAGCCGAAGCCGAATGGAGCCCCCGGGGAGGACGCGTAGCACCGCGGCATATTGCGCCGCGGTCGTGACCCTGGTCAAGGAGGCGCATCATGTTGAGCAAGCTTTTCCCCACCAACGAGCACATCGTCGAGCGGGTCCTGCGCATCGGCGTCGGGCTCGGCGTTTTGAGCCTGGTGTTCGTTGGCCCGCAGACCTACTGGGGCCTGCTCGGGATCGTTCCCTTGGCCACCGGGTTGCTCGGCAGCTGCCCGGTGTACACGCTGTTCGGCCTGAGCACCTGTCCGGTCAAGCGCGACAGCCAGGCGGCGAAGGCTACTGGTTAGCTGCTGACGGCGCCGCCCGGCGGCGCAGCGCCAGCGCGCCGAGCAGCAGCAGCATGAGCGCGCGCGCATCGCCGCCGGCGGCCTGACAGCCACCTTCGCTCTCCGTTGCCGGGTTGTAATAGGCCGGCGGCGCCGGGGTCGAGGGCGTCGTCGGCTCCTCGGTCGTCTGGCAAGCGGCGTGGGCCGCGCAGTCGTCGTCGGCGCAGTCGACGAGGCCGTCGCTATCGTCGTCGGTGCCGTTGGTGCAGCTCTCGGTGACGCCGGTGCAGGTGATCTGCAGGCGGAACGAGCTGGCGCTGTCCCAGGTCTCGACGAGCAGGAAGGCGTCGGCGGTCGGCGCGGTGAAGCTCAGGCTCTCGGCGGTGGTGCCTTCGCCGGTCGAGGCGTCGGCGCAGGCGGACGGGTCGCAGGCATCGGTGGCGCGGCTGAGCAGGAAGAGGTCCAGGTCGCCGCTCGACGGTTGCAGCCGGGCGGTGACCTGCGCGCCGGCCGGCACATCGAGCGCGAAGGCGACCTCGGGGCCGTTCCAGCGCGAGCTGCTGCTCTGCGCGCAGCCGCTCTGGCTGAACACCGAGGCCGCGCCGACGGTGGTCGCGTCGACCACGCTGTTGCAGCCGAGCAGCGCGGCGCTGGTGCAGGCGTTGACGCCGGCGCAGCTCGCCGTGCCGGCGCAGCCCGGGTCGGCGCAGTCGACCAGCGTGTCGTCGTCGTCGTCGAGCCCGTTGGTGCAGTCCTCGACCACGACGGTCGCGCCGGTGAACTCCTCGATCCAGTCGGCGTAGTCGCTGACCGAGGTGCTGACGCCGAAGTCGGTGCAGTTGTAGTCACCGTAGGAGGTGACGCCGGCGACGTACTCGGTGCCGCTGCGGAGCAGGAAGGCCGGCCCGCCCGAGTCGCCCGAGCAGGGCCCGCCGTTCCCCTGGCTGTAGCTGAAGGCCCGCGCCGCGACCTCGCCGCCGCTGCAGTCGTTCGGCCCGGCGCAGTACAGCTCGATCGTGCCGCCGACGTGCAGCTTCGCGCCGTCGCTGCCGGTGTGGGTCACGCCGAAGCCGGAGAAGTCGATCGCCTCGCCGACGTCGGCGGCGCTGAGGCGCAGGCGTTGCGGCAGGTGCGGGATCGGCGTCACCGCCGCCGGTGCGGCGCTCGCCAGGCGCACGAGGCCGATGTCGCCGGTGATGTCGCGCGAGTCGTAGCCGGGGTAGATCGACAGCTGCTGCACCGCTCGCGTCTCGCCGTCGTCATCGACGTCCTGACCGAAGAAGATGCCGATCCGGCTCGCCGACTGCCCCTCGAGGCAGTGGGCGGCGGTGAGGACCACGGTCGGGGTGATGAGCGTGCCGGAGCAGAAGAAGCCGTAGTCGTCGACCAGCGCGACCACCGCCTGGTGCGCCGGGTTGTTGTCGGCGGCGCCGTAGAAGATCGGCCGGCCGGTGGCGAGCGGCAGCGACGCGCGGACCTGCATGCCGTCGCCGCAGCCGGCGACGACCAGAATCGACAGACCCAAGAGGTTCCTCGTGCGTGGCGTCATCGGGGGCTCCTCCATCTCATCGTTCGCGACCGGTCCGACAAGGGCCCACATCGATCCCGACGCGAACACATCGGCGCCGAAGGACACCAGGCCGGCCGTGCGACGTCAAGAGAAAAAAGCAAACGATTACATGTGGTTATGTGTGGTACCGCGGATCACATTGGGGCCGAAGGTGGGAGTTGTGCGCACCGGTTCGGTGTCATCCTTAAGATGCTGTAGCCGCACGTGGGCGAGCGGTTGGGGGCATCTCCTGGCGCGGCGCCGGCGCGACGGCCAAATGGCCGGTCACGATTGCCGATCGCCACGAGCGGCTTCGCCCGAGGGAGAACCAACAAACGGGGTGTGCGCGAATCGCGCGCCTACGTTTAGCTGCCCGGCTGAGCCCGGCCCACCGATCGGCGGTCAGCTCCAGGCGCCGGTGGCCTCGGCCTCGTCGTCACCGTCTCCGCCGGCGCGGATGATCTCGATGCGCACGTTCTTGGCGCCGGCGCGCTCGAGGGCCGCCTGGCTGCCGCCCATCGTCGCGTACCAGATGTTGCGGTCGAAGCCGCGGCAGCCGGACCAGACGCCGCGGACGAAGCCGGCGCGCGACTCGGGCACGACCAGCTTGCCGGTGTCGAAGTAGCGCGAGAAGATCAGGCTCGGGAAGTTGAACAGCCAGTGGGGCGAGATGAGCTTCATCAGCGCCTTGTAGACGCCGCCGAGCTGGTCGAAGACAAAGCGGTGCGCGAGCTCCCAGGCGAGCCGCTCGTCGCGGCCGCTCAGGCGCTGCGCCGCGCGGTGCATCGTCTTGTACCAGGCGAGCGGGTACCAGCCGCCGATCAGCACCTTGTTGTCGCGGAACGCCGCCGCGAGCTCGGCCGGGCAGTCGGCGAGCAATTGCTCGGCGAGCGGCTTGCCGAAGGTCCCCTCGACCGCGGCGAGCAGGCCGACCAGGTTCGAGCCCTTGGCCATCGGCTCGGGCGCGCTGCCGTCCGTCTGGCTCATCGTCCCCCCTCCGGGCCGGTCATTTCCACACCCTCTCGAGGAAGTCGCCGAGCTCGGGCACGCCGCCCTGGAAGACCAGGTAACCGTCGTGGGGCTCGCGCTGGGTCATGTCGTCGGCGATCGGGGTGAGCATCAGCGCGCGCACCGCCGCCGGGTCGTCCGGGTGGCGGCCGAGGGCCCAGCCGAGCTTGATGTAGGCGACCTCGGGCAGCATGTTGGCCAGCGGCACGACGCCGAGGGAGAGGATCTCGCGCCCGGTCTCGTAGACGTGCATCTGCACGAAGCCCCAGAGCGTCTGCAGGGTCATGTAGCACTGCACGCCCCGATCGCGCGCGTACTCGAGCGCCGGGTAGATCTTGCGGTTGACGTGGCCGAGGCCCGTGCCGGCGATCACCACCCCCTTGTAGCCGAGGTCGACGATGGCGCGCAGCAGGTCGGGCTGCATGTTCGGGTAGTAGTAGAGGATGGTCACCCGCTCGTCGAACACCGGGTAGAGCTTGACCTCGCGGTCGGCGCGGCGCGGGTGGAAGGTCTGCTTGAGCGGCGTGACCTTGCCCCGCTCGACCATCGCCAGCGGGATGTCGCCGAGCGTGCGGAAGGTCGAGCGGTAGGAGCTGTGCATCTTGCGCACCCGGGTGCCGCGGTGCAGCAGGTTGTAGCGGTCCGAGGTCGGCCCGAACATGCAGACCATCACCTCGGCGATCGGGCCGTGCGCCGCGGTCCAGGTGGCGTTGATCAGGTTCTGCGCCGCGTCCGAGGACGGGCGGTCGCTCGAGCGCTGCGAGCCGACCATGATGATCGGCACCGGCGGGTCCTGGACCATGAACGACAGCGCCGCGGCGGTGTGGTGCATCGTGTCGGTGCCGTGGCCGATGACCACCCCGGCGTAGCCGTCGCGGATCGCCTTGCCGACGTTCTCGGCCAGCGCCAGGTACTGCTCCGGGCCCATGTTCTCGCTGAAGACGCCGAACAGCTTCTCGGTGTCGAGGTTGCAGTGCTCGGCCAGCTCGGGCACCGAGCCGTACAGCTCGCCGGGGCTGAAGGCGGGGATCACCGCGCCGGTGCGGTAGTCGAGCCGCGAGGCGATGGTGCCGCCGGTGCCGAGCAGCTTGACCCGCGGCTTGCGCGGATCGACCGGGAAGGCCTTCTCTGGGATCTTGTAGTGCGCCTCGCGGTAGCCGATCTTCTCCAGCGACTGGATGGTGTCGTGGCGCAGGCCGATGTTGTAGCCGACGCCGAGCTTGAGCACGAGGTGCTCGGCGTCGGAGGTCTCGGAGCGGGGCAAGAGGAGCCCGGCGAACTCGCCGCCGGCGGTGCGGGCGCGCACCTCGCACCAGACGGTGACCCCGAAGCGCTTCATCAACCCGAGGCACGGCTCGCGGTAGCCCTTGTACAGCTCGGCGTCGCTCATCGCTCTTCTCCGAGCGCCAATTCGGCGTGCAGCGCGTCAGCGACCTTGGCCGCCGGCAGCCGGCCGAGCAGGTCGGGCATCGTCCGGCCCATCGCCCAGCGGCCGAGCGCCTGCGCGCTCGAGAAGCGCAGCGCGCGGCACTCGCGGCCGAGCTCG
>JBFYZW010000716.1:0-12990 GCA_041309305.1 Deltaproteobacteria bacterium | reverse complement strand
GGCCAGCGGCGCGACCCTGCTGCGCCACGGCGCGCGGCCGGCGCTGTCGGTGGCGGGCGGTGACCCCGGGGCCTTCGGCGCGGCGCTGACGTCGATGGCCGAGGCGCTCGCCTCCTTCGCGGCGCAGGGCTTCCCGGTCGACCAGAGCGGCGAGTGGGTCCTGCCGCTCGCCGGCCACGCCGCGGCCGGGCAGCGCGAGCGTTTGCGGGAGGCTTTGGCCTCGCTCGTGCGTCTGCTCGCGAGCGAGGCGGTGCGGCCGCGAGCGGCCGAGATCCTCGCCCAGCTCGCCGCGCTCGTCCCGGCGGTGGCGCGCTGGCCGGCGCTCTGGTGGCAGGTGCTCCGGCCGGCCCTCGAGACGCACCAGCAGCACGTCGTCCCGATCCTGCGGGCGCTCGGCTACATCGCCGGCCGTCACCTCGCCGCCGAGAGTGACCTCGAGCTGCTGCGCGTCATCGTCACCCAGACCGGCGTGCGGGCCTCGGACGTGCTGCAGAGCTTGATCGCCGAGGGGTTGGCCACCGGCGTGATCGGCGATCTGACCGGCGAGCGCGAGCTGGTCGTCCAGTTCCTGCGCGAGCTGCCGTTCAACTCACCGACCATCTACGCCACCTACCGCCGCCTGCAGCAAGACGAGCAGCTGAGCGCGACCGAGCGGCGGGCGCGGACCCAGGCGCTGCGCGCCGAGCTCGAGACGCTCGCTGCCGCGATCCGGGCCGGCGAGCTCACCCGGGAGCAGGAGCGCAGCGAGCTGCTCGGGCTGGTGCTCTACTACGTCTTCCCGCCGGCGATGTCGTCGAGCCAGCAGGACTACCTCCGCCTCTATCACGCGATGCCCGACCGGCCGGGGGACACCGCGCGGCTCGACCCCGGGCCGTGCCAACACCGCGCGTTGCAGGTGCGCGCTGGCGCCTGGGAGGTCGTCCCCGGGGCGGTGCTCGAGCGCGAGCCGTGGCGGCTGCTGCTCGAGGTCGCCTTGGCGCCTCCCGCGGCGCCACGCGAGGCCAGCGCGCTCGGCTGGCAGCTGCTCGGCCGCTGGGTCGAGGGGCGCCTGGCGCGCGAGTCGGTGCGCCGCGAGTTGTTCGCGGCCCTGCTCGCGCGGTTCCGCGCCAACGGCATGGACCTGCCGCGGGCCGCCGAGCTCCCGGCGCAGCTGCTCGCCTTCCGCGAGTTTCTCGGCGATCACCTGCGCGACCTGGTCGAGGAGGCGCTGCTCGCGGCGCGCGCCGAGGACGAGGTGCGCTATTTACGCCTGGTGCGCGATCGGCTGGCGCCACGGCCGACGGTCGGCCCGGGGTTGGTCAAGGCGGTCTGGGCGACGCTCGAGCAGGCGCGCACCGGCCGCACGACGCGTGCCGAGGCGACCCGGCGCCTGGCCGGGCAGCTCGCCGCCTTCGCCGTCGAGCCGGACAGCCTGCTCGAGCGGCTGGCGCGGGCCGAGGGCCCGGAGGAGCTTCGCGCCTGGCTCGCGCAGCTCGACGCGCGCGAGGTCGAGCTCGAGCCGGGCAAGGAGATCGGCCGCCTGCTCGCCGACCTCGCCGGCGGCGAGCTCCGGGCGATGAACGGCGAGCTGTTCGGCCGCGACGGCGCGCCGGGCAAGCTGCGCTACGCGGTGTCGGACGGCGGCGGGACGTTGGCGCTGCGGCTGGAGGTCAGCAAGCGCAAAGCGCACGCGGCGGTCGGCCTGGCCGAGGGGGTGTGTGTCGCGGTCGACACCGAGCTGTGGAACAACCCCGACTTTCTCCAGGTGATCATCTGGGACGAGAGCGGGTTGTGCGCCGGCGGGATGCACCTGTTGGTCTGCAGCGACGGGGGAGAGCGGTACCTGGCGCTGCCGGGGATCAACCCGTCGCTCAGGCTGCTCGATCAGGTCGAGCCCGGCCGGCTGCTCGACCTGCTCTGCGCCTTCGCCTGGGACCTGGCGCGTCACTGGCGCCTCGCCGGCGTCTGGCTGCCGGCCTCGCCCGGCATTCATTCGAATCGCCGCGCCATCCACGCCGAGGTCGAGCGGCGCCGGTGGCCGGCGCGCAGCGTCAGCCGGCAGGTCTTCTCCTTCCGGCCGTTCGCCTACAGCTTCGCCGAGGTGCTCGAGGTGCCGGCGCCGGCCGGCGAGGACGCTCAACCGAGCGCAACGCGCGGGTAGGTGCCGACAGTGTCGCGGCTCGGCCGGAGGATCCGTTGCACCGGAGTGGTCATCAGGTCATTGGCGAAGCAGGCCTGGTGACCGACATCGGCGGTGCCGACGGTGACGGTCAGCGAGCCGTTCGGGAGCGGCGCGACGCCGCCGAGCAGCTCCTGGCCGACGGCCAGGTGTTGGCGCTGCCAGGTCATCGTGATGGCGTCCCGCACCGCGACGCAGCGCCGGTCGCGCAGGTGATACTCGGTGTGCCGGGTGACCAGCACGCGATGTCGCCGACGCTCCGGGCCGTCGTACGCCATGGCGACCTCCTTCAAGCCTGCCCAGTGTAGCTTATCGGCGCACATCTGACTACGTTTCTCGACTTTCACCGCCGTTGGTGGCAAGTGAGGTCCATGCAGGTGCACCAGGTGGTGGTGGCCGACCTCGGCCGCTACGTGCCCCGTCGTCGGGAGGCGCTGCGCGGCGTCGTCGTCCACCGGATCGAGGTCTCGCAGGAGGACGCGCGCTTCGCGGACACGCCGGCCGAGATCATCCGCTTCTTCGCCGAGCATCCGGTCGGCGTCGCCGCGACCGGCGGCAAGATGCCCTATCCGGTGCTGATCGACCCGGCGGGCGACGTGACCCAGACGGTGCCGCTCGGCCTGGTGACGCCGCACGCCAAGGTGCACAACCCGACGACCATCGGCGTGGCGTGCATCGGCGACTTCCGCCGGCGTCCGCCGACCGAGGCGCAGCGGGGGGCGGTGATCCGCGTCGCCGCCGCGCTGCTCGCGGACCTCGGCCTGGACGGCGCGCGGCTGTTCGGCCACGACGAGCTCCCCGACGGGCGGGGAGACCCGACCAAGGAGTGCCCCGGCGCCGGCATGGACGTGCCGCGGCTGCGCGACGAGGTCACCGCGGCGCTGGCGGCGGCGGCGCCGCTGCCGTTTGTCTGGTAGGCTCAGCCACCCTTCAGGAGCGACCCATGGCATTGGACGAACAGATTCTGGCCCTCTCGGACAAGTACCTGCCGCTCGGCCGCGAGATCCTCGCCGAGACGGTGCGCATCCCCGCCGACTACGTCGACCGGCCGATCGAGCAGGGCGGCGACCCCCTGTGCGGGCTGTCCAACCACGAGGGGCCGCGGCTCGAGTATCTGAAGCGCAAGATCGTCGAAATCGGCGCGGTCGCCCGGCCGGAGGACGTTTTCTTCGACGGCTTCGGCAACCTGGTCTGGGTGGTCACCGATCCGGACGACGGCGTCGCCCCGGCCGACAAGGTGGTCATCTACCTGGACGGGCACTCGGACACGGTCAACGCGCTGCGCCCGCGCTGGCGGGAAGCGCTCGGCGACGGGATCGATGCCTACACCGGGCTCACCGACGCGAACCGGGTCGACTGGAAGCGCCTACAGAAGGAGCTCGGCTACCTGCCGCCGCGCGATCAGTGGCAGCACCTGCTCTTCGGCCGCGGCAGCGCCGACCAGCTCTCGGGCGTCGTCGCCCAGGTGATCGCGACCAAGATCCTGCTCGAGCTCAAGCACGAGGGGGCGCTCCGTGGTGCGATCATCCGCAGCGTCGCCACCGTGTGTGAAGAGGACAACGACGGCGCCGGGCCGATGCACATCGTCCGCCACCAGCTGCCCGGCGCGCCGCCGGAGCTGATCCCCGACGTGGTGATCTTGAGCGAAGGGACCGGCCACGCGACCCACGGCTCCTGCGCCATCTACCGCGGCCAGCGCGGTCGGATGCAGATCGAGGTGGTGGTCACCGGCAAGAGCTGTCACGGCTCGATGCCCTGGCAGGGACGCAACCCGCTCGAGTTCGGCGGCGCCATCCTCGCCGAGGCGGCGAAGAAGTACGCCAAGCGCGAGGGGTTCGCCGACCACAAGTTCCTCGGCCACGGGACACGCACCGCCTCGTGGGCCAAGCTCGACACGCCGAGCGACTGCGCCGTCCCCGAGCGCTTCGTCTTCCGCTTCGACCGTCGGCTCACGGTCGGCGAGTCGCCGAAGCAGGCGGTCAAGGACGTCGAGAAGCTCAAGGCGGTGAAGAAGGCCCGCGCCGCCGGGCTGAGCGTCGAGGTGCGCGTGCCGACCTACGACCAGCCGAGCTGGAAGGGCTTCGTCATCGGCAACGCGCAGATCTACGCCTCCTGGGTGACCCCAGAGGACCACCCGGCGATCCAATGCGCCGTCGAGGCCTACCGGCGGGTGGTCAGCCCCCAGATCCCGAAGAAGAGCAAGACCGGCAACCTGCGCCACGCGCCGCGCGTCGGTCGCTGGACCTTCTCGACCGACGGCGTCGGCTTCCCGGTGCCGAAGAACGACAAGACGATCACCGTGCCGAAGCAGAAGCGCTGGCTGGTCTCCGGCGCGTTCAAGCACCCGGCGATGTTCGGCTTCGGCCCGGGCATCGAAGAGAACACGCACAAGATCGGCGAGTACGTCGATCTGCGCGAGCTGCGCGCGACCATCGCCCTGTATGCGCGCTTCCCCAGCCTGTTCGCCGCGACGCGAGGCTGACCGGCCCGTTTGTTGCTCCCGGCCGGCCCGCCCGGCTACGATCGTCCAATGACCCGCCGCCGCCTGCTGCTCGCCGTCGCGACGCTGCTCGTCGTGGTCGGCCTCGTCCTTTGGTGGCCACGCGGCGAGGAGCACCCGCCCGGGCCGTTCCCGCTCCGGCTCGACGCGGTCGGTGGCGAGCTGCTGCTGCTCGACGCCAGCGCAGTGACTCGCCGCGGTCCGGGGCGGGTCTGGGCGCTGCGCCTCGAGCGCGGCGCGGAGTTCGTGCCCTACCACTTCGCCTCGGCGGGCCTGTCGGCGCCGCAGCCGATCGAGCAGTGGGCCACCCACCTCGACGCGCCGGTGGTCTTCAACGCCGGGCAGTTCGACGAGAAGCTCAACCACCTGGGGTGGCTCAAGGGTGAGGGGGTCTGGTTGAGCGAGCTGCACCGCAAGCAGTGGCTGGCCCTCTTGGTCAGCGGGCCGCTCGACGGCCCGCCGTGGAGCGGGATCATCGATCTGGAGCAGTCGAACCCGCGGATTGTCGACCGCTACCGTCACGCGGTGCAGTCGATGATGTTGTTCGACGAGCGCGGGCGGGTCAGGGTGCGCGAGTCGGATCTCTCCGCCTGCCGCACGCTGATCGCTGAGGACGGCGACGGGCGGCTGGTTATCCTGGTCAGCGAGGGGGCGATGACGCTCGGTGACGTGGCCCGCTGGCTGCCGGGCGCCGGCCTCGACCTCGTGCGGGCGATGAACCTCGACGGCGGCATCGAGGCGCAGCTGGCGGTGCGCACGCCCGAGCTGTCGCTGGCGATCTACGGTCAGTACGGCACCGGCACGACCGTCTTCGACGGCGGCGGCCAGATCCGCTACCCGCTGCCGGCGGTCATCGCTGTCCGCCGGCCGGGGTCAGCCCGCTGAACGAGGCGCGCAGCGCCGCGGCGAGCTCGGGGTAGGCGAAGGTGAAGCCGTTGGCCAGCGCGCACGCCGGCAGGACCCGCTGGCCGCCGAGCAGCACCTCCTCGGCCATCGCGCCGACCAGGAGCTTCATCGTCCACGACGGGACGTCGAGCCAGGATGGGCGATGAAGCTCGCGCGCCAGCGCGGCGGCGAAGTCGCGCTGGCGGGCCGGGGCTGGGCCGGTGGCGTTCAGCGCGCCGCTGTAGCGCGCGTCGGCCAGCGCGGCGCCGATCAGGGCGACGAGGTCGGCGAGCTGGATCCAGGAGAGCCACTGCGCGCCGCTCCCCAGCGCGCCGCCGGCGAACAGGCGCATCGGCCGGGCCAGCGCTGGCAGCGCCCCGCCGGCCGCGTCGAGCACGACGCCGATGCGCAGCCGGACGACTCGGACGCCTAGCGCCTCGCTGCGCTGCGCCGCCGCCTCCCACTCGGCACAGACATCGGCAAGGAAGCCGCGCCCGCGCGGCGACTCCTCGGTGAAGGTCGCCTCGAGATCGGTGCCGTAGTAGCCGATCGCCGAGGCGCTGATCATCACCGCCGGCCGCTGCTCGGCCGCCGTCAGCGCGTGGTAGAGCGCGGTGGTGACGCCGACCCGCGACCGGACGATCGCCAGCCGATTGGCTCGCGTCCAGCGCGTCGCCACCGGCGCGCCGGCGAGGTTCACCACCGCGTCGCAGCCGTCGACCGCGCCGCGCCAGGCGGCGGGGTCGTTCTCGTCGCCGACGACCCAGCGGATCGCGTCGCCGTCGGGCCGCCGCACCCGGCTGAGCGCGACGATCTGGTCGCCGCGCGCGACCCGATCGCGGCAGAGCGCGCTGCCGACCAACCCCGAGGCGCCGGTGACGAACAGCCGCATTCAAGCACCTCGCGCGCGCAAGAAGGCCACCAGCGCGCGCACCGCCTGGCCGCGGTGGCTGATCCGGTTCTTCTCGTCGCTCGGCAGCTCGGCGATGCTGCGGCCGTCGTCGAGCAGCACGATCGGGTCGTAGCCAAAGCCATTGTCTCCGCGCGGCGCCAGACCGATGCGGCCGCGCAGCTCACCGTGGAAGATCTCTGCCCCGCCCCCCGGCTCGCACAGCGCCAGCGCGCAGACGAAGCGCGCCGCCCGGCGCTCAGCGGGGACCCCGGCGAGCGCGGCGAGCAGCTTGTCGCAATTGGCCCGATCGCGACCCGGTCCGCTGACCCCGGCGTAACGGGCCGAGTGAACGCCCGGCGCGCCGCCGAGCGCCTCGACCTCGATGCCGGAGTCGTCGGCGACCGCGGCGACGCCGGTGCGCTCGCAGATGGCGCGCGCCTTGATCACGGCGTTGTCGGCGAACGTCGCGCCGTCCTCGACGATCTCGGGGTTACCGAGGTCGGCGAGGCCGCGAACCTCGTAGCCGAGCGGCGTGAGCAGCTCAGCGAACTCGCGCAGCTTGCCCGCGTTGGTGGTCGCGACGCGCAGGAGGGTCATCCGCGCACCGTCACCGGGGTCTCGCCGCGCGGCGTGGCGATCGCGGCGCGCTGCAGGTCACACAGCTGCGGCAGCGCGGCGAAGGCCAAATCGAGCAGCGTGTTGAGCTGATCGCGGCTGAACGGCACCTTCTCGGCCGTGCCTTGCACCTCGACCAGCGCGCCGCTGCCGGTCATCACGACGTTCATGTCGGTGTCGGCGTGGGCGTCGAGGCCGTAGTCGAGGTCGAGGTAGGCCTGGCCGTCGACGACGCCGACCGAGATCGCGGCGACCTGGTCGCGCAGGACCTTGGCTCGTGCCTGCTCGCGTTTGACCAGATCGCCCAGCGCGATGGCCAACGCGATGTAGCCGCCGGTGATCGCCGCGGTGCGCGTGCCGCCGTCGGCCTGGATCACGTCGCAGTCGACGGTGATCGTCCGCTCGCCGAAGCTGGACAGATCGACGACCGCGCGCAGCGCCCGACCGATCAGGCGCGAGATCTCCTGGCTGCGTCCGTTGGGCTTGCTGCGCTGCGCGTCGCGCTGGCCGCGGGTGGTCGTCGCCCGGGGCAGCATGTCGTACTCGGCGGTCACCCAACCGCGCCCGCGGCCGTTCATCCACGGCGGGACGCGATCCTCGACCGAGGCAGTGCAGATCACCTTGGTGTCCCCGAGCTCGATCAGCACCGAGCCCTCCGGGTGGACGAGGTAGTGCGGCGTGGCGACCAGGGGGCGGAGTTGGTTGGCGGCGCGGCGTGGCATCGGCCTCGTTTAGGAGGCAGGCCAGCGCGAGTCAAGCGCTGACGGTCAGTGGCGCGCCGACGCGCCGGTGTCGCTGGCCAGGTGCTCGAGCACCGCGGCGGCGATCGCCCGCGCCAATCGGCGTTGGTGCTCGAGGTCGGCGAGCAGCCGGCACTCCTCCGGGTGGGTGATGAACCCGGTCTCGACCAGCACCGCGGGCATCTCGGCGCCGCGCAGCACGATGAACGGGGCCTGCAGCACGCCGCGGCCGGTCCCGGCGGTGTGCGCGCAGACGCTGGTCTGCACCCGGGCGGCGAGCCGTTGGCTGCCGACGTGGGCGGCATTGAAGCTCAGGCCGTCGAGGATGATCGCCAGCGTGTCGTCGCTCTCGGCGCGCGGCAGCTCGCGGCCGTCGTTCTCGCGCAACGCCAGCGCCGAGAGGCGCCGGTCGGCGGCGCGGGGGGAGAGGAAGTAGGTCTCGATGCCGCGCAGCTCGGGGAGCGGCGAGGCGTTGGCGTGCACCGAGATGAACAGCACCGCGCCGGCGGCGTTGGCCATCGCGGTGCGCTGCTCCAGCTCGAGGCCGACGTCGCGCTCGCGGGTCAACAGCGGCGTGACCTTGCCGCTCTGCCGCAGCACCGCCGCCAGCTCGAGCGAGATGGCCAGCGCCACGTCCTTCTCGACCGCGCCGCACGGGCCTTTGGCGCCCGGCTGGTCCCCCCCGTGACCCGGGTCGATGACCACCACCGGCGGGGCGGCCGGCGCCTGGGCGAGCAGGGAGAGGAGGAGGAGCATCCCTCCGATGGTAAGGCTGACCGTGGTCGGCCCCAAGTTTTCGTCACCGTCAGGGCAGCAGCTTGCGCTGCTTGGCCGCCCGCTCGAGCTCGTCGCGGAACGGCGGCGCGGCGATGGAGATCAACGCCTCGGCGCGCTGGCGCAGGTTCTTGCCGAACAGGTGGGCGACGCCATACTCGGTGATCACGTAGTGGACGTCGGCCCGGGTGGTGACCACGCCGGCGCCGGTCTTCAGCATCGGCACGATGCGCGACTCGCTGCCCTGCTTGGCGGTGGCCGGCAGCGCGATGATCGGCTTGCCGCCCTTCGACTGGGCGGCGCCGCGGATGAAGTCGACCTGACCGCCGAAGCCGGAGTAGATGCGCGTGCCGATCGAGTCGGCGCACACCTGGCCGGTCAGGTCGACCTCGATCGCCGAGTTGATCGCGATCATGTTGTCGTTCTGGGCCACGACGTAGGGGTTGTTGACGTGGTCGACCGGGTGGGCCTCGATCATCGGGTTGTTGTCGAGGAACTCGTAGAGGGTCTGCGAGCCGAGCGCGAAGGTGATCACCGCCTTGCCCGGGTGGAGCGTCTTGCGCTGGCCGGTGACGATGCCGCGCTCGACGGCGCGCATCGCGCCGTCGGCGAACATCTCGGTGTGGATGCCGAGGTCACGCAGGCCGTCGAGCATCTCGTAGACCGCGTCGGGGATGCCGCCGATGCCCATCTGGATGGTGGCCCCGTCCTGGATCATCTCGCGGATGAAGGCGCCGATCTTGCGCTCAACCTCGGTCGAGGGCTTGGGCACCAGCACCGGCAGCTTCTCGTGGTGCTCGACGATCGCGTCGACGCGGTTGACGTGGATGAACGAGTCGCCCAACACCCGGGGCATCATCTCGTTGACCTGAACGATCACCTTGCGCGCGCTCAGGCAGGCGGTGCGGGTGGCCAGCGTCTCGATGCCGAAGCTCATGAAGCCGTGCTCGTCGGGCGGTGAGACCATGACCATCGCGACGTCGAGCGGGACGATCCGCTCGCTGAACAGGCGCGGGATCTGGTGCAGGAAGACCGGCGTGTAGTCGGCCTCGCCCTCGTTGACCGCCTTGCGGTCGGCCGGGCCGACGAACAGCGAGTTGTGGCGGAAGGAGCGCTCGGTCTCGGGCTTGGAGAGCGGGTCGTCGCCGAGCAGCAGGACGTGTGACAGCGTGACGTCGTCGAGCTCCTCGTGGCGGGCGGCGAGGGCGCGGATCAGGCCCATCGGGATGGCGGCGTTGCCGCCGTAGTAGACCTGGTTGCCGGAGGAGACCAACTGGACCGCCTGTTCGGCGCGGCAGAGCTTGCGGCGGTACTCGTTGAGCCAGACCATCGTGGGTTCCTCGTCCCCCCTCGGGTCAGTGGAGCAGCTGCGTGAGCGGCGTCGGCGCGACGCCGGCGAGCGCGGCGACGCGCTCGTGCACCGGTTGACCGGCGTAGAGGTAGATGCCGCTGCCCAGGCCCGGGCAGCGCTCGAGCGCCTTGGGCAGGCCGTCGTTGGCCAGGCAGCCGACAAACGGCTCGGCGGCGATCGCCAGGGCGCGCGACGACGTGCGCGGCACCGCGGCGGTGATGTTCGGCACGCAGTGGTGGATGACGCCGTGGGCCTGGAAGGTCGGGTTGGCGAGGTCGGTCGGCCGGCTGGTGGCGATGCAGTTGCCCAGGCCCAGCGACAGGTCGACGATCACCGAGCCGGGCTTCATCGATTGGACCATCGCCTCGCTGACCAGCACCGGGCTCGACCGGCCGGGCGAGAAGACCGCGCCGATGACCACGTCGGCGATGGCGACGTAGCGCTCGATGTTGCGCTCGAAAGCGACGGCGGTGACCGGCGGGCCGGGCACCTCGTAGTGGGCCCGGCGCAGCTTGGCGTAGTCGGTGTCGAGGAGGATCACGTGGCTGCCCATCGCCGCCGCGACCCGGGCGGCGGCGCGTCCGCCGGTGCCGGCGCCGAGGATGACGACGGTGGCCGGCGGCAGGCCCGGGGTGCTGCCGAGCAGCAGGCCGCGGCCGCCCTGGTTGCGCTCGAGCAGGTGCGCGGCGGTGCTGATGCTGATGTGTCCGGCGATCTCGGCCAGCGCCTTGAGCACCGTGCGCCGGCCGTCCTGCTCGACCAGCTCGTAGCCGATGGCGGTGACCTGCTTCTCGCCCAGCTTGGCGATCTGCTCGCGCCCGGCGACCGCGAGCTGCAGGAAGCCGATCACGGTCGAGCCCGGGCGGACGAGCTCGATCTCGTCGGCGTGCAGCGGCCCGACCCGGCAGACGAGGTCAGCGCGGCCGTAGACCTCGTCGCGGCTGAAGGCGATCTTGACCCCGAGCTTGGCGTAATCGTCGTCGGTGAAGTGGGAGTCGGCCCCGGCGTCGTGCTCGAGCCAGATCTCGTGCCCCTGCTCGATCAGGCGCTGGACCGCGAACGGCGTCAACCCGACGCGGTGCTCGTTGCGGAGCTGCTCTCTGGGGACGCCGATGCGCATGCCACACCTCCCGTGCCGGCAACCTGGGGCCGATCTATAGCCCGGGAGGCGGGGCGCGCGAAAGCG
The DNA here is from genome assembly GCA_041309305.1 of Deltaproteobacteria bacterium. GTDB lineage: Bacteria > Myxococcota > XYA12-FULL-58-9 > XYA12-FULL-58-9 > XYA12-FULL-58-9 > JBFYZW01. Next base: position 1,889 of record JBFYZW010000716.1, on the reverse strand, counting down.
CCGACGCTCAGTTGCCGGTCACCCGCTTGTCGATCGTCGTCAGCTTGCGGTTCAACGCGTTCAGGTCGTTGCGCGTCGCCAGGCCCAGCGCGTGGAAGGTCTCCTCGCGCACCCGCTCGGCCCGCTTGTTCAGGTCGTCCTGCAGGTCGACCGCGCTCTTGAACCACTTCTGGTCGCGCAGCCGCTTCTCCCACTGCCGGCTCTGCTTCTGCACCGACTTCCAGGTGGTGCGCAGCTGCTCGTCCAGCTTGCTCAGCGTCTTGTTGTTGCGCAGCCAGGTCGTCGTCGTGTTCGTCGTCATCTCGTCCTCCCCGAGCCGTCAGGGCTCTTGTGGGTTTGGGTTTCCCTGTTTGACGCAGTGCATAAAATAACACATCGCGTCAAATGTCAAGCGATTCGTCATTTTTCTCGGATCGGCCGGGCAGAGCCGGGCGCTGCCGAACGCTTTCGGCCCCTGGCGCTGGCCGCCGGCGCGCCGCCTCATTAATATGGAGATCGTGAGCAATCGCATCGAAGGCGGCCTGTCGACCACCCTGAACCCGTTCGGTCCGCAGTGGCCGAGCGTGAAGGCCGGCGAGGCGCCGCCGGTCGGTCAGCAGGTGCAGCAGACGTTGTTCGGTCGGGCGCGGCCGCCGCTGCTCGATCCGGCCGAGCACCCGGCGCTGGCCGACGTGCTGGCGATGCTGCGTCGTTACCTGGGAAAGCTGGCGCGCCTGGCGGGCGACAAGGAGGAGGACTACCTGCTCGCCCTCGCCGACGGTACGATCGCGATGATCGACGCGAGCGGGATCATCTACGTCGGCGCCGGGTTCGTCTCCGCCTATCGCCGGCGCCCCGAGGTCCTCATCGGCGCGCTGGCCCACGAGGTCGGCCACCGGCCGAAGCGCTGGGGCGAGTACCGCACGCAGCGGCAGTTGACCGCCAAGGAGATCCAGTACATCTGCCGCCACGAGGAGACCCGCGCCGACATCTTCGCTGGCAAGGCGCTCGCCGAGCTCGGTTTCGACTGCGAGCCGCTGTGCGAGTTCCTCGCCCGCGTCGCCGACAAGCCGCACCCCGACTACTTCCCGGCCGACGTCCGCGCCCAGGTGATCCGCGACGCGCACGCCGGGCGGACCTACCGGGTGGACAACCGCAAGAAGATCTTCCCCGAGTTCGATCGGATGACCGGCGCCAAGGGGGACCTCGGCGAGTTCTGAGCGCCAGGGCGGCCGGTCGCCACTGCTCCGACGTTGGTGTATGATGAAGGCGCTCGGCCGCTCCGGCGGCGCGGGCAGATAGCGAGCGATAGCGATGTCGACCCCGATCACCCGGACCACCTTCGCCCAGCTCTTCCGTGACAGCCAGCTCGACCTCGCGGCGCTGCCCGAGGCGACGAAGGCGGAGCTGCGCGGGCTGCTCGGCGATCTCGGCCCGCTCGAGCAGATCGCCGGGCGCGGCCAGACGATTGACCGCGAGCAACAGATCACCGCGCTGTTCAACCTGCTCGACCGGCTCGACGGCGCCGCCGACGGCCGCATCACCACCCGCAGCGTGGCGCCGGCGGTCGGCGCGGCGCCGACGCCGCCCGAGGAGGTGCCGACCACCGCCGGGCGGGTGATGACCCTGCTCGCCCAGCACCTCGAGCGGGCCGAGAGCCTCGGCGATCAGGCCTTCATCAACCAGTTCAGCGCCGGCCGGTTCGACCGCGACCAGCTGGCCGCGCTGCCGCCGGAGTCACGCGAGATCCTGCAGCGCCTCGGCGTGCTGGCGATGCTCGAGCGCAAGACCGCCCGCGGGCCGGCACAGCTCAGCGCCGCCGAGCTGCGCATGCTGTTCAGCATGATCGACAGCCTCGACCGCGACGGCGTCGGCAGCACGCTGACCCGCGCCTGGGTCAAGGACCCGAG
>JBFYZW010000715.1:0-3335 GCA_041309305.1 Deltaproteobacteria bacterium | reverse complement strand
GGCGGTGGTCGCCGCCGCCCGCCGCCGCGCCCGGCGCAACACCGGCGAGCCGCTCGACTACTTCGCGCGCCTGCGCCAGGCGGCGCAGTTTCGCGACCAGACCCACAGCCTCGCCTGCCCGCAGTGCCGCTACAACATGTACGAGGTCGAGAGCCAGGGCCTGGTGGTCGACTTCTGCCTCAACTGTGGCGTGCTCTGGTTCGACGAGGGCGAGCTGCACGCGACGCTGGCGCGCGCGCGCCAGACCGGCGCCATCGACCTGGTCCCGGCGGAGCTCGACGGAAACGACACGGCGTTGCTCATCGACTGGCTCCTCGGCCAGCTGCCCACACGCCGCTGAGGCAACCCCGGCCCGCAAAAGAGAATCAATCGGCGACAGGCCCGACAATAAAACCGCCGCAACGCGTCAAGAAATCGCCAAGCTTATCATGGCGCTTCAATATGTAGCGTTTTCCACGATTTGACCACAGTTTGCCTCGTGTTAGGCCGGTCGCGTTCACACTCAGCGGAGGACCCAGCCATGAGAACGCGTGGGTTGTGCTCGAAGCTCAAAGCTCTTTTCACCTGGATGCGCAACGCGCCGTTGGCGCTCGCGGTCTTCGTCCTGCCGGCCGTCGCGCTCGCGGCTGGCGGTGGCAAGCCCGCGACGAAGCTGGTCAACGTCGCCGACACGCGCAACCTCGAGCCTGGCTTCGAGAAGTTCGTCGCCGACACCTACAACGACAACCTCATCCTCTTTGGGCTGCTCGTCGTCGTGATCATGGCCGGCATGGGCGCGGTGCTCGGCTTCACCTTCGACCGCCTGGTCGGGTTGCTCGGCATCAACCTCGGCAAGCTCGATCACCACGAGTAGGGAGGAGGACAACCATGGACATCTTCACCATCCACCTCCCGATCGCCGGGATGGACTTCAACCTCGGGCTCTTGTTGCTCATCGGCTTCACCGTCGGCGTCTGCGGCGGCTTCTTCGGCATCGGCGGGGCCTGGATCGTCACGCCGGCGCTGAACATCTTCGGCTTCCCGATGCCCTACGCCATCGGCACCGACCTGGCGCACATGGGCGGCAAGTCGATCGTCTCGACCATCCGCCACGGCAAGTTCGGCAACGTCGACATCCGGCTCGGCCTCGCGATGATCATCGGCACGACCACCGGGATGGAGTTCGGCGCCTCGCTGGTCATGTACCTCGAGCGGCTCGGGCTGGCCGAGGACTACATCCGCAAGGCCTACGTCGTCTTCCTCGCCCTGATCGGCAGCTACGTCCTCTACGACTACCTGTCGCACGTCCGCCGGGCGAAGAAGGCCGGCGGCGAGGCGCCGGCCTACGGCACGACCATCGCCCAGCGGCTGCAGCGGCTACGCATCCCGCCGATGGTCAACTTCCCCGCCTCCGGGATCCAGTGCTCGGTCTGGCTGCCGATCCTGGTCGGCCTGCTCACCGGCGTCGTCGCCAGCGTGCTCGGCGTCGGCGGCGGCTTCATCCGCATGCCGGCGCTGATCTACCTCATCGGCTGCCCGACCCTGGTCGCGGTGGGCACCGACCTGTTCGAGGTGATGATCACCGGCGCGTACGGCGCGTTCACCTACGGCGTCAAGGGCCGGGTGGACCTGATCGCCGCGATGTGGATGCTGCTCGGCGCCGCGATCGGCGCGCAGCTCGGAACCGTCGCGGTCAAGTACGTGCGCGGCTACTCGATCCGGCTGCTCTTCGCGGTGACCATCTTCATCGCCTGCATCTCGGTGCTGCTCAAGCAGCTGGCGCTGCAGCTCGCCTCGTCGGTGATGATCCTCGCCGCCGGCATCACCATCTCCTTGGTGATCCTCGGCCTGCTCTTCCGCGGCGTCGCGCGCGAGCGCGCCGCCCGAGGAGGATTGGAGCCATGATCAAGCTCTGCCTGTCTCTCACCCTCGGCTGCGCGCTGCTCGCGCTCACCGGCTGCGCCGACCCGCCGAAGGTCCTGCAGGGCAAGGTCGTCTCCTACGACGCGGCCGCCGCCCTGATGGTCGTCGAGGACGAGCTGCCCGGCAACGCCCGGGTCGAGCTCGGCACCGCCGGCGCCGAGTTCGGCGCCGAGCCGGCGGCCGGCGACCTGGTGCGCGTCGCCTACCGCGAACGCGACGGCAAGGCGCAGGCCCACCGGGTGATGAACCTGACCCGGCAGGCCGAGCTCGGCGGCTCGCCGAGCCACTGAGCCGCGCTCAGAACACCTCGAGCCGATCGGCGAGGAAGGCCTCGGCGAAGAACTCCGGGCTCTGGTCGGTGTCCATCAGCATGTCGAGCTGGCGGGTCACCATCGTCAGGTGGCCGAGCTGCGTCAGGCGCCGGCGCAGCTCCTCGGCCGGGCGCTTGCGCAGCTGCCCGGTCAACACGTCGCCCCGGGCGCGGGTGGTGAACTCCATCGCGGTGAGCACCTTGTCGATGAAGCGGACCCGCCGCGACCGGCGCCCGACGCTCGCCCCGCCGCCGGCGAAGCGGAAGTGGATGTAGTTCTTGTTCAGGCTGCGGCCGCAGTAGCAGTCGACCATCGAGAAGTGGTAGCCGGCCTTGGTGCTGAAGTTCAGGTAGCGGTCCGAGACGACCGCGAAGGAGGTCTTGCCCAGGTCCTGCGCCTCGGCCGGCGGGCCGATCATGTTCTCGCCGACCACCGAGAGGAAGCCGGAGGTCGACACCGGCCGCGGCTTGCGCCAGTTGATGCGCGGGTCGAGCAGCCCGTCGAGGAAGGCGCGCATCGGCGCGGCGGCGACCTGCTCGGCGCTGATCTCCGGCGCGCCGCCGTCGCGGTGCAGGCCGCCGCCGAGGTCGTAGACCAGGACCTGGAACGGCAACGGCGCGTTCAGCTTGACCGCGTTCTCCCGATCCCCCTCGACCACCTCGCCGAAGCGGAACATCACCGCGAAGACCTTCTCGTGCACGTAGCGGGTCACGTCGTGCAGGCTGCGGCAGCTGCGCGGGGCGAACGCCTTGCTCGTCGGGTCGGTCAGGCGCAGCGGCACGACCAACTCCGCGGCGCGACGCAGGACGTCCAGCGCCTGGGCCTCGGCGTCGTGCTCGGCCGCGCGGCGCCGCGGGCGGGCCGGGACCGGGTGCTCGCCGTCGAACACGCGTGCCCGGTGGGCGTCGACGGTGACCACCTGCCCGTCGCGCAGCGTCGTCAGCGCCCCGCGCACGCCCAGCAGGCAGGGCACGGCGAACTCGCGCGCCAGGATGGCGCAGTGGCCAGTCGGTGAGCCGACCTCGGCGACCAGGGCCGCCAGGCGCGGCAGGACGCGGCTGAGCGAGAGATCGGCCGACGGCGCGACCAGCACGACGTCCTCGCCGACGAAGTCGAGGTCGC
>JBFYZW010000714.1:0-9759 GCA_041309305.1 Deltaproteobacteria bacterium | reverse complement strand
CACAGGCCGCTGTCGGAGATCGCCGTGCAATGCTCCGCGGCACCGGCCCGGTAGATGGCCCACTCGGCCATGAACAGGCTGAACTCGTCGCCGCTACCGGAGGTGTTCGGCAACCGGGACGCGAAGTAGCAGGAGGGGTCATCGGTCGACACGACGACCGGACATTGCGGGCAGCAGGGCTGGCCGTTGAAGCAGCCGCTCGCGCAACTGTAGCCGACCGTGCGGTCGGTGGCTGCCGCGTCGACGATGCCGGCGACGGCGCCGGTGAAGTCGCCCACCAACATGCCGTTGCGGCGGTTGGTCTCGTCGCCGGCCGGGTCGGTGAAGGCGTACTCCGGCTCCCAGGGCGTCCGGTTCTCGGCGCTGGTCGCCTGGCCGATGCGGTAGTCGGCCTCGGAGTTGTTCATCAGGCCGAAGAAGAGGGTCGCCGACTGCTGGACCTGGTCGATCTCCTCGCCCATGCTGCCCGAGTTGTCGACCACCCAGGTGATGTCGAGCTTGCCGTGGCGCTGGATGAGCGACTGGCACAGCGTCTCGACGTCGTCGCCGAACTGGGCCAGCGCCGAACCGTTGGTGATGTTGTCGGCGAAGAAGAGCGGGATCTGGTAGTCGGGATCGGGGGCGCAGCTCGTCGGCCCGGTGCTGTCACAGTTGGCCGGACAGGCGGTGAGGCAGCCGACGTAGGAGACGGTGACGTAGTCGAGCATCACGCCGTCCTCGTCGGAGTAGACGTCGAGCGTGCTCGGCCCGGCGGGCAGGTAGAGCGAGAAGGTGCCGACCGTGCCCCAGGTGTTGTTGCCGCTGGTCGCGACGCGCACCCCGGCGGCGCCGTTGATGCTGCGATAGAAGCCGTTGCCGTTGTTGTTCGGACCGCGCGCGCGGAAGGCGATGCTGTAGGTGCCCGGCACGGTGATGTTCAAGGTGTAGCTGATCCGCGCGCCGCAGGTGGCGTAGTTGGTCCCGTCGCAGTTGGTGCCGTTGTCGGGGAGCGACTGGATGTATGGGCCGGAGCTGCCGCCGGCGGCCGGCAGGTCGGTCCAGGTGTCACCCGAGGCCGATGCCCGAGCGCTCGAGCTCTCCGCCTCGATGGTGAGGTTCGTCGTCGAGCAGAACGGCGCGTTGCAGGACGGACGGTAGTTGTAGCTCTGCGCCGCCGGTGTGGTCTCTGGCACGAGCGCGCCGACGACCATCACCGTGTTGTTCGAGCGCACCTGCGTCTCGGTGACCAGGATGAAGGCGTCGGAGACCGGCCCGCCGGTGGCCGTGAGGCCGCCGAGCGCGCCGCCGAGAGCGCCGGCGATGGTGTCGCGCAGCTCGGCGTTGGCGATCGAGGCGTTGGTGATCCGGTAGCGCGAGAGCAAGACGCCGTAGCCGTCGAAGCTCGTGAAGTTGCGGTTGATGACCAGCGCGATGCCGCCGACCGCGGTGTCGATCGCGGCCCGGTCGAGCACCTCCTGGGCGATCGCCTTTTCGATCAGCGTGCCAGCCAGCGCCGCGACGCTCGCGGCGGGCGCGCGCTTCAAGAGGAAGCCGCTGACCGCGTAGGAGCCCTGGTTGGTGAGCGCGTCGGTGTCGTCGAAGGCGAGGCCAACCTCGTCGGTGCCGAGGGTGAGCACGCGCGTGGTCTGGAAGCTGGTCTCGAGCGCCAGCGCGTAGTCGGCCGGTCGCGAGTAGAACAGGTTGATGGGCTTCAGGTTCTCGGCCGAGCAGACGTAGAACGTGCCGTCCTCGCCGTCGCCGATGCCGTCGAGGTCGGTGTCGGGGTGGGCGCGCGAGGTCTCGACCATGATGCACTTCTCGCCCAGCGGCGCGCACTCGCCCGCGCCCTCGTCCCAGATGCAACCGAGCCCGCCGTCGCAGTCGACGAAGCCCATCACCGAGCAGTCGCGCGCGCTCGTGCCGGTGTCGCAGCCGGGGTTGTAGTCGTAGTCGAGGCAGGTCGGGTCAGTGCGCGTATCGATCACCGGCGCGCCCGCGCCGTTGACCTGGCAGTTGACGAAGCCGTCGCCGTTGATGTCCTCGTCCTGGTCCAGCACGCCGTCGCCGTCGCTATCGAGGTCGCGGTAGTCGGGGACCAGGTCGGTGTCGGGGACGCCGCGGTCGATGCCGTTCGGGTTGGTGCCGGCCAGGCGCGGGGCGAGGCGACCCTCGATCGTGTCGCTGACCCCGTCGTTGTCGCTGTCGAGGTCGAGGGTGTCGGGCGTCGAGTCCTCGATGACGAGCGCGCAGGCGGCGCCGGTCCACTGACAGCCGGCGAGCTGCACGCAGGTCGCCTCCACGGTGGTGCTGCACTCGCTGTCGAGGAGGTTACTGGCGTTGGTGATCAACGTCGTGTTGGCGCACAGCCCGCCGTTGTCACTCGCCTCGCAGCGATCGAGGATGCCGTCGTCGTCGCTGTCGAGGTCGAGGTGGTTGGGGTCGCCGTCGCCGTCCGAATCCATCGGTGCCTCGGGCACCAGGCCCGCCTCGACGCCGTCGGCGATGAAGTCGCCGTCCGAGTCGGGATCGAGGAAGTCGGGCAAGGTGTCGCCGTCGGCGCCGAAGTCGGCCGGCGGCGTCAGAATCTCGATGTCGCCCGCTTCGACCGCGTCGGGGATGTCGTCGTTGTCGGAGTCCTTGTCCTTGTAGTTCGGCGAGCCGTCGCCGTCGGCGTCGGCGTTGGTGAGGAAGCCCTCGTCGAGATCCGAGATCGCGTCGCAGTCGAAGTCGTCGGGGCAGGTGAACATGCAGTTGCCGCTGACGCAGGCGAAGGTGGTCGGGCACCAGCCGTCCGGCGTATCGGCGTCGCAGATGGCGCAGCAGTTGCCGGCGCAGGGCGAGCCGCAGGTCGCATCGCAGTTGCTGGTGAAGCAGACCTCGTCGGCGGCGCAGCCACAGCCGACGCTGACGCAGGTGCCGCGCTGGTCGGGGCCGCTGGCGGTGCAGGCGCCGGCGGCGACCAGCGCGTCGTTGCAGCAGACCAGGCCGTCGTTGACGCCGATGCACTGGCCGTTCTGATTGGTCGGGCTGCACTCTTCGCGCACGCACTGGCCGGCCTGGCCGGCCGGCGCCGGCTGGTTGACGCACAGCCCGGCCGCCTCGACCGTGGCGTTGCAGCACACCTGGTTGACCGGGCACAGCCCGGTCGGCACCGCCGGGCTGCAGGCCGGGGTGACGCAGACGCCGCCGGAGCAGATCTGCGGCGCGGGGCAGGTGCCGGACGGGTAGGTCGGCGAGCAGGCCGGCAGCTCGCAGGTGCCGGCGTTGCAGATCTCGCTCGGGTCGGCGCACGGCCCGGTCGGGAAGATCAGGCTGCACTCGTAGGTCTCGCAGGTGGTGCCGACGCAGCGCTCGCCCGGCGGGCAGTAGCCGCTGTCGGCGTAGTCGGCGCACAGCTCGAGGATACAGGTGCCGAGCGTGCAGCCGCGGCTGCCGACCAGCGTTGTGTCGCAGCAGACCTGGCCGGTCGGACACTCGCCGGTCGGCACCGCCGGGCTGCAGGCCGGGGTGACGCACGCACCGCCGGAGCAGACCTGCGGTGCGGGACAGGTGCCGGTGGGGTAGGCCGGCTGGCAGGTCGGCACCTGGCAGGTATTGGTGATGCAGACCTCGTTCGGCGCGGGGCAGGGACCGGACGGGAAGGTGACGCTACAGACGTACGGGACGCAGGTCGTGCCGATGCAACGCTCGCCGCTCGGGCAGTAGCCGTTGTTCGCGTACGCGGCGCAGGGCAAGAGGACGCAGGTACCGAGCGTGCAGCCGTCGCTCACCACCAGATCTGCGTCGCAGCACTGCTGGCCGGTCGGACAGGCACCGTCGGGCACGCCCGGGCTGCAGGCCGGGGTGACGCAAGCGCCGGAGCTGCAGAGCTGAGGCGCCGGACAGGTTCCGAACGGATAGGTCGGCGAGCAGGCCGGCACCTGGCAGGTGTTGGCGATGCACAGCTCGTTCGGCGCGGCGCAGGGACCAGACGGGAAGGTGGCGCTGCAGACGTACGGCGCGCAGGTCGTGCCGATGCAGCGCTGGCCGCTCGGGCACCAGCCGTTGCCGGGGTAGTCGGCGCACGAGAGCAGCACACAGGTGCCAACGGTGCAGCCGCGGCTGCCCGAGAGCGCCGCGTCGCAGCAGGTCTGCCCGGTCGGGCAGGCGCCGTCGGGGACCGCGGCGCTGCAGGCGGGCGTCACGCAGGCGCCGGTGGCGCAGACGTCCGGCGCGGCGCAGACGCCGGCCGGGAACGCTGGCGAGCAGGCCGGGTACTGGCAGACCTCGCTGATGCACAGCTGACCGGGGACGGCGCACGGGCCGCTCGGGAAGTTGCTGCCGCACTCGTACACCTCGCAGACACCGGCGACGCAGACCTTGCCGGCGTCGGCGCCGATGCAGACGCCGTTCAAAGCGGTCGGGCCGCACGCGGCGGCGGTGCAGATGCCCGGCAGAGCGCAGAAGTAGCCGGTGGCGCAGGCACCGGTCGGGTAGAGGCTGCTGCACGGCGCGACGACGCAGGTGCCGCCGGCGCAGATCTCGTTCACCGGCACGCAGTCACCGCCCGGGTACTCGGAGCTGCAGGCCGGGACGATGCAGTGGTCGACGTCGCAGATCTCACCGATCGGGCACGGCCCGCCCGGGAAGACCGTGCTGCACTGGTAGACCTCGCAGCTCCCGCTGATGCAGCGCTCGCCCGAGGGGCAGCGGCCGAGCGGCGCGGCGGGGCTGCAGTCGCTGAGCTCGCACTGGCCGAGCACGCACTCGAAGTTCGCGCCGCAGGCGCCGGTCGGGAAGGTGACGCTGCACGGCGGGTCGATGCAGCTGCCGCCGGCGCACAGCTGCCCTGGCGGGCAGGTGCCGCCCGGGTACTCGGGCGCGCAGGCCGGCACGCTGCAGGTGCCGGTGACGCAGATCTGGCCAATCGGGCAGAAGCCGCTCGGGTGCTCGACCGAGCAGGCCGGCTGGACGCAGACGTTGTTGACCAGGTCGCAGACGTCCGGGGCGCAGAAGGCGTCCGGGTCCGGCTCGCCGCGGCAGCCCGGCCGGCGGCAGACGCCGAGCCAGCAGGTCTCGCCGGCGTCGCAGGTGCCGTTCAAGAACGCCGGCCCGCACGGGGCCGGGACGCAGGTGCCCGCGTCGCAGTACTCGCTCGACGAGTTGACGCACAGCCCGTGCGGCTCGGCGATCGAGCAGGGCGGGCCGGAGCAGGTGCCGACGATGCAGCCGAGCGCGCCGCTCAGCGCCGCGTCGCAGCACTGGGCCGCGAGCGTGTTCCAACCCTCGGTCGGGTGGAAGGTGTAGACCGGCTCAGCGCAGGTGCCGTCGAGGTTGGTCGGCGAGCAGGGGCCCTCGATGCAGGTGCCCCCCGGCTGACAGACGTCGCCGGCCTGGCAGCAGACCACACCCTCGCAGCAGGTGCCGTCGTCGGCGCACCAGCCGAACGGATAGGAGGGCGAGCAGCTGGGCGCCTGGCAGGAGCCGTCGCGGCACTCGAGGCCGGCCGGGCAGCGGCCGTCGGGCACGTCCGGCGCGCAGGCCGGCTCGAGGCAGACGCCCTCGGTGCAGGCGAGCGTCGGGTCGATGCACTCGCCGAACGGGTGGACCGGGTCGCAGGGGAGCGGCAGGCAGACGCCGTCGCTGCACCAGGCGTCCGGCGCGCACAGCCACCCGCCGCTGCCGCACGGCTGGTGCTCGCAGTCGCCGTTGACGCAGGTCGCGCCGCCCCAGCACAGGCCGCCGGGGTTGCTCGTCGAGCAGGCCTCGTCCGGCGCGATGTTGTCGCAGCTGCCGTCGACGCAGGCGGCGCCGGCAGGGCACAGGCCGTTCGGGCGCTCAGGGCTGCAGCCGTTCTCCTCGACCAGCGGCGTGCAGGTGCCGCCGACGCAGACCTCGCCGGCCGGGCAGCGGCCGAACGGCTGGTTCGGCGAGCAGGCGTCCGGCGGCACCGGCCCGACGCACTCGCCCTCGACGCAGGTGTACCAGGCCGGGCAGGTGCCGTCCGGCTGGCTCGGCCCGCAGGTGGGCGAGATCGGCACGCAGGCGCCGCCGGCGCAGGCCTGCCCGTCGGGGCAGTAGCCGTTCAGGTTGCCCGGCGCGCACGGCGCCGGTTGGTCGTAGCAGTAGCCGGCGATGCACAGCTGGCCGCCGGGGCACAGCCCGTCGGGGTTGTCCGGCGAGCAGCGCTCGTCGACGGTGATGTCCTGGCAGACTCCGTCGACGCACGCCTGCGTCCCCGGGCACCAACCGTTCGGCGCCTCGCCGCACGCCGGCGGCAGCGTGCCGGGGTCGAAGCAGACGCCGCCGCGGCAGATCTCGTTCGGCGGGCAGAAGCCGTCCGGCGCGCTCGGGCCGCACGGCGGCACCGCCGGCACGCACTCGCCCGCCTCGCAGACGAACTTGTCCGGGCAGACGACGTCGAAGCAGCGGTTCTCCTCGATGACCAGAAGGCCCCCGCAGGCGGAGGAGCAAAGGAGCAGCGTCGTCGCCGCACAGGTCCGCAGTCGTGTCGTCATGTCATACCCCGGGTGAGTCATGGGCAGGCCGATCCATCGTAGCCGACCGGCGGCCAGAGGTCACCCATGCAGAGCCGGAGATTTCGCCCGATCAGGGGCAGGTATACAAACGTACGTCGTCGACGTACCACCCGTCATCCCGGCCGTTGCCGGTGCTGCCCATCGTGTTGAAGTGGAAGCGCAGCTGCAGATCGGCGCGGCCGCGCAACAGCGACAGGTCGTACCAGGGGTGGATGAGCTCGCCGACGTAGGGCGAATTGATGCGCGGGTCGCCGCAGTCGCTCCAGCGGTGGAGGCGCTCGCCGATGCCGAGCTCGAGCTCCTCGCCGTCCTCGCCGCCGCCGGTGGGGCAGCCCTCGCCGTTGTAGGTGTACGAGGCGAAGGTCAGGCCGATGCGCTCGGCGGTGGGCAGCGCGAAGGAGGGGCTCAACAGCGCGCTGTCCTCGGTCTCATTGGCGCCGCCGTTGTTGCCGTTGGTGCCGTAGACGTGGTTCTCCGGCGTGCCGAAGTCGTAGGTGCCGAACAGGCCGGGGATCGCGCGGGTGACCAGCGCCCAGTCGTCCTCGCCGCCGGCGCTGCCGTAGGCCTGGTGCGTCCAGCCTGGCGCGCCGCCCTCCATGTCCCACAGCGCCACGGTCGTACCGACGCCCTCGTCGACCAGCTTGTCGCAGTCGTTGTCCGTGAGGTCACAGACCTCGCTCGCCAGCGGCGAGACCGCCGCGTCCAGGTCGTTGCAGTCGTGCTCGGCGCAGACGGTGTCATCGTCGAGGTCGAGGCAGGTGGCGTTGCACCAGGGGCTCGCGTCGTTGCAGTCCGGCCCGCGCGCGCAGCCGAGGCCGCGCAGGTTCCCCTGCATCCCGTAGTCCATCGACGACATCGATTCGGCCCAGCCGGTCGCGATCAACGGCCGGCCGGCGACCGAGAACCTCGCCAGCGCCGGGCCCTTCTCCTCGTACATGCTCATGCCGGCCGGCGACGGTGGGGCCCAGTCGTCCGAGCTCGCCAGGCCGCGCGCGAGATAGACCCGCGGAAAGGCCGCGCTGACGTTCTGCTCCCAGGCGACGAAGACCACCGACTCGTGCTGGTCGAGCGCCGCGGTCACGATCTGCGGCGTGCGTTGGTCCTGCTCGGCATCGTACAGCATCCGCGCCGGTCGCTGGCGCAGGTGGAAGCCCTCGCTGACGCGGTAATAGACCCGCCCGGTGCCGTGGCGGTAATCCTCCCACGCCAGGTGCATCCGCCCCTGCGCGTCGAAGGCGATCGCCGGGACGTAGGCCGACGCGCTGCCCGGGTCGTCGTCGAAGCGGAACGCGGGGCCGAAGGTCGCGCCGCCGTCGCTGCTCGCCGCGACGACGATGTCGAAGTTACCGCTCATCGCGTCGGCCCAGGCGAGGAAGACCCGGCCGTCCGGGTGCAGCGCCAGCGCCGGGTTGAGTTGCTCGACCGCCGTATCGGCGCGGACCGGAGAGGGCGTCGAGAAGCTCACGCCGCCATCGATGCTGCGCGTGACGTAGATGTTGGCCTGACCCGCGCGGGTGTCCTCCCAGGCGACCAGGATCTCGCCGCCTGCGCCGATGAGCAGCGCCGGGCTCTTCTGCGCGCTGACCGGGGCGTCCGAGAGGTTCAACGGGGTCCAGGTCTCCCCCAGGTCGTCCGTCTTCGCCCAGTAGATCTCGAAGTCGCTGCCGTCCATCACCTGCCAGGCGACGTGTAGCCCCATCGCCGCGTCGATGGCCACCGCCGGCGACGACTGCTGCGTCATCGGTGGTGCGAGCGTGCCTGGCGGGACCGCGAGGTCGTTGAAGCCGATCCCGTCCGTGCTGGTGGCAGCCCAGACCGCCTGACCGTTGCCGATGTCGTGGACCCACGCGGCGAAGAGCAGGTCGTCCGCCCCGGCGAGCGCCGCGCCGGTCGTCGGGTTCGCCCCCGCGTTGCCGGGCGTGATGATCTGCCCCGTTGTCGCGAAGCTCAGCTCGATGCCCGCGCCATCACCGTCGGCGTCGAGGCAGTCGTCCTCGAATTCGTCGAAGAGGCCGTCGCTGTCGAAGTCCGGGGGCGTCGACGGCGTGTTGCACATCTGCATCGAGTCGCATTCCAAGAGGCCGTCGATGGTGCACTCGCCCACGCTGACGCCACCGGTGTGGCCGATGACCAACGAACCGATGAGCCAACCCTCCTCTTCGACGCCGGTGTCGAGGCACGGGTCCTTGCAATCGGGGGTCGAGTCGCCGTCCCGGTCGGAGCAGTCGTCGGTGCACGATGACGCGTTGTCGTCGCAGTCACACGGCGTGCCGAAGCCATCCTGGTCGTTGTCCGGTTGCATCGGATTGAGAATCCACGGACAGTTGTCGGTCTCGTTCGGCTCGCCGTCGCCGTCCCAGTCACCACCGCAGATCGAGAACTGGTTGGGGTTCGGAGTGCCGAGGCAGGTGTCGACGTCGTCGCAGACGCCGTCCAGGTCGCCGTCGTCGACGAACGAGTCGGGGCAGCGGTCGAAGCTGTCGCAGCGCGTGTCGCCGTCGCGGTCGGCGTCGCCGGGGCAGAGGTCGCCGCCGCCGGGGAAGAGCAAGAGCGGCTCCGGCGGGGCGAACAGCTCGCCGTGGACGATGTCGGCGATCACCTCGGGGGGCGTCGCGTAGACCACCTGGTCGCGGGTGAAGCTCGCCGAGACCATGTAGAAGCCGACCGGGAGCACCGCGCGCACGACGCCGTCGACCACCGGCGCGCCGTGGGCGGCCGGCAGCTCCGGCGGCGGCTGGGGCGTCGTGAAGGTGACCGTCAGCTCTGCCGGCAGCGGCGTGCCGTCGGAGGTCTCGACCCCGCTACGCAGCGAGCCGGCCGGGACCACCGGGATGACCAGCTCGACCGTCGCGCCGGCGACGAGGTCGATCGTCCGCTCGCCCCAATAGGCGGGCAGCTCGTCGCCCTCCGGCTGGTGGTTCGCGACCACCTCGAAGCGGACCTTCGGCCCGGCGGGGAGCTCGAGCTCGAAGGTGCCGAGCGCGACGTCCACCGCGGCGGTGATCGGCGCCTTCAGGTGCGCCGCGCTGGCCGTGACCGTGACGCTGCTCAGCGTCAGGCGGGCCTCGAGCGCGTGGCGGTGCAGCGCACCCAGGTCGAGGCGCACGCGGCCGGTCGGGTCGGGCGAGCAGGCCGTCGCGAGCGCGAGACAGACGGCGAGGCGAAGGTGTCGGTGGTGGCGCATCTTACTCCCTCACCTCGACGCGGCCCTTGACGGTCGCGGTGTCGTTGCCCTCGAGATCGATGCCCGGCTCGAGGTCGA
>JBFYZW010000713.1:0-21895 GCA_041309305.1 Deltaproteobacteria bacterium | reverse complement strand
GGCGTCTTCGCGCAGCGCGACTGCCTCGGCGCGCCGTGCGTGGGCCCGCGCGACGGCGTCTGGCTGGCCGTGGGCCCGCAGCAAGCGGCGCGCCTTGGCGTTCGTCGTCATCGGTGCTCTCTCACGCGCGCTCCTTGGCCGGCGTCGCCCTTGCCGGCCGGCCGGCCAGGAGGCCCTCGAAGCCGACGACCCGCTCGCCGATCACGATCCCGTGATCGGTGACGTCGAACTGGCAGATCTCCTTGCTGTGCGCGCTGCCACGCACCTTGATGACCGACAGGACCCGCTTCAACCGGCTGTCGACCTCGATATAGCGCTGGACGAGGATCGCGTCGGTGAGGAACGCCGAGCCGTAGGGGCTGAACCGCAGGTCGACGTAGCGGTCCTCGAGCTCCGAGGTCAGCAGCACGGTGACGCCGAGCCCGGAGAGGACGGAGACCATGCGAAACAGCGACTCGCGGAAATCCTGGCGGAAGGTGGGTGCCAGTGACAGCTCGAAGCCGGAGAGCGAGTCGATCACGACGCGGACAGCCTTCATCTGGTGAACCAGCCGCGTCAGGTGTTGGACGATTTCGTCCATCGACAGGTCCAACGACCGGGTGTTGATGAGGCCCAGCGCGCCGGCCCGGACCAGGTTGTCGATGGTGCGCACTCGCGAACGGCTGGGCGTCTGTTCGAAGGCGACCAGCACGCCCGGTTCACCTCGGCTGACGCCCTCCTCGAGGAAGGCGGTCGCCAGGATAGTCTTGCCCGAGCCGGAGGGCCCGGCGACCAGCAGTGAGTATCCTGACGGCAAACCGCCACCCATCATCGCGTCCAGGCCGGGCACGCCCATGGTCAGGCGGTGAGCGCCGCAGCTCGGTGGGTGGATATCCCCGCCGGCCCCACCGTCACCGCGCACGGTCGCCGAGGGGAAGACCTCGATGCCGTGGTTGGTGATCCGGAAGGTGTGAATCCCCGGACTGGTGGCCTGGCCGCGCATCTTCATGATCTGGATCTTGCGGACCATCGAGTTTCGCTCGACGCTCTGAAACAGCGAGAAGTGGCCGTCGGCGACGGTGAAGATCGGCGGGGGAACGCGGTCCGAGACGTACTCACCGACCAGGAAGGTCGTGACCTGCCAGCTGCTCAGCTGCACCCCGAGCTGCTGAACGAATTGCTGGCGACTGGCAGCGCTTTGATCGCAGTGCTCCAACTCGAGCATCAACGAGCGAAACGAGTCGACGAAGACCAACCCCGGCGAGTTGGTTTCGATCTCGCGCGTGATGCGCACCAGAAGGCCCGCGTAGTCATTCGCGGCCAGGTCGTCACCCAAGTTAACGAAGCGGATACAGCTCCCGACCTTGTCGGGGGCGAAGAACGAGTACTGCTGCTGGTACCGCAACATCTTCATCGGCGGTTCGCCCAGGGCGGTGAAGAACAAGGCTGGCCGCGCCGGTGTCGCCAGGCCGAACATGATCTGGTGGGCCAGCGTCGTCTTCCCGGCCCCCGGCGGCCCGGCGATGAGGTTGAAGGAGAGCTCCGGCACTCCACCGCCCAGGATCTCGTCGAGTCCGGGCACGCCGGTGGCGAGCCGCGGGATCGGCACGTGATCGTTCATGATCGGGTCTCCGCTTCGACCGCCGTAGTCCCAGCGCGCCAGACCGGGCCGAGCAGTCGCTCGGTCAGGGGCTCGCCAATCAGGGAAGCCAAGAGGTCGGTGAAGGTGCAGAACAAGGCCAGAGTCGCCGCCATCGCCGCGGCCGCGTCGCGGGACTCGAGGCGGGCTCCGAGGCCAGCCATCTGGCTCGCGCCGCGAGCCTCACCCGAGCCGCTCGCGAGCCAGGCGAAGGTGCTGGTGGTCAGGTGCAGGGCACGTTGGAAGAGCACGTCGACCCCCCGATTGCCGATGACCGGCGACAACTGCGTAACGACCTCGGCCCAGGTTGCCCGCGCCGCCTTGGCAACCGCGCTCGCCTCATCGACACCGCCGCTGCGCCTGGCCAACGCCTCACGGATGGCTTCGCGCCGCGCCCGACTGGAGACCGCTGCTGACATCGAGGCGCCTTCCTGGCGGCCAACCGCTCAAAGGGGACGGTGCTGCGCATCCTCGGCGCCGCGACTCGTTCGCGGACCGCCTGCCGAGCCCTGACGCCGCTGCCGCCTACGCAAACGGCCCCGCTCGGCTCCTCCCGTTGCCCCCTCCCTCCCCCGCTCGTCTCTCCGTCGGTGTCGATTTCCTCAACTGAGACAAGCCGCTCGCCGACACCGACGCCATAGAACACCGGCCCAATCTGGCCCCTCTATCTGTGGGGCCAGCGCCGCCCTGCCGCTATGAGGAAAGTCCGTCGGCCGCCGTCGGCAATTGCGACCAGTGCCAACGGCACCTGCGGCTCATACCTGCAAGTGCATCAACTCCGAGTAGAGGGCGTCGATCGCGCCGGGCGACAGCGCCCTCGCCCCGGGCCGGTAGAGCCTGGGTCGAGGCAAGCGGTGGGTGAACGAGCCGAACCGCTGGCGCCCCTCGCCATGACGGCCGTCGATCATCCACAGCAGCGTGCCGTGGGCGCGAAACAACCCCCAACACGCCGCCGTCTGGTGCCGCCAGAAGAAGCGCGGTGCGCTCAGGTAGTGGATGTGGCTGACGGGGACGCCGCGCAGGGTCCAGCGTGTCGCGATGAGGTAGCAGTGGTCGGCGCCGCGCTCGAGCAACACGTGTGCACAGCGGGCCGACCGATGGTCCTCGAAAAGACGGCGCTCCGCCGCCGACAAACCCGCTTCGATCAACTCCGGGTCGGTGGTGACCACGCAGCGGTCCAGCGGGCGCCAGGCCGCCAGGGCCGAGAGGGGCGTGAGCAGAACCACATGGTCCTCGAGCTCACGGAAGCCCAGCCGGGTGAAGATCTTCGCCGTCGCCGCGGTTAACGTCAGGCCGAGCAGGGTCGCGTCGTGGCGACGCAGCGCGGCGAGGAGGAGCTTGAGGCTGTCGTACGGGTAGCGCCCATCGACCACCCAACTCGACAGGTTGCACAACCGGTGTTGTTGGCCACCGATCAGGCGGGCGCTGAAGATGAGGCCGATGAAGCCGACGACCGCCTCACCGTCGCACAGCGCGTAGCCGTGCGGCTCACCCTGGCGATGCCACCCATGGTCGAAGAGCATCGAGCGCCAGTCTGCCTTGGACATGGCCGGGTTGTCGAAGCGCGACAGCAAGGCATAGATCTGCTCGAACATCTCCGGCGTCGCTACGCAAACCGTGGTCATCGTCTGGCCATCTCATGCCCCGCGTGTCCCCGCGCTGGTGCGACGCTGCGGGAGTGACGCCTGCGCGTTGCACCGCCGCCTCGGCCGCCGGGCGACGGGTACCGGCCGGCCGCGTCGAGCTCGATGATCTCTAGGTAGCCTGCGGCGACGTCGACCACCATGAGGAAGTTCGACGCCGCGGCGTCGTGAATCCCGACGGGTGGCTGCGACGACGGCTCAGCGGGGTCGGACATCCAATTGGCGGTGCTCGCCCTCGCACGGCGGAGCGCGTGGTTCAGGATCCTGACCGGTCGTCTCGCCCGCGAAGTCACCCGGCGCGTCGGCGCGCCCTGCCGACGGCGCCCGGGCCGCAGACGACCGACGACCCCGTCCGGCGCGTTGCATCGATTGGATAACCCGACCGACCGAGACGCATTTACCTCATTGCCGGTCATCGGGTCGGACAACACGCTGCATGCATGAGTGCAACAGCAACGCGGCGTGTACCGCCGCCGCCGGCGTCGCCGCTGAGCGCCCAGGCTCTCGGGATCGAGGTGTCGGTGATCATCGCCACCTACAACCGAGGTCCCGGGCTCTTGGCCTTGCTCGATGACCTGGCGCACCAGACCGTAACCGCGGCGACCTACGAGGTCGTGGTCAACGATGACGGCTCGGCGCCGCCGGCCGCGGCGCACCTGAACGGCTACCGCCCGCCGTACGCCCTCGTGTTGTTGCAGCAGGAGAACGCCGGCGCCGCGGCGGCCCGCCACCGCGCCATCCTCGCCGCGCGCGGCAAGATCATCGTGATCCTCGACGACGACATGCGCCTCGGTCCGGAGTTCCTCGCCGAGCACCTGCGGGCACACGCCGCCGGCGCCGACGTGGTCCTCGGCTTCATCCGCCAGCCGCCGAGCGGCGACCGCCTGGCCCTCTTCGAGCGCTTCCACACCCGACAGCTCGAGGCCACCGCCCGCGCCTTCACCTCCGGACGGCAGAAGGTACGCGGCGTCCACCTGTGCACCGGCAACGTCTCCCTGCGCCGCAATTTCTACCTTCGCGCCGGCGGCTTCGACCTGACCCTGCCCCGCTCGGAGGACCGCGAGCTGGGGATCCGCCTCGAGAAGCTGGGCGCGCGGTTGGTCTTCTCGGCCACCGCGAGCACCGAGCACCACTCGAGTCACACGAGCTCCGCAGACTGGCTCGAGCGCGCGCGTCGCTACGGCATCTGGGACGCGCGCATCGGCGCGAAGCATCCGGAGGTCGAGAACGCTGACCCGTGGCGTTTCCTGTTCCTGGTCAGTCCGCTGTCTTGGCCGATCATGCTCGGCGTCGTCGCGGCGCCGGTCGTCGGGCCAACGGCGGCGCGGAGCATCATGAAGGCGGCCGAGGGGCTGGACGACGCCGGCTTCGAACGCCCGGCGGTCATCGCCGCGACTTTGGCCTACGGCATCCGCTACTTCGGCGGCGTGCGTGAGAACGCCGGCGGCCTGGGCGCGGCCCTGCGTGGGCTGCGCAGCTATCGGCGCAAACGAGCGCAGGAGCTCCCGCCGGGGAGGAGCCCCGTCGCCGCCCTCGGCCGCTTCGGCCGCGCGGTGCGCGCCGACTACGGTTCGGTGCAACGCAATCGGGCCAAGTACCACCACCACTTCGTCCCTGCCTGGCAGCTGCCGTTGCACCTGGTCAAGAAGGTCGGCCTGCAGATGTCGGTTTGGATCCGGGTCATGCAGCTGTTCCGCGACGCGGGCGTGCCGCTGCTGCCGCAGGCGACCTCGCGGTTGATCCGCCATCTCTACGCGGCCGAGATCCATTGGGACGCCCAGATCGCCGCCGGGATCTCGATCGTCCACGGCAACGGCCTGGTGATCGGCCATGGCGGCCGGATCGCCGAGAACTGCATCCTGTTTCACAACGTCACCCTCGGGGAAGGGATCGATCCGCAGACCCGCGAGGTCGGCACACCTACCCTCGAACACGATGTCCACGTCGGGCCCGGCGCCGTCCTGATCGGCCCGATCACCGTTGGCCATGGCTCGAAGATCATGGCCGGCGTGGTGCTCGCCGAGAGCGTGCCGCCCGACTCGCTGGTCTCCTCCAGCCAGGTTCGGGTCGAGGCGCGGTCCCGGGTCAAGCAGGCAAACCAAGGCCAGCCGGGACCGGCCGTTCAGGACCGGGATCCGCTCGGCCGGAGCGCCAACCGATGAGCAACGTCGCTCGTGCCCGCTTCAAGGTCGGCAAGGTCCACGCCGACTGCGTCACCTTCGCCGGGGCCATCGACGCCATCGCCGACCTGGTGCGCGCCGGCGCTGGCGGCTATGTCGTGACCCCGAACGTCGATCACGTCGTCCTCGCCGAACGCTCCCCCGCGCTGTCGAGCGCCTACGCCGGAGCGTCGTTGTCGCTCGCCGACGGCGTCCCGCTGGTCTGGCTCTCCCGGCTCCTCCGCCCCAGCCTGCCGGAGAAGGTCTCCGGCTCCGACCTCGCCGTCCCGTTGCTCCGGCGCGCGGCCCGCGAGGGTTGGCGGGTCTACTTCCTCGGCGGCGAGCCGGGGGTGGGTCGAGCGGCGGCGGCCCGCCTGACCAAAGACATCCCCAACCTCGAGATCGTCGGCATCGACGCGCCCGGGTTGGGCTTCGATCAGGATCCTACCCGCGAGCGGGTCAGCTTCGAGCTGATGCGCGAGGCCAAGGCCGACCTGGTGCTGATGGCGCTTGGCTGTCCCAAGCAGGAGATCCTGATGCAGCGCTGGCACACAGCGCTGGCTGCGGGGGTCATGCTCGGCGTCGGCGCGACCCTGAACTTCCTCGCCGGTCGCGTGCGAAGAGCGCCACCGTGGGTGTCGCGATGGGGCATGGAATGGTTGTTTCGGCTGATGCAAGACCCGCGACGAATGGCCCGGCGTTACCTGGTCCGCGACCTGGCGTTCGTGCCGATCGCCATGCGCACCTGGCGCAGCCGCGGCAGGGACAACGCTCGGCGGCGCGCCGCCTAGCCCGTCTCGCCGCTCCGCCGCAGAGCGATGGTGCCGACGATCTTCTCCGCGCCGATGATCTCGGTCACGCGGCGCACCGCAGCCATGGAGGTGGTGCCCATCCGGAGACAGAGCACGACGATGTCTACCGCGCGGGCCAGCGGCGTCGCCTCGGGGTGGGTGAGCAACGAGTCGACCGCGAAGATGACACCATCGTAGGCCGACGAGCCGCTGGTGAGCTCGGCGAGCGTTCGTGGCGCGTTGACCAGGAGTCGTGCCGCATGGGTCGGCTCGAAGCGCGAGAGCTGCAGATAGTCCAGATGGTCATCGAGCGCGGTGATCGCCGTGCGGTCCCCTGGCGCGAGGTCTCGGCAGTAGGTCTTGGCCTCGGGGGCATCCGCGGCGGCGCCGAGCGACCGTTGCGTCGAGGCGTTGACGACCAGGATCCGCCGGGTCCTCTCCTCGGTCGCCAGGTACCCGAACTGTTGGGCGAGCATCGTCGGCGGCGGCCCGTCGTCGACGGCCACCAGCGCGATCAACTTCCACGCCGGTCCACGACGAATCTCGTGCCAGGTGTGCTGCACCTCGAGAGACGGTGGCATCTTGGCCGCGACGACCGCTGCAGAAACCGCTGCCTTCGCTTTTCGTCCCATCGTCCCTCCCCGCGATCGCTGACCGCCTACGTCCTCATAGCACAGGCCACCCGGTTGTCGCCATGACGCTCGTCGTCGGCCTCGAGCCTCGGTTGGACCGCTGCGCGCACTGGGCCGCCGCCGTTGCGCCACCCTGCCCCACCATGAGCAACCTCTTCTCGTCGGACCCGTTCCTCCTCGCCGCCGCCGCGGCCTTCTATCCAGGCGAGCGCGCCGAGATCGTCCCGGTCGCGGTGATGGACCATCACTTCCGCCTGCTGCGGACGAATCGCCGGCTGCACACCCAGCTCCCCTTCGCTGACTTCGTCGAGCCAGAGGTCAGACCCGGCAGACCGAGCACGCTGCTGCCGTTCTTGCCGCTGGTCCGCGTCGCCGACGTTCCGATCGAGAGCTGGGAGGCGGTGGCGGCGGCGCGTCACCTGGCGCCAGCGCCGTGGGTTGATTGGCAGAGCGTCTCGAGCTGGCCGGAGTACGTACGCCAGCGCCGCGCGCACCGGCCCGAGGCCTTCTCGGCGGCGCGCAAGGCTCGGCGGCTGGAGCGAGATCTCGGCCCGCTTCGCCTGGAGTTCGCCGCCGCCGATCGCGACCTGATCGACCGGTGTGCGACGTGGAAGTCCGCGCAGTACCAGAGGACCGGCTTCGTCGACATGTTCGCCCACGGCGGAGGCGTCCGCTTGTTCCACCACATGTTCGACCAGGGTGCCCTGGTGGTCTCCGCCTTGCGCGCCGGCGACCGCGCGGTCGCCATCCATCTCGGCGCACTGGTCGACCAGCGCTTCTACTCCTGGATCACCGCCTACGACACGGCCCTCGCCACCTACTCACCCGGGGCGGTGTTGCTCGAGCGAATGCTGGCGGAGAGCTACCGGCTCGGCCACCGCGAGTTCGACTTCCTGATCGGCGGCGAGAGCTACAAGTTCTGCTATGCGACCGACGTCCGCCTGATCGGACCGCTCGGCAGGCCCGGTCGCGGCGTTCGCCTCTGGCACCGGCTACGCCAAGCCGCTCTCGCCCAGGTCCGCCGCCACGCCAACCTCTATGCCGCGCTCCAACGGGTGAAGCGCTGGTATGTGCAGCGGCAGGTGCCCTGAGCGACCGGGCCGATCAGTCCATGGTCACGACCCGACGACCGCGGTAGCGCCAGGCGCTGGCCGCGCCCGACACCACCAGCGGAAAGTCGGCCGCGGCCGAGGACATCGGGAAGACCCGCGGCAGGGCGTGCAGGTGGTCGAGGTGCTGGGGAAACAGGTTCGCCTGCCGAGTGCTCGCCGCCGTGGCAAAGCCGCACTCGCGAGCGAGTCGGGCCTCACGCGGCCCGGCCAGCCCCCGACTGCCGAACGGAAAGGCCAGGTGATGGATCGGCGCCCGAAGACGAGCCTCGAGCTCCTGGCGGGATTCGAGGATCTCGGCCCGTGCCTCCGCCGGGCTCAGCCGCCCGAGCGCCAGATGACGGCAGGTGTGAGCAGCGATGGTCACCGATCCCGAGCGGTGCAGCTCCAGCACCTGGTCCCAGGTCATCATCAAACGGTCGCACGACTCCTCGATCGACCGCTCGCCGAACAGTTGGCGCGCGAGCTCAGCGCTCTCGGCGCCGCTGCAGGAGAGGAAGATCGCCTCGAGCGCCACGAACGCGGCACGTTTCTCCTCGGCGGTGCGGGCCCGAAACCTGCGCCGCTGACCGCGGTGCTCCACCTCGAGCTCCGTGGCGGTGGCCAGCCGATCCTCGAGCAGGTACCACCAGATCGGCGCCGTCCGATCGATGAAGTGGGTGGTCACGTAGACGGTGAATGGCAGGCGATGGCGCTGCAGGATCGGATAGGCCGTGGCGAAGGTGTCGCGGTAGCCGTCGTCGAAGGTCACCGACGCGAACCGGGGTTGGCGTGGCTTCGTCGCCGCGCGCAGCCGCGCCGGGACCTCGGCCAACGGGATGAACTCGAAACCTTCGCGCTCGAGGTAGCACACCGCCTCCTCGAGGAACTCGGGCGTGCTCTCGATGTGTTGGTTGGCGGCCCACGTCCGCTCGACCTCGGCCGTGATGCGATGGAAGGCGAGGAGCGTCCCGACTCCGGTGAAGCGATCGCCGGTCAGGCGGTGGATCCACCGCAGGTAACGCCTCTTGATCTTCCAGGACAGCAGAGTCATCTGCCCGCCTAGATACCCCGGGCGACGCAGCCATGCCAGCGAGGCGGACCGGGCCGTCCCGGACCGACGCCGTGACGGACGGCACAACCGACGCAACGCCGAATAATCGCGGCAAATCGGCGGACCATGCCCACCTTCCAGGTAGGGCGGTTGGGCCCGGTCCCACCCGGATCTGCGCCCGCAGGGAGGGAGCATGGGCGAGTTGGCTCGGGCAGAGAATCGCCGCCGCTTCTTGCGGGTCGCGGCGTCGGTCTACTGCCGCCCGGCCCGCTTGAGGCTCCACCCGGTGCCGGTCGGTGACATCGGGTTGGGCGGCATGCGCGTGCTCACCGACGAGCTGACCGCCGTCGGTCAGATCCTGGACATCGAGCTTCTGGTCGGTGACAAGGCGACCGCCGAGTGCACGGTGTCGGTGGCCTGGGGCAGCGACCTCCCGCCTGGTTCACCGGCGCGCTTCGAGGTCGGCCTCGAGTTCATCTCCGTGCCGCCGGGCTTCCTCCACGCCCTGACGAAGATCATCCACCAGGAGGAGCCGCGGGTGCTGGTGGTGGTGGGCTACCAGGGCTCGCCCGGCGAGACGTTCGCCCTGGCCCAGGCGGTGCACCAGAGCCTCGCGGCCGACCAGCTCGTCGACCTCGCGGTGATCACCCCGGCCGGCGACCGCCACGCGACCCGAGAGCTGGCCGCCGTGATCGACCGCGCCGGGCTCAACGACCGCCTCCGCCAGATCGAGAGCCGAACCGCGACCAGCCTCGGCGAGGCCTTCAACCAGGCGATCCGCCAGGGCCTCGCCGCGACCACCGCGCCCGACTTCGTCTACCTGCTCGGCGCCGGCGTCTGCCCAGACCCGGGCTCCCTGCGCAGCCTGG
The DNA here is from genome assembly GCA_041309305.1 of Deltaproteobacteria bacterium. Taxonomy (GTDB): domain Bacteria; phylum Myxococcota; class XYA12-FULL-58-9; order XYA12-FULL-58-9; family XYA12-FULL-58-9; genus JBFYZW01. Next base: position 12,041 of record JBFYZW010000713.1, on the reverse strand, counting down.
TCGACTTCCTGGTCACCCACAACGACGTCGGTATCCTCGGCACCCGAGCCCGCGTCGCGGCCCCCGGCCGCCGGCCGGCGCTGTTCTGCTTTCCCAGCGCCGCGACCGACCTCCAGATCGGCTTCGCCGAGCCGCCGGCCGCCGAGCTCTTCGCCGGCCCCTCGGCGCTCAGCCGCCGCGAGGCGCAGTCCGGCACGACGGACTGGGTCCCGGGCGGTGGCATGATGATCAGGCGGGAGGTCTTCGACGCGGTCGGTGTCTTCGACGAGACCCTGGCCGGCTACTTCGAGGCCGCCGATTTCTGCTGGCGGGCCCGCGCGATGGGCTGGCGAACCCAGGTGGCCGACCAGGCCACCATGGCCGCCCCGAGCGCGCCCGACGCCATCGCCGACCAGGCGGTGAGTCACAGCGGTTTGTTGTGGGTCACCTCTCGCCAGCGCTTCTACCTGAAGCATCGCGGCCGGGCCTACCTGTGGCTCGCCAATCTGGCGTTGGCCGGCGGCCTGGTCGGCGCGATCGTGCGGCGCTGGCTCTCGCCGGCGAGGCGGCGGCGGCCGCCGACGATGTCGGCCGACGTTCTCCGCTACCTCTTGCGCCGGCGGCGGTGAGCGCTCAGGGAGTCGCGCCTGGCCCGATGAACCGGCTGGGGTCGAGCTTGCTGATCTCCCGCGCCGGGACACCCGCGACGACTGTGAAGGCGGGCACGCTCCGCGTGACGACCGCCGCGACGCCGACGATGGCGCCGCGGCCGATGGCCACGCCGGGGAGGATCGACGCCTTCGCACCGATCCACACGTCCTCCTCGATGACCACCGGTCGCGGCTCTGGCCGCGACGACCGGTCATAGGCGTCGTGAAACTCGGTATCGATGATCATCACGTAGGGCCCGACGCGGGTGCGGTCGCCGATACGCACCGAGCGCATCGCGCCGATCGACACGCCATAGTTGAGACTCACCTCCGCGCCGAGGATGATCTCGGCGCCGGGACCGGCGGCGAGCTCGACCGGCACGTTCACCGAGCGCAGCAGCGTGTTCGCGCCGATGGTGATGCGGCCCTGGTTGTCGATGCGCGGCCGGCCCAGGGTGCGCACGCCCGTCCCCAGCTGGTCGACCGCCCGCAGGTAGAACGGCGCGAGCAGAGCTTCGCCGGCGTAGCGCAGCGACTTGGCCAGCACCGTGATCCGCGGCAGGTGTCGATCACGCCGCAGCTTGTTTCGCGCTCGCCACAGCGTCGCCAACATGACTCCTCCTCGGCCGGCCGATCGGCGGCCCGCGGCTCTCCGGCGCCCCCCCCCGCGCGGCACGACGGTCGTGCGGCGCTCGCCTCAACCTTCCCGCCCCACCAGGCGGCCGGTGGTCACACCGGCCGCCTCGCGGCGCAGGATCTCCTTCATGATCTTCCCCGCCTCATTGCGTGGCAGCTGATCCCGCAAGGTGATCACCGCCGGCACCTTGTAGGCGGGCAGGCGCTCGCCGAGGAATCGGCGCAGCTCCGCGACGGTCACCTGCGAGGTCTTCGCGACCACGTAGGCACAGATGACCTCGCCGAGGATCTCGTCGGGAGCGCTGACCACCGCGACCTCGTGCACCGCCGGTGACTCGAGGATCGCGTCCTCCACCTCCTGCGCCGCGACGCGATGAGCTCCCGACTTCATCATCTCCCGCAGGCGGCCGACGATGGTGAGGTTGCCGTCACCGCGCCGCTGGGCGAGATCCCCAGTGTGGTAGCCGTCGGCGTCGAGCACCGCCCGGGTCTCGCCCGGCGCACGCCAATAGCCGATCATGACGCACGACCCGCGGGCGACGATCTCGCCGGTCTCGCCGACGTCGCAGACGCTGCCGTCGCCGCGCAGCAGGCGGAGCTCGACGTTGTCCACCGCCCGCCCGATGCTGCCGACCGCGCCGTCGAGCTCGGCGGGGGGGAGGTAGGCCAGGCGACCGGCCGCCTCGGTCGCGCCGTACATGATGAAGATCTCCTGGTCGGGGAGGACCGCCATCAACCGCCGGATCAATGCCGGGCTCATCGCGCCGCCGGCCTGGGTGACGTAGCGCAGCCGCGGGAACCGGCGCTCGGCGAAGGTCGATCGGTTCAAGAGGATGGCGAAGGTCGAAGGCACGCCGGACAGGCCGGTGCACGCCTCCGACTCCAGGGTGTTCAACGCCAACTCCGGGTAGAGGAAACGGTTCTCGATCACCAACGTGGCGCCGGCAGCGACGTGGGTGTCGAGCACTGACTTGCCGTAGATGTAGTAGAAGGGCAGGATGGCGAGGACGCGGTCCGCCGGCGTCAGCCTCAGGTAGGCCTGGACCGCGGCGGCGTTGGCCACACAGTTGAGGTGCGAGAGCGTGACGCCGCGAGGCCGCCCGGTGCTGCCCGAAGTATAGATGATGCAGGCCACGTCCTGGTCGATGGCCCTCACCGACGGCGCCACCGCGGCCTGCGCCGCCTTGGCCGCCTCGAGATCGATGGCGCGCAGCCCCGCCGGGAGATCGCTCAGGCCGGACGGCCCTTCGCTGAAGACGACCGCCAGCTCCGCGAGGCCCTGCCACGCCCCCTGCGCCAGGCGCTCGGCTCCCCGCCCGACGATGAGCATCGTCGCGCCGCAATCGGCGAGGAGCGGGGTGAGCTGAGCAGGTCCCCCGCCGGTGTTGAGCGGCACGATGATGCCGCCGGCCGCCAACACGCCGTAATAGGACTCGACGAAGAAGCGCGAGTTGAAGCAGAGCAACGCGACGCGGTCGCCGCGGCGCAGCCCTTGTTCGAGGAGCACACCGGCAGTGCGCCGCGCCTGGGTCTCGATCTCGGCGTAGTCGTGCCGCGCGCCGTCGTGCACCACGCACACCTGCTCCGGCCGACTCTCGGCGGTGGCGCGCAAGAAATGGTGCAACAGGTGCGCGGTCATCGGCTCGCTCCGTCGGCGAAGACGGCCTCGACCAGCAGCGCCTCGGCGTGCAGATAGCGCGTGGTCAGCCGCTTGCGCTCGATGTCCGCGAACACCTGTTCGACCTGAGCCGGGGTCAAGCCGATCGCGGGGGCCACCGCGGCCGCCGCGACGCCGTGGTCCTTGCCCCACAGGCAGAGATCGAGCTCGGCATAGGGCAGGGCGAAGAAGAACTCGTCCTGGCCCTGGGCGAGCGGATAGGTGTCGGTGGTCGGCGGACGGGAGCGGATCGACTCCGGCACGCCGAGGTGCTCGGCCAACGCGTAGACCTGGCTCTTGTAGAGGTGGGCGATCGGCTTGAAGTCGGCGGCGCCATCGCCGGCCTTGACGAAGAACCCCTGGTCATACTCGAGGCGGTTGGGCGTGCCCGCCACCGCGTAGTGCAAGCGGTCGGCGTGGTAGTAGGCGAGCATCGTCCGCACCCGCTGCTTGAAGTTCGTCGCCGCGACGATGCCCAGGTAGGCCTGCGGCGTGAGCCTGAGCCTCCTCTCCCGCCCGTCCGCCGAGCGGATCACCAGCGAGAAGATGTTGTAGCGCGCCGCTTCGGTCACCGGCGGCAGGACGAGCTTCGCCGTGTCGCCAGGCCCGTACTCGGGCGCCACCGCCCGGATCGCGGCGTCGCGGCGCCGATAGCAGCCCAGGCCGTCGAGCACCGGCGAGATCTCCTCGACCTCGGTGGGTATCTGCAGATGCTGCGCCAGCGCGCGGCTCAAGCCCAACGTCTCGGCGGCGGACTCGCGCTCGGGCATCAACAGGCCGAGGACGCGCGCGGGACCCAAAGCCCGCGCACACAACGCGCCGACGACGCTGCTGTCGATGCCGCCGGAGAGCCCGACCACGGCGCCACGACGTTTGAGCTCACCGAAGACCTGGGCACGGAGCGCCGCGCAGATACGCTCGGCCTCCCGCGCCAGGTCGAGCTGCAACACCTCGGCCGAGAAGCTAGCCATCGCCGGCCTCCTCCCCCGCGCCGCTGCGCGAGGGAGCCAGGGGATCGGCGCGGCGGGGCTGCTTGCGCGTGACGAGCGCACCGATCTTGCGCAGCGAATCGAGGTTGTCCGGCACCAGCTCGTGATCGGCGATCGAGATCGAGAACTCCGTTTCGAGGAAGTGCACCAACTCCAGGACGCCGGTCGAATCGATCAGTCGGGTCTCGAGGAACGACGTCTCCGGCGCCGGGGCCGCCGCCTCGTCCCCGAACAGGAGGTTGTCGATGATGAACTGCCGCACCCGATGCTCGATCTCAGACATGACTCGACCGCCCTGCCTGCGCATTGACGAACCTGTCGACCAGGAGTTGGGTCGAGAGGATCCCCACCAGCGCCATGCTGTCTTTCACCCCGCGCGGCCCGGCCCGCGTGCACTTCCCGACCAGCGCGCTGACCGCCTTCGGGTCGAAGAGCCCCGCTGCGGCCACCGCGGTGGGAGACAGCAGGTCGCGGACGTATGAGAATCGTGCTGGCCCCCCGTCGCCCGCGAAGAAGCTCGGCACCTCCGGGGCGCGGTAGGGCTGTTTGGCCCGTTCGACGACCCGCGCCGGCACCAGCCCGCGGGCCACGCGCTTGAGCAGGTACTTCTCGTCGAGGACCCGCATCTTGAGCCGCGGCGACAGGCGCCCGGCGAACTCGACGACCCGGTTGTCCAAGAACGGGTAGCGCCCCTCGACCGAGCTCGCCATCGCCATTCGATCCCCCTGCGACGAGAGGATGTAGCCAGGCAGCAGGATGGCGGTCTCGAGGTACTGCGCCTGGCAGAACGGCGGCCAGCCGGCGAACCGTTCCGGGAGCTGGGCGCGGAGCAGATCGAGCGCGTCTCTGCCGCGCAGCGCCTCCTTCACCTCCGGCGAGAAGAGCTCCTTGATCCTGGCCGTCAACCCCCAACGCGGCAGGTGCGAGAAGAACGGGCTGTCGACCGCGTGGTTGTCGAGGTGGAAGAAGGCCTTCAGGTAGGCGGCGGGCTGCTTCTGCAGCGCCGGCATGTACGGGTACAGCCGCCGCAACAACAACGGGCGGAAGCGGGAGTCCGGCTGCGCGCTCCAGAAGCGGCGGATCTTCGCCTCCTTGAAGATGTCGTAGCCGCCAAACATCTCGTCGGCCCCCTCGCCGGTGAGGACGACCTTGTAGCCCCGGTCGTGGACGAGCTTGGCCAGCAGGTAGAGCGGCGCCGGCGCGGTGCGCAGGATCGGCTTCTCGGCGTGCCAGACGACCTCGGGGAAGGCGCGCCCGATGTCCTCGTCGCGGCAGTAGACGCTCGCATGCCGTGTGCCGAGGTGCTCGACCACGGCGCGTTGATGGTCGCTCTCGTCGTAGTCAGGATCACCGAAGGTCACCGAGAAGGTCTCGAGCGCGGCGTCGCCCTGGCGCCGGATCAAGGCCGCGGTCAGCGAGGAGTCCAACCCTCCGCTCAGGTAGGCACCGACCGGCACGTCGGCGCGCAGCCGCAGCCGAACCGCATCGGCGAGCAGGCTCTCGAGCTCCTCGCTGATCGACGCCTCGTTCGCGGCGGAGAACGACTCCGGGTACTCGAGCTGCCAATAGGTCTCTTCGCGCAGGCCCTGGGCGGTGACGCGCAGGTTGTGCCCCGCCGGCAGCTCGTAGACGCCCCGGAAGGCCGTGCGCGGCGGGAGCGTCGTCCAGAAGGTGAACACCTCGTCGAGCGCCTCGAGATCGATCGCGGCGGTGAGGGCCGGGTGACACAACAAGGCCTTGATCTCCGAGGCGAAGATGAAGTCGTCGCCGGCCTGAGCGTAGAAGATCGGGCGGACCCCGAGCCGGTCGCGGGAGAGGAAGAGCTGCTGCTGGCGCGGGTCCCAGACCGCCAGCGCCCACTGGCCATTGAAGGCCCGCACGCAGGCCTCGCCGCTCTCCTCGTACATGCGCAGGACAACCTCGGTGTCGGAGCGGGTGCGGAAGCGATGACCGCGGGCGACCAACTGCTCACGAAGCTCGAGGTAGTTGAAGATCTCGCCGTTGAAGACGAGCACCACCCCCGTCTCGGGGCTGCGCATCGGCTGTTGGCCGCCCGCGATATCGATGATGCTCAGCCGAGCGTGGGCCAGACCGACCGCGCCTTGACAGTAGGTGCTGCTCTCGTCCGGCCCGCGATAGGCGATCTCGCCCACCATCCGCCGCAGCAGCTCGCGGTCAGGATCGCCGCCCGCAGGTCGAAGCATCCCGGCAACGCCACACATCTTGCCCACCCCCGTATTCCCGAGGCTGGTCATGGGTGAGCCAAGGGGAAGCGCGTGTCCAGACAGCGATCGGTCACCGGTCCACCGACGACCTCGACCGACTCCGGCTCAGCAAGTGTAAGCACCGCGAGTTACGCTGTCACGACATAACGCCTCGCCGGCGATGCGGTTTTTTCGACAGCGATGTGCGGATTTATCTCATTTTCGTCATGTGTGTACTTGCCGTAAACAATCGGAGCGGAGCGAGGCGGCGTGCGGCGACGCGTTCCACTGTTTCCCGACAACCGAGGGGGATGAGCATGGCGGCGATGAGACGAATGAGGGGCCTCGGCGCCGGCGAGGGTATCGCCATCGGCCTGGCGCGAGCGCTCCCGGCCACGGTCGTCGTCGTCCAACGGAGGATCCCGCGCCAACACGTGCAGGGCGAGCTGCTCCGCCTCGCCGAGGCGATTCAGGCCACCGATTGTCGACTCGCCCGGATCGGTCAGGAGCTCGAGGGCCGGCACGAGCCGGACGGGGGCCACCTCCTCGAGTGCTACCGCCTGATTCTCCGCGGCGGGGAGATCCTCACCGAGTCGCACGGCCTCATCCGCCAGGAGCTGCTCGCCGCCGAGTCGGCGGTGCGGCAGGTGATCGACAGGATGGCGGCCGCCTTCGCCGGGATCCGCGACCCGACGCTGCGCGAGCGGAGCGAGGACGTCCAGGCGGTCGGTGACCACCTGCTGAGGACCATGCTCGGCCTGCCGGACACCGATTTCGCGCATGGGTGGGCCGCGGGAGCCATCGCGGTCGGCGCCGCGCTCTCGCCGATCGACGCGCTGTCCTTGGAGCGCCTCAACCTGGCCGGGATCGCCACCGAGCGGGGCGGGGTGACCTCCCACGCGGCGGTCATCGTCAGAGGCCTCAGGCTGCCACACGTCGTCGGCGTCGCCGAGCTGGGGCGGAGCGCGCGGCCTGGCGACACGCTCATCGTCGACGGCGGGCGGGGCGAGGTGATCATCAACCCGGATCGCGAGACCCTGGTCGACTTTCGGCGGCGTCGCGGCGAGAAGAAGGCGCGGATGAGGCGGTTGCTGCGCGCCGGGAGGGCCCGACCGACGGCCACCGCGGACGGGGTCGAGATCGAGCTCGGCGCCAACATCGAGCGACTCTCCGAGGTGGCGACGGCGGTCGACCTGGGCGCCAGGTCGGTCGGGCTGCTCCGGACCGAGCTGCTCTACCTGAATTGCCCGCACCTGCCGAGCGAAGAGGACCAGTATCGCGACGCGGTGGCCGCGCTGACGGCGCTCGGCGGGCGGACGGCGACCTTCCGCACGCTGGACCTCGGCGGCGAGAAGCTCCCCCTCGGGGTCAGGGTCCCCGGCGGCGCGAATCCGAGCCTCGGCGTGCGGGCCATCCGCTTCTCGCTGCGCCGGCCCGACATCTTCCGCGTGCAGCTGCGCGCGCTCTACCGGGCCTCGGTGGTCGGTCCGATGAGGATCATGTTCCCGCTCATCTCCAGCGTCGCGGAGCTCTGCGCGGCGCGGGCAGTGTGCGAGGAAGTCCAGGCGGAGCTCGACCGCGAAGGGGTCGCCTACCGGCGCCACCTGCCGATCGGCGCGATGATCGAGACGCCGAGCGCCGCGCTCACCATCGATCATCTGGCCAGGTGCTGCGACTTCTTCAGCATCGGAACCAACGATCTCATCCAGTACGCCTTCGCCGCCGACCGGGACAACGTCGACGTCGCCCACCTCTGTCGCGCCCTGCACCCGGCGGTGGTCCGGCTGCTCAAGCACGCGATTGACGCGGCGGCCGTGGCCGGCAAGCCGATCGCGGTCTGCGGCGACATCGCCGGAGACGCGGCGTTCACCTGGGTGCTCCTGGGGCTGGGCGTTCGCGAGCTGTCGATGGCCCCACGTGATATCCCGGCCGTCCGCTCGGTGGTCGTCGCGACGCGGCTCGCCGAGGCCCAGGCGCTGGTGGCCGAGGCGCTCGCGCTTGACTCTGAGCGCGCGGTAGAGGACTTTGTCTTGGGGGCAATGCGGCAGCGGTTTCCGCTCGAGGTCGCGGCCGAAGGCCACGGCGCTGCGGGAGCCCGAGCCCAGGCGCGGCGAGTGGTGCACCCGCCGGTAGCTGTTGATGGCCAACTGGGCGGTGACTCGCCGGCCCAGGCCGCGAGCGGCGCGAAGAGCCGTTCGGCGTGAACGATTTCGGGGGGGAACGCTCATGGAGTGGCTGAACTACCATCACCTCCTCTATTTTTGGGTCGTCGCCAAGCAGGGGAGCATCGTCGGGGCGAGCCGCGAGCTTCGCCTGGCGCATCCGACGATCAGCGGTCAGATCCATCGCCTCGAGGAGGTGCTGGGCCAGAAGCTGTTCTCCCGGCATGGACGCAACCTGACTCTCACCGACGAAGGTCGCGTGGCGTTCCGCTATGCCGAGGAGATCTTCGGCCTCGGCCAGGAGTTCCTCGACACGGTGAAGGGTCGACCGGGCGTGCGGAGGATGCGGCTCGTCGTCGGCATCTCGGGCGTCCTCGCCAAGTCGATCGTCCAACGTGTCCTGGCCCCGGTGTTCGAGATGAACCGCGACGTCCTGGTCGTTTGCCGTGATGGCCGCTCGGTCTCTGAGTTCATGACCGACCTGGCCGAGAACGAGGTCGACGTCGTCTTGTCGGACGCACCGGCCGGGCCCGGCTCGCCGATCCGCGCCTTCAGTCATCTGCTCGGCGAGTGCGGCGTCACCTTCTTCGCCACATCGAAGCTGGCCAGACGGCTGCAGCGGCGGTTCCCACGCTCGCTGGAGGGCGCCCCCTTCCTCACCCCCACGGTCGGCTCGACGTTGCAGCGCTCGCTGGCTCGTTGGTTCGATTCGATGAGCCTCCGCCCGCGGATCATCGCCGAGGTGCCTGACGTCGCCTTGGCCAACATCTTCGGTGAGGCTGGCCTGGGCGTCTTCGTCGGCCCGACCGTAATCGAGCAGGAGGTGCGGCAGCGATACCGCGTCCACATCGCCGGCCGCACGGAGAAGGTCCAGCAGCAGGTGTGGGCCATCTCGCTCGAGAAGAGGATCAAGCACCCTGCCGTCGCGGCGATTTGCGACGAAGCGCGGGAGTCGGTCTTCGCTTGACCTTGTCCGCAGCCGGGCTCGTCGTTCGTCGGGCGGCGACCGCAGGTGGCCCCGGCCTCGGCCGCTTCTCCTTGCCCGGTTGGGCCAGGCTGTAGCTCAAGGTACGGTCGTGCTCGATCGCGTGGGCGACCGAGCGAGCCACGCGAGACGCCGCCCGATCCACCGCGGCGAAGAGATCCTTGTCCGTCTCCTGGACCTTGACCGCTCGAGGTAGACGCACCCAGATCCGGCACAGGCTCTCGGCGCGGTCGCGCCGCTCGTCCGACGTGGAGAGGTGGACGGCCACCTGGCCGACCTGTGCCCCGAAGCGGCTCAGCGCGAAGGCGAGGCGGAGCTCGACGTGGGCACGCAGGGCCCTCGTCACCCTGACGTCACGCGCGCGGATTCGGATCCTCATGCTGACCTCCTGCACTCCTGCGTAGTCAGTGTAGGGAGCTCGACCACCGATGAACATGAGGAAATGCGATCCGCTTGCGCTTGGATTCGCGACGCATCAGGTGCCCGTGGACCACCACGACGCGAACGGAGAGGAGGTCTCCGGCCCCCCCCCAGCGCGCTCCCGGTCGCCGACCAGCCCCGCGGAGCCGGTTGCCTCGCGCACGCCGAGCCCGGTCAGCCGCTGAGGCGCCGCGGCCGGCGACGACTCGCCCCCGCCCGACGACGAGCCGGGGTTGGTGACGACGCCTTGTCGGCCGCGCCATCACCGGTCGGCACGACCTGTGACTTGCGCAACGACACGCCCAGCTTGCCGAGCAGCTGCCCTTCGATCTGACGAACCCGCTCGCGCGAGACCTGAAGGCAGGTGCCGACCTCCTGCAGCGTGCGGCCTTCGTCACCGAGCAGGCGGTGCTCGAGCACGAACCTCTGCTTGGCGGTGATCGTCGTGCTCAGCTCGCGCACGCTCCGGCGCAGCAACCCGAGGGTCTCGCGCTCGCCGACGAGCTCCTCCGGGCCCGCGGCGGCGGAGGCCAACCGGTCGACGTAGGTCGGTCCGGGTCCATCACCGGTCCGCGCCTCGAGCGGGAAATCATGTCCGGCCAACCGGACCTCCATGTTGGTGAGCTCGCCCTCCCTGACCTTCAAGCTCCGCGCCAGATCGATGTTGGTGACCTCGTGCCCCGGCTTGCCCGACGCATCGACCCGACCACGGGCGGCACGCACGGCGAAGAAGAGCTTGCGCTGCACCTGGGTCGTCCCTACCCTGACGAGGGACCAGGAGCGCATCGAGTAGGCGCGCATATAGGCGCGGATCCACCAGACGCCGTAGGACACCAACCGACAGCCGCGGCCCGGATCGAACCTCTTGATCGCCATCATCAGGCCGAGGTTGCCCTCCTGGACCAGGTCCAACAGCGGCACGTCGTAGCCACGAAACTCGTGAGCGATACGGACCACGAACCGCAGGTTGGCCTCCAGCAAGCGGTGGGCGTACTTCGTCTCGCGTGTCGCCTGAAAGTTGCGGGCGAGATCGTACTCCTGCGCCCGAGACAGCAGCGGGTACCGATTGACCTCGGCCATGTACCGCGCGACGAGAGGATCGGCGCTGCTCTTGACCACCGCCGCGGCGACACGCCGGGACCCCGTCGGCGGCGCCTCGCCGCGCGGGCCGTCCATCACTGGATTGGCCGCTCTCACGCGGCCCCCCGTTGCCTGGGCAACACGAAGCTGGCCAGGCGCTCCGGGGTCCAGGGTCTGGCCAGCAGCTCGAAGCGCACCCGCGGTGGCTCGGGCACCGCCGCGGTCAACGCCGACTCGCCGGCCGAGAGCAGCAGCACGACGTGAACGTGTGGGTACTCGCCGGCGATGAAGGTGGCGAGCTCCTCGGGACGGACGCTCCCCGCCGGGACCCCGACGAACGAGGTCAGTGGCCGATTGGGCCCGTGGGTCAAGCACGCCACGGCATCCAGCGATGACGAGCCCTCGGTGATGTCGGCCACGCCGAAGAGATCGAGCGCCTCGCGGATCGAGCGGCGGACGGCCGAGGACCGGTCGATGACCAACACGGCGCGCCGAGCCTCGCGCATGCGCGCCGCGAGGTGCGCCTTCACGGTCTCCGCCAGGAGGTGCTCGACCAAGGGATCGAGCTCGACGAAGGCGAGGGCGAGCTCGGAGGTCCTGCCCCGACGCTGCGGCCCGCGGACGACGCGGGCGTTGAGCTGCGTCGGGCCGGCGTCAGCGAACGACATCACCAGCCTCATGGCTCCGACCCGCTTGAGATCCCGCGCCGCCGAGAGCAACGCCCCGCTGGTGCTCAGGTTGACCAGCCTGATCGGCTCGGCCACCGCCGCGTCGAGCCAGACCGCGGTGTACGGCGTGAACACCCGAACCTGCTGTCGCTGATCCGCGCCCTTGCCTGTCATGCATCACTCCCGCTCTGCCGCGCTACGGCTTCGAGATCTCCGACGAGGCGGAGCGACACGCCGCTCGGCCCCTGTTGCTGGACGCCGCGGTGTGCAGGCCTTGGGCCTTCGCTGCGGCCTTCGAACTGTACCGATCGATCGCCGAGACCGACAATCAGGTAATCCCGACCCGATCTGACGAAGAAAGCGAAGGCGAGCGAGCTCCCGGGTCGTCCAGTGAGCGCCCCTGACGCGGCCAGCCGCTCCCCGTGGCGGCAAGGTGGCAGGGCCACGCCGCGCCGGAGGGACCCCATTGTCAGGCTCGGGAGACCTGGCGCTGGAGTGGAGTGTGGATGTGATGAGTTGGTTCGTGGAGCGGTGGGCCCTAGGCGGGAGTCGATTCGCCATCGGTTGAGCTGGCGAGAACTTGCGAAGCGTGTGTTCGACGTAGACGTTCT
>JBFYZW010000712.1:0-3445 GCA_041309305.1 Deltaproteobacteria bacterium | reverse complement strand
TGACGACCCGGAGCCCGGCGAGCCGGGGCGCCCTGGCGCGCGGCTTCGGCGCGGCGGCGATGCACCCCCTGTTCGGCCTGCCGATCGCCGCCGCCGTGCTCTACGTCACCTACCTGGTCGTCGGCGTCTTCGGCGCCGGGGTCGCGGTCGACTTCTGCGAGGAGACGATCTTCGCCGGGACCCTGATCCCCTGGCTCGACGCCGGCGTGCGCGCGATCACCGGCGGCTTCGTCGAGGAGTTCCTGGTCGGACCGGTCGAGGCCGGGCTCGGTCACGGCCCGGGCCTGCTGATCGGCGACTACGGGATCGCCTCGATGGCGCTCGCCTACGCGGTGGCGATCGTCCTGCCGATCGTCGCCACCTTCTTCGTCGTCTTCTCGGTGATGGAGGATTCCGGCTACCTGCCCCGCCTGGCCGTGGTGCTCAACCGGCTCTTCCGGCTGATCGGCCTGAACGGCAAGGCGGTGCTGCCGATGGTCCTCGGCCTCGGCTGCGACACGATGGCGACGATGACGACCCGGATCCTGGCGACGCCGAAGGAGCGGCTGATGGTCACGCTGCTGCTCGCGCTCGGCGTGCCCTGCTCCGCCCAGCTCGGCGTCATCCTCGGGCTCATCGCCGGCATCAGCAGCTGGGGCGTCTGGGTCTGGCTGGCGACGGTCACCGGCGTGATGCTGCTGGTCGGCCTGCTCGCCGCGCGGCTGCTCCCCGGCCAGGCGGCCGACTTCGTGCTCGAGGTGCCGCCGATCCGCCGGCCGGAGCTGCGCAACATCCTGATCAAGACCGCCGCGCGCATCGAGTGGTACCTGAAGGAGGCGGTGCCGCTGTTTGTCGTCGCCACCTTCATCCTCTGGGTCCTCGACGCCGCCGACGCGCTCACCGCGCTGCAGCAGGCCTTCGCGCCGGTGGTCGAGGGCCTGCTCGGGCTGCCGCCCGCCGCCGCCGACGCCTTCCTGATTGGCTTTCTGCGCCGCGACTACGGCGCCGCCGGCCTGTTCCACATCTTCGCCCCGGCGCTGGCCGCGCCCGAGGTCACGATCGAGACCGAAATCCAGGTGGTCGTCGCGCTGGTCACCATCACGCTGTTCGTCCCCTGTGTCGCCAACGTCCTGATGATCGCCAAGGAGCGGGGCGTCGCCACCGCCGCGGCGATGACCGCCTTCATCTTCCCGTTCGCCTTCGCGGTCGGTGGGCTGCTCAACGCCGGCCTGCGCCTGGTGCTCATGTGACCGCGCCACCGCCGACCAACTGTCCGCTGTGCGCCGCGCCGGTCGTCGACCGCGACGCCTGCCGCGCCGGCTGCCCGTGGCGCGGCGGCTGCGGCCTGTTGCGCTGCCCCGCCTGCGGCTACGAGTTCCCCGACCCCGAGCGCTCCACCCTCGCGCGCTGGCTTGGCCGCTGGCTCGCGCCGGCGAGCGAAAGTGAGCCCCCGCGATGAACGGTGCGCCCGGTTTCCACGATCTGCGCGAGGAGGTGCTCGAGCGCGTCTACGTGCGCGGCGCCGACGGCGCCCCGGTGAGCGAGCTGTGCGCCCTCGGCGACGAGACCGAGCTGCGCGCGACCATCTACCGGCTCGAGCAGGACGGGCTGCTCACCGCCGACAACGGCCGGGTGCACACCACCCCGACCGGTGACGAGCTGGCGCGGCACGTCGTCCGCGCCCACCGCCTGGCCGCGCGCCTGCTCGCCGACCTGCTCGAGATTCCGCTCAGCAGCATCGATCAGCTCGCCTGCCGCCTCGAGCACGCCATCAGCCCGGCGCTGGCCGACAGCCTGTGCACCCTGCTCGGCCACCCACCCACCGCGCCGAACGGCGAGCCGATCCCGCCCGGCGAGTGCTGCCGGACGGCGCGCCACGAGGTGGGCTCGGTGGTCCGCCCGCTGCACGAGCTGGCGCTCGGCGAGCGGGGCCGGATCACCTTCGTCCACCCGCGCTTCCACCAACGGCTGGAGCAGCTCTCGGCCCTGGGGATCGTCCCGGGCACGGTGCTGCGCCTGAAACAGCGCCAGCCGGCGATCGTCATCGAGGTCGACGAGACCACCCTGGCCCTCGACGCCGAGGTGGCGCGCGACATCTTCGTCAAGCCGGTCAGCTGAGAGCCAGGGCGAAGCGGCTGGTCGTGATCGTGAATCGTGACCGCCCGTTCAGACCAGCGGCCGGCGCCGGCCCTTCTGCCGCGCCACCTCGCGCAGGCAGTCGACGAAGGCGGCGCGCGCGGCGTACTCCGACGGGCCGCGCCAGCTGGCCCAGATCCCCCGATGCAACTCGTCCGGCGCGAAGTTGAGCACGTGCAGACCGCGGCTGTCCGCCTCGTCGCCGAGCGCCATCTGCGGCACGAAGGCCACCCCCATCTCCATGCGCACCATGCGGATCATCGCCGCGATCTGTGGCGTCTTGATCACCACCTGCATCTTCACGCCATGGCGCTCGAGCACCCGCTCGATCACCGCCGCGGTCGGCGACGCGTCGTCGAAGGCGACCAACGGCTCGCCGTTCAGGTCGCGCGGCCGGACGTGCCGCCGGCGCCACAGGCGGTGGCCGCGGCCGCAGACCAGCACCAGCGGATCGTCCATCAGCAAGAGCTCGTCGTCGCGGCTCGGGGCCCGTGGACGGGCGGTGATCGCCAGGTCGATCTCGCCGCTGCCGAGCAGGTCGATCACCGTGTCGGAGTGCTCGAAGCGGATGAGCGGCCTGACCTTGGGGAAGCGCTCGGCGAGGATCGCCAGCGCCTCGGGCAAGAGGTAGATGCCGACGCTGTTGACGGTGCCGACGCGCAGATCGCCGCTCGGCACCTCGACCTCGGCCCGCACCGACCGCTCCATCGCCTCGAGCCGAGCGAGGATCTCCTGCGCGTGGCCGAGCAGCCGGCGGCCGACCTCACTCAGGGTCACGCCGCTGTGGTGGCGCAAGAACAACGGCGTGCCCAGTTCCTCCTCCAGCCGGCCGACCTGGATGCTCAGGGTCGGCTGCGAGACGCCGAGACGCTTCGCCGCTCGGCTGAACGAGCCGGCCTCGGCGACCACCTGAAAATAGCGGATCCGATTGACGTCGAGCATCGCCGCCTCCTCGCCAGGGCGGAGGCATACACCAGCCATAGCCCAGACGAATAGGGGTATTACGCAGGTCAAGACCGACGATCGTCGGCCCGCCCTTCCCGCAACCCGGCTCAGCCGCGCAGCTCGACGACCGTGACGCCGTCGCCGCCCTCGAGATCGGCCCCCGGCCGGCAGCTGGCGGCGTACGGCGAGCGGCCGAGGTGCTCGCGGACGACCTTCTTCAGCGCGCCGGTGCCGTGGCCGTGGACGACGACGACCCGGCCGAGCCCGGCGCAGGCGGCGCGGTCGAGGAAGCGATCGATCTCCCGGATCGCCTCGTCGCCGTAGAGGCCGCGCACGTCGCAACGATCGGCGCCGTGGTCGACCAGCCCCGCGACCTGCGCGCGCC
>JBFYZW010000711.1:0-6739 GCA_041309305.1 Deltaproteobacteria bacterium | reverse complement strand
GGCCCGAGGCCGGCCCGGGCCAGCGTGATGCTCGCCAGGTGGATGGCGTCGAGGGAGCGGACCGGCTCGACCGGGAACGGCTGGCGGGCGCGCGCCAGCACCCGCCCGTCGACCGCGATGCGGGTCCAGCCGCGCGCCGCGCGATCGAGGAGCGTCTGCAGCCGGACGTGCCCCGCGGCGTCCACCGCGCCGCTCGCCGCGTGACGCAACAACCCCCGCCCGACCTCGAGCACCGTCAGCTCGGAGGTGACCACCCGCTCGGCGGCGGCCAGCAGCTCGCCGGCGAGCCTGCCGCTCGGCTCGTCGAGCAGCCACGCGAGCGCGGCGCTCGACTCGACGTAGACGACGCTCATCCGCGCTCCAGGTCGACGAGCCGCGCCGCGGTGCCGGCCGCCGAGGCCAGCCCGGTCGACGCGTAGAGCCCCGGCTCGGGCCCCTCCCCGTCGGACACGGTCGCCAGCTCGGCCAACCGGGCGAGGCCGTATGGCTCGGCCAGCGGCGCGGGCGGCGCGAGCTCGGCGATCACCTGCCCGCGCTCAGTGACCAGCACCCGCTCGCCGGCCTTGATCCGGCGCAGGTAGTGGCTGAGCCTCGCCTTCAGCTCTCGGACCCCGACGGCGCGCATACCAGAAGTGTAGTCACATAGTTATTATTTTGCAACCACAATGTGGTCACATGCGACTCAGCCAAAAAGAAAGGGCCCCGAGGGGGGCCCTTTCCGAGCTTGCAGTTGCCCCAGGCGAACCCGGGCTCAGTAGTCCATGTCGCCCATGCCGTGCGGCATGCCGCCGCCGGCCGGCATCGCCGGCTCCTTCTTCTTCGGCTTCTCGGCCACCATCGCGTCGGTGGTCAGCAGCAGGGCCGCCACCGAGGCGGCGTTCTGCAGCGCCGTGCGCACGACCTTGGTCGGGTCGATGACGCCGTCCTTGAGCATATCGACGTACTGCTCGGTCTGGGCGTTGTAGCCGTGGGTGCCCTTGGCCTCCTTGACCTTCTGCAGCACGATCGAGGCGTCGACACCGGAGTTGCCGACGATCTGGCGCAGCGGCTCCTCGATCGACTTCTTGATGATGTTGACGCCGAACTGCATGTCGCCGCCGAGGTCGAGCTTATCGAGCGCCGGCAGCGCGCGGATCAACGCGACGCCGCCGCCCGGGACGACGCCCTCCTCGATCGCCGCGCGGGTCGCGTGCAGCGCGTCCTCGACGCGGGCCTTCTTCTCCTTCATCTCGCTCTCGGTCGCCGCGCCGACGCGGACCACCGCGACGCCGCCGACCAGCTTGGCCAGCCGCTCCTGCAGCTTCTCGCGGTCGTAGTCGGAGGTGGTCTCCTCGATCTGGGTGCGGATCTGCGCCACACGGCCCTCGATGTCCTTCTTCTTGCCCGCGCCGTCGACGATCGTCGTGTTGTCCTTGTCGATCGTGATGCGCTTGGCCTGGCCGAGGTCCTTCAGCGTGACGTTCTCGAGCTTGATACCGAGGTCCTCGGAGATCAGCTGGCCGCCGGTCAACACCGCGATGTCCTGCAGCATCGCCTTGCGGCGATCACCGAAGCCCGGCGCCTTGACCGCGGCGACGTGCAGCGTGCCGCGCAGCTTGTTGACCACCAGGGTGGCCAGCGCCTCGCCCTCGACCTCTTCGGCGATGATGAGCAGCGGCTTGCCGCTGCGCGCGACGTTCTCGAGCAACGGCAACAGATCCTTCATGTTCGAGATCTTCTTCTCGAAGATGAGGATGTACGGATCCTCGAGCACGACCTCCATGCGCTCCGGATCGGTGACGAAGTAGGGGCTCAGGTAGCCGCGGTCGAACTGCATCCCTTCGACGACCTCGAGCTCGGTCTCCATGCTCTTGGCCTCTTCGACCGTGATCACGCCCTCCTTGCCGACCTGCTCCATCGCCTCGGAGAGGATCTGGCCGATGGTCGTGTCACCGTTGGCCGAGATGGTCCCGACCTGTGCGATCTCCTTCGGATCCTTGGTCGACTTCGACTGCTTCTTCAGCTCCTCGGTCACCGTGGCGACCGCCTGGTCGATGCCGCGCTTGAGATCCATCGCGTTGGCGCCGGCGGCGAGGAGCTTGACGCCCTCGCGGTAGATGGCCTGCGCCAGCACGGTCGCGGTGGTCGTGCCGTCACCGGCGATGTCGGAGGTCTTCGAGGCGACCTCCTTGACCATCTGGGCGCCCATGTTCTGGAAGCGGTCCTCGATCTCGATCTCCTTGGCGACGGTGACGCCGTCCTTGGTCACGGTCGGCGAGCCGAAGCTCTTCTCGAGGATGACGTTGCGGCCCTTCGGGCCCAGGGTCACCTTGACCGCCTCGGCCAGGGTGTTGATGCCCACGAGGATCTGCTCGCGAGCGCGCTGCGAAAAGATGATCTCTTTGGCTGCCATGGTCTCTACTCCTTAATAGTGTTGTCGCTCGACGAGCGGTTCTTACTCGAGGATGCCGAGGACCTCGTCCTCGCGCAGGATCAGGTGCTCGACGCCATCGATCTTGATCTCCGACCCCGAGTACTTGCCGAACAGGATCCGATCACCCTTCTTGACGTCGAGCGGCTGGACCTTGCCGTCCTCGAGGCGCTTGCCGTTGCCCACCGCCACGACCTCGCCCTCTTGCGGCTTCTCCTTCGCGGTGTCCGGGATGATGATCCCGCCCGAGGTCCGCTCCTCCTTGTCGACGCGCTTGATCAGAATCCGATCCTGCAGGGGCCGAAACTTCATGACGATCCTCCGTCCGTATGCGCCCGAGAGCGCTTTGAGTTTCCCAACCCGTCACGGGAGACCCGCGACGACGGGCTGGAATATAGGTGTGGTCCAAGGTGTGTCAAGAGGTCGAACGGTGATCTTGTCGACCTTAATAGTATGATCTATTTAGATTATTTCTAGGGCGCTGGCAGTCATCGCGCGCGAGTGCTGGGATCCGCTGGCACTCGCGGCTCCGGAGTGCCAGACCGCGACGGCTCGGTCGCGCTCGCGGGGATGAGCGCGACGCCGGCGACGACGAGCGCGGAGAGCACAAGGGTGAGCGCCCAGGAGGCGAGCTGGGTCGCTCGGCGGGCCGGGCTGTCGTAGCCGACGTCCGCGAAGACGAGCAGGTAGAGGAGCGGCATCACGAGGCTCTTGCCGGCCAGGAGACCGAAGCCGAGGCCGAGCAACAAGCCAGCGGGCCGGAACCGAAACCGCCACAGCGCGGCGGCGGCGGTCGCCCCGAGCGCCGCGACCCAGACCATCCCGACGAGCTGGTCGAGCAGGCGCGAGGCGTCAGCCACGATCGCCTCCGGCGGCCGGCAGGCGGGGGAAGGCCGCGATCGCCACCGCGACCAGCCCGGCGGCGCCGAGGCCGAGCAGGTTGGAGAACAGCGCCGCCAGCCTGATGCCCTGCTGCCCGAGCAGCTCGAAGCCCCAGGGCTGGTAGAGGAACCAGTTGTCGATCGCCCCGAGCACCGCGGCCGCGGCGGTCCCGGCGAGCAGGAAGGCGGGCGTCGACGACGCGACGCCGCGCCGGGCGCAGGCGACGACGACCCACACCGCGGCGCCGACCAGCGCCAGGTCGAGCAACGACGAGAGGACCTGGAACCCGGTGAGCGCCAGGCCGAAGAGGCTGGTGTTCATCGCGGCACCCTACCCCGCCGCGCGCGGCCCGCCAACCAGAGAGCGACCCGGGGTTGCGATGGCCCCGCGCCCGGCGTTAGGATGGCGGTTCTACGTGGGAGTCCGCATGCGCCTCACCATCGTTGGCTGCTCGTTGGTCGTGGTCCTCCTCGCCGGCGCCTGCTCGAGCGTCGACGCGCGCCTGCGCTGCACGAGCGACGACGAGTGCCTCGAGGGCTACGCCTGCGACCTGGGCAACACCAAGGTCTGCCTGCGCCAGTGCGGCGACGACGACGACTGCCTGGCGCTGCAGTGGTGCGACATCCCCACCGGTCAGGCCGCCGGCTATTGCCGCGACAGCGACCAGAGCGCCGACGGCGGCGACCCGGGCGGCGGCGATCCGGCGCCGGTCGACTGAGCCGGCTCAGCGCCGCCGATAGGCCTGCTCGATCTGGCCCAGCAGCTCGACGCCGCGTGCGCCGCGCGGATCGTCTGGGGGCGTCTCACACCAGGCGGCGAGGATCTCGCGACAGCGATCGTCGCTGGTCAGGCGGTTCGACAGGCACAGGACGTTGGCGTGGTTCCAGATCCGCGCCCCGCGCGCGGTCTCCGGGTCGACGCACAGCGCCGCGCGCACGCCGGGCACCTTGTTGGCGGCGATGCTGATGCCGGTGCCGGTCCAGCAGAAGAAGACCCCCTCGGCGCAGTCGCCGCGCGCCACCGCCTCGGCCGCCTGCCGGGCGACCTCCGGCCAGGCCTCCTCCTGGCCGCTCGCCGGGCTGCCGAAGCGCACCACCTCGTGACCGCGCCGCTCCAGCTCGGCGATGGCGGTCTGGTTGACCGGGTAGGGCTCGTCGCTGCACACCGCGATGCGCATCACCGCTCCTCGGCTCACCAACGGCGGCGCAGGAGCAGGAGGACGGCGACGAGCGCCCAGCCGCTGGCCGTCGCCGCGCAGCCGCGCGCCTCCCGCTCGGCGAGCCCGACCGCGGCCGCCGCATCGAGCTTGCCGTAGCCCCAGGCCGGGTTGGGCACCGCGCCGGTGTTCGCGTCGGACCGGGCGGCGCGGGTCAGCTGATCGCGGGCCTGCGCCGGCTCGAGCTCCCGGTCTACCTCGAGCATCAGCGCCACCGCGCCGGTGACGTGCGGCGCGGCCATGCTGGTGCCCTGCATCACCATCCGCTCGGCGTCGAGAGTGTTCGGACCGGGGGGGATGCTCGCCGCGCGCGCCGAGGCGACGACGCTGCCCGGCGCGGCCAGATCCGGCTTCGTCCCGGTGAGCTGCGGCGCCGTGGTCGGCCCGCGGCTGGAGAAGAGCGCCAGGACGCCGCGCGCTGTGTCGGCCAGGCCGTACGGCTCGCGATTCTCGGCCAACCACTCGGTGCGGGTCGTGTAGGCGCCGACGGTGATCACATCCGCCGAGGTCGCCGGGACGACGATCGAACGCAACCCGTCGCCGGCCAGCCAGCCGTCGAACGGCGCGTCGGCGAAGCGCACCAGGCCGTAGCGGTAGTCGGACTGGTGCAGCCAGCCGTCGACCCGCCCGGCGCCGGTCAGGCGCAGCGCGATGAAGGCGTCCGCTGTCGGTGCCCGACACGCGCCGAGATCGACGAGCAGCGTGCGCCGCTCTTGCCGGTGCGTCTGGTCGAGCTCGATGCTGTAGGCCAACGCGACCGCGAAGCCGGCGCCGTCGCTCAGCTCCGCCTCGATCAGCTCGCTGTCCGGTGCGACGAGGTCGGTGGCGGCGACCAGCTGCCCGCCCCGCCACAGCTCGACCGCCACCTCGACGCGGGCCTTCGGACGAGCCCACAGCTCGACGGTGAGCTCGACCGGCCGACTCCACGGCAGCCCAGCGAGCGCCACGCGCTGCGGCACCGCGTCGAGGGTGCTGCCGAGGTGAAGACCGGTGTCGCCGTCGTTCCCGGCGGCGGCGACGAGCAGGCGACCACGACCGAGGACCCGCCCGAGGTACTGCTCGATCGGCGTGCGGCCGTCGTGAGCGCCGTAGTGCCCGCCGATGCTGGTGTTGATCACCAGCGGCAGATCGAGCTCGTCGGCCAACGCAACCAGGTAGGCGACCGCGTCGGCGATGCGCGTGAAGGTGTCGGAGCGCACCACCGCGATCAGCGCCTCGGGGGCCACCCCGTCGGCGCCGGCGGCGATGCCGGCGACGTGGGTGCCGTGGCCGGCCGCGTCGGCGAGCGTGCAGCGATCGTCGGCGATCGCCTGCCGACGGCACTCGTGACCGTAGTCGAAGCGAGCCGGCGCCTGGCCCTCGGCGGCGTCCTGATCCCAGACCGCGACGACCCGCGAGCGCCCGCGCCGGTCGCGGAAGGCCGGGTGAGACAGGTCGATGCCGGTGTCGATGACGCCGACCAACGTGCCCCGGCCGCGGCGCGCCGCCTCGACACCGCTGCCGAGGTGAACCCGCTCGACGCCGCTCTCCACCCGGCTCAGGTCGAGCAGCACCCGGTGCGCCGGCGCGGCGCGCAGCTCGAGCCCGAGCGCGTCGACCGCCACCTGCAGGCCGGCGGCGTCGAGCCGCACCGGCGTCCACAGCTCCGGCTCGGCCGGCCAGCCGAGCGCCGCGAGCGCCGCGGTCGCCTCCGGGCCAGCGGCGCGAACCCAGATCGTCGGCGCGACGCCCCCGAACACCGGCGCCCGCCAGAGTTGGCGCCAGACGGCCAGATCGGCCTTGCCGGGCAACAGGGGCAGGCGCTCGAGCTTCACCTCGCCGAGCGAGGGCGCGGCGAGCAGCGTGAGCCAGAGCGCAGTTGAAACCACCGGTCGATGATAGCGGATCTCCCCGCCGCCGGCCAGCCGTCAGAAGGCCAGGCGCAGCCCGGCCGCCGCACCGCCCGGGCCGAGGCCGTAGCTCACCTCGACGTCGGTGGCCAGCTCGACGACCAGCAGCGTGCCGCCGGCCACCGCGACCGCGCTGCCGACGATCGCCAGCAAGATCCCGGTGCCGCGCGCGTCGTTGGCCTCACGCTGCAGCCGCAGCGCCTTCGGCAACGGCGTCGTCAGGTAGCCGTCGGCGTCGATCGCCCCCTTCTTGGTCTCGTAGCGCAGGCCGTAGTAGCCGCTCGCCCCGAGCACCGCCGCCCCGGCGCCGGCCATCGCCCAGCCCGCCCACCAGAGCGCGCC
>JBFYZW010000710.1:0-5982 GCA_041309305.1 Deltaproteobacteria bacterium | reverse complement strand
GGCGCGCTGCTGTTCGCCGCCGCCGCCGCGGTCACGGTCTTCGAGCCGGCCCCGGAGCGGGCGGAGCTGCTGACGGCCCTCGCCGGGCAGTACGACCGGCCGATCGCTGTCACCGGCGCGGCGCCGGCGGGCGGCGACTTCGATCTGGCGCTGGTCTGCGCCGGCGCGCCCCTCGAGACGTACGCCGCGCTCGCGCGCGGGATCGGGGCGGTGAGGCCAGGCGGCCGGGTCGCGGTGCTGGTGCGACCGCCGTGGGAGTGGACGCTGTACGAGCAGGCCGAGCGGGCCGGCCTCCCGGTCGTGGCCTATCATCGTGAGGTCGAGCCGTGGCTGCTCGCCTGCGGGCTGTGCGCCGACGCGGCGGCCGACCTCGTGGTCTTCGAGCGGCCGGCGCGGGTGGGCCTGGTCCCGCCGGACGACGCGCCGGGGGAGCGGGTGCGGGCGGCGCCGTACGTGACGATCGACTTCGACAACCTGGACGGCGGGCGGTTGACCCGCGGCAACTGGGAGCGTTTCGCCGAGCTCGTCGACCGTCAGATGCCGCGGCCGGCGGCGGCATCGACCTACGAGGTGCGCGGCGAGCGCTGGGTCTGGTGCTGGTACGATGCGGCCGGCTACGGCCTCACCGCCGAGCTGCGCGAGGACGAGGACCACCTGATGGTGACGCTGATGCCGTTCGACCGCGAGCTCGAACACCTTATCGTCAACGCGGTCTACGCGCTGTTCGCCGATCGCTTCACCCGCACGCGGCCGCTGCGCACGCGCCGCTGGCACGAGGAGAATGTCTTTGGCTGACCGATCACCGCCCGTGCGCCTCGGCGACGGCGTCGTGCTCGGCCTCGGGCCGAAGGCGACGATGCTGATCGATCTCAAGGCCGACCGCGAGATCAAGATCGCCGACCCCGGCTACGCCGCCGCCCTCGAGCAGCTCGCCTTCGGCGCCGACGTCAGCGCCTGGGCTGACCTGCTGCCGCGGATGCTCGCCGACGGCCTCGCCGCCGAGGGGCCGCTCGGCGCCGACCCGATCCTGCGCGAACGGCTGACCCGGATGGATCGGATGGTCGGCACCGATGTGCTCGACGGCGCGTCGCCACGGGTGCAGCGCGCCTACCAGCTCACCGTCGACGCGCACGCCTGGCGCAAGCGCTTCTTCAGCCAGGTCGGGCAGTGCCCGACGCTGCCGGAGACGACGCTGCGGCGGGCGCTGCTGGTCGGCGACGCCGAGCAGGTCGGCGCGCTCGAGCTGTTGTGTGTCGGTGACGACGACTTTGTCTCGGTGCCGCTCGCTGCGCTCGGCCATCGGGTCACCGTGCTCGATATCGACCCGTTTCTGATCTCCCTGCTCGACCGGATGCGCGTCGAGATGGGGTTGGCGATCAGCGTGCAGGAGAAAAACCTGCTCGCGCCGCTCGCGCCGACCGACCTCGGCCGCTTCGACGGCTTCGTGACCGACCCGATGTCGAACCGCGACTGCTTCAACATCTTCGTCTCGCGGGCGCTGGCGATGACCCGCGCCGGCGGGCGGGGCTTTGTCGCCGTCTACGGGCCGGCCGGCCGGCTGTTCGACGAGGTGGCGCGCGAGATGCACCTGCCGGTCCGCGCCTGGCACGCGCGCCACAATCGCTACTACTCGCAGTACATGAAGCTGCACTCGTACGAGAGCGACTGGGTCGAGGTCGCGCGGGCGCCGGAGCTGCGGCTGGCGGTGCCCGCCGAGGTCGAGGCGAGCGCGCCGAACCTGTACGCCGAGGCCTACTTCCAGCGCAAGCCGACCTTCTGCGCCTTCTACGACGAGATCGAGGACGTGCACCACGCCAAGCCCCTGTTCCTCGACATGGTCCTCGACATGGTCGAGGGCGCGGGCCTGGCCCTCGGCGCGCGCACCATCCACCCGGGTGAGGGCTGGTCGGTGTTGCACGCGCCCACCGACGAGGGGCACCTGACGCTGCACGCCGACCGGGAGCGGCGACAGATCAGCGTCGAGATCTACCCGGCCCGGGTTGCGCTCGAGGACGCGCTGCGCCACACGCTGCTCGCCGGCTACAAGCCGAACGCGAGGACCGCGCGGATGAGCAACGACCGGGACGTCTGGGACCTCCGGGTCCGTTGACGGCGCCGGCGGCGCCGTTCACCAGACCGCGCGGTCGTAATGGCGGTGGATCTCGCGGTCCTTGGTCAGAAGCGGCAACAGCCGCCGCCGCGCCTGCGCGGTGAGCAGGCGGTCGAACGGATCCCGGGTCCAGGTCTCATGCAGGCCGGCGAGGACGACCTCCGCGAGCGGCATCGGGCACAGCTCGAGGTCGATGCGGGCGCGCAGCTCCTGGCTGATCGGCTGCGCGTGCTCCGTGAGCTTGCCGACCTCGAACAGGTATTCGAGCTCGAGCAGGACGAGCGGGGAGATGAGCAGCTCTTCGCCTTCGATGAGCTCGATCGCCCGCGGGGAGAGGCGCTCGAGCGCTTTCTCGTACAGCCAGACCACGACGTGGGTGTCGAGGTAGATCACCGCTCGCCGCCGAGCCCACGCCAGGCGCTCGACCAGTCGTTGTGCACCAGCTCCTCGGGGTCGCCCACCGTGATGCGGCGCGCGGTCAGGCGCTCCAGCTTGCTCACCGGCTCCTTCGTGCTGATGCGCAAGATCTTGCCCCGCCGCTCGATCTCCACCGGGGTGCCGGTCTCGAGCACCTGGTCGAGGATCTGATACAGGCGCTGCCTCAGCCTCGTCGCGCTCAACGCCATGCCGCCCCTCCCGTTTGCGCCCAACCACGCGTCAAAGAATACGTACGTATATTAACACATGACCGTACGTGTGTCGCTGTCTTGTTCTAACTATCTGATCTATTTCTGCAATTCGTCGCTCAATGACGAGTGGCCGCGAATCAGGCGACGGGAGGCTCGATCCGTCGGACGCCGAGGGCGGCGAAGAAGCTGGTGAGCGCCAGCAGCCCGAAGCCGAGGATCGCCGGCGCGAGCGCCTCGCCGAGGCCGGTCATCACGATCAGCGGCAGGTCGGGGCTCGTCGCCCACTCGGGGTGCGCCGGCACCCGGGTCATCACCGCCGCCAGGCTGGCGGCGACGGCCGCGACCGTCGCGTAGAGCGTCGCTCGCGAGAGCAGCCGGACGACCTCGAGCCGGCGCAGCTCCGGTCGCCTGAGGAAGAGCACCGCCATCACCAACGCCCAGACCCCGAACAGCGCCAGCACCCAGATCGGCAAACCTCCCGAGCGCATCAACCAGACCATCGTCGCCTCCACGTGTGTGCCAGTACAACGCGCGGCGTGCTGGCGCGTGACCGCTTGTCACGCGCGGCCGGCTCGTGCGTTAACCCGCTGGCGATGGACGAGGCGGCGGTGGTCACGGGGCTCGGGCGAGGCGATACGGCGGCCTTCGACGCCGCCTACGACGCCTACCGCGCCCGGCTGTTCGGTTTTCTGCTCCGCCTGACCCGAGAGCGGGCGCTGGCCGAGGAGCTGGTGCAGGAAACCTTCGTACGCCTGGCGCAGCACGCGCGGCGACTGCGCGCCGACACGCGGCTCGGCGCCTGGCTGTTCACCGTGGCGCGCAACCTCGCGCTGAGCGCGGCGCGGCGCCGCGCCTGGCAGGAGCTGCGCGTCGGGGTGCTTCGGCTGGTCCCGGAGCAGCGGAGGATCGTGCCCCCGGACGAGCTGCTCGAGGGGAGCGAGGCGCAGGCGGCGCTCGAGGCGGCGCTCGCCGGGCTCCCGGGGTGGGCGCGCGAGATCCTGCTCCTGTGCGGCGTCGAGGCCTTCGCCCCACAGGAGGCCGCCGAGATCCTTGGGATCACGCCCGCGGCCGCACGCCAGCGTCTGGCCCGCGCCCGCGCGGCGTTGAGCGCGGCGCTCGCCGACGAGGGAAGCGCGGCGCGAGCGAGCGGAGGTCGGCGATGAACGAGCACGAGCTGATCGATCGGGCGCTGCGCGGGTTGCCGCCCGTCGACGTCCCACCGGCGAGCGCGGCGCGCATCCGCGCGGCGGCGTACGCCGAGCTGCGCGTCGCGGCGCGGAGGACAAGGTTCGCCGTGTGGCTCGGCGTCTGGGATCGTGCGCTCGAGCCGGCGTTGGCCAGCCTGGTCGCGGTCGCCTACCTCGGCTGGCTGGGGCGGGCCCTGTGGCCGCTCGTCGGCGGCGGTTGACTGCCGGCCGGCCCCGGGTCACAACCGAGCAACCGCGAGGTCGTCGATGAACCGTTGCTCTCTTGCCTGGTGGCTGTCGGTCGGTTGGCTCCTGGTCGGCGCGTGCAGCACGCCGGCGCCATCCCCGGCCCCGGCGCCCGGGCCGCCGCCGCCACCGGTGACTCCGGAGGTCGCACCGCTCCCCGAGCCCCCGCCGGCCCCCGAGCCGCCGCCGCCGCCCAAGGTGGTCAAGCCGCCGCGGGTGGCGTTGGTGCTCGGCGGTGGCGGGGCGCGCGGCTTCGCCCACGTCGGAGTGCTGCGCGTGCTCGCCGAAGAGAAGCTGCCCATCGACCTCATCGTCGGCACCTCGGTCGGCTCGCTCATCGGCGCGCTCTACGCCGCCGAGCCGAACGTCTTCGAGTTGGAGTGGAAGTCGTTCAAGATCGAGCAGGGGGACCTGTTCGACTTCTCGCTCTTCTCGGCCGCCACCGGGCCGGTGAAGGGCGAGGCGATCCAGGAGTTCGTGCGCCGCAGCGTGACCCTGGCCAACATCGAGAGCTTCAAGATCCCCTACATCGCGATCGCCGCGGACCTGAACACCGGCGAGCTGGTGCCGATCAAGAGCGGGCCGGTGACCGCCGCGGTGCGCGCCTCGGTCTCGATCCCCGGCGTGTTCACGCCGGCGAAGCTCGGCAACCGGACGCTGGTCGACGGCGGCGTGGTCGCCAACGTCGCGGTGGACGTCGCCCGCCAGAACGGCGCCGACATCGTCGTCGCGGTCAACATCACCCAAGGGGTGGTCGACTACAACGTCACCGACGTGGTCAGCATCATCCTGCAGTCGGTCAACATCATGATGGCGAAGATGGCCGAGGACGAGCTGGCGCGCGCCGACGTCGTCATCACCCCGGCGATCAGCGACGTCGGGACGATGGACTTCACCCAGAAAAAGCGCTGCATGCAGGAGGGCATCACCGCGGCGCGCGCGCAGGTCGGCGCCATCCGCCGGGCGATCGCCAAGTACTACGAGGACCGCGGCGGCGCCGTGCCGGCGCAGTTCGTCGCCGCGCTCCCCTGAGCGGCGCGGGAGGACGTGATGCCGAGCGTAGCCCTGGTCCTCTGGCTGGTGTCTCTATCGATCGACGCGCCGGCGGCCGACCCGCCGGCCGCTCCGGCGGTCGTCGCGGCCCCGGCCGCGCTCGACCTCGCGGACCTCGGCCTGCGCTATGGCGCCGGCGTCGCCGCCGGGGTGGTCGTCGTGCCGCTGAGCCTGGCGCTCGGCACCTGGCTCGGCACGACCTCGTCGAACCTGGTCGCCGCGGCGCTGCCGGCGTTGCTGGTGGTGCTCATCCTGCCGCCGGTGGCGATGACCCTCGGGCCCTGGTGGGCCGGCAACCGGCTCGAGGAGGGCTCTGCCCGCCTGCGGCCGGCGCTGTGGGTCGCGGCCGGGGTGCACCTCGCGGTCTTCGTCGCCGCGCTGCTGCTCGGCGCGTCGAGTCGAGATCTCGGCGAGGCGGCGTTGGTCGTCGGCGCCGACGCGCTGCTCGTGCCGTTGGCGGTGACCGCGACGATGCACTGGACCCGGCCGCCGCCGGCGCTCAACGCCTGGCACGATCAGCGGCCGGGTCAGGTCGCCGTGCCGCTGTGGACGGGGGTGTTCTGATGCGCGCCGGGCTCGCCGTCGTGGCCTGCTTCGTCGCCGTCGATGCCGCGGCGCAGGACTGTCCCCCGGGTGTCGCGTGGCCGGAGGAGGACTGGCCGTCGCGGGCGGCCGAGGTGGCCGCGGCGCGCCCGGCGGCGGTCGCGGCGCTCGACGCCTACGCGTTCACGCTGACCGGCGCCGACGCCGAGCGGCG
>JBFYZW010000709.1:0-6778 GCA_041309305.1 Deltaproteobacteria bacterium | reverse complement strand
AGCCGCGCCGGCGCCGCCGCCGGCTGGCGCAGCAGCAGGGTGTCACCCACCAGCCGCGCGATGACGCCGCCGGACAACCGCCGCCCGGCCCCGACCCACTCGGCGGCGCGGCGGTGCAACTCCTCAGGCCAGCCGATCGCCTCGACACTCGCCCCCTCGACCCGGTCGACCGCCACCGCGTGCGGGCGAGCGACCAGGCGCGCCGGACCGGCCGGCAGCACGCCGAGCAACGGAGCGAGCAGCTCTTCCGACGCCTCGGGCTCAACGGCCATGATGCGCTCCTCACCGCACGGCCGAGCCGCGCGTCCCGGCGCGGGGTTGATCCGCGCCGTCGGTTCTTATAGGCGCCGAGCGGCGGCGAACACAACGCCGCCGCCGCCAAACGGGGTGCGCGATTCGCGCACACCGCGTTTGCTGTTCTTCCTCGAGCGAGGCCGCGCTGTGGTGATCGGGAATCGTGACCGTCCGTTCAGCTTCGACGCAACCGGCGGCACCGGTCGCCGAGAATGCATGGGCAGAGAGACATCCCGGGCGAAGGAGCCGACGGCGATGGATCGTCCGACCACGCAGCAGATCCGCTTCTACCTGCGCCTGCACTACCCGGTGCAGGTCGTGCTCGCCGAGGATGGCTTTCGCGGCTGCTACCCCGACCTGCCTGGTTGCGGCTGCGCCGAGGCGGACCTCGGCCGGCTCTACTCCACGCTCGAGCGGGAACGACGCCAGTGGATCACCGCGCAGGTGCTCGAGGGGCAGCAGGTGCCGCTGCCCAACAGCCACGCGCCGAGCAACCTCGACGCCGCGGCGGCTTGAGCGCGACGCCCGCCCGTAGTTAAAGCTCTCTGATGACCATGGGCGTCCCAGCGGCCATCCTGGCCAGCATTGTCTCGCTGACCGTCGCGGTCGCGGTGGTCCTGCGCCGGCCGGCGCGGCCGATCTACACCCGCCTGGCGCTCTTCGCCCTGGCGCTCTTCTTCTGGCACGGCGTCGCCGTCGCCAGCCGCTTCGCCGGCGAGACGACCTTCCGCCTTCAGGTCGCCGCAGCGAGCCTGATCGCGCCGCCGGCCCTCGCCTTCTTCGCCGAGATCATCCGCGACTACTCCCTCTTCACGCGGCGGGTCATCCAGGCGGCGATCGTCGCCACCGCGCTGCTGCTCGTCCTCGTCTTCACGCCGGTGGGCGCCCACATCGGCCTCGCGGCGCTGGCCACCCTCTACGTCGTGACCGCCTTCGCCTGGACCTTCCACACCCTCTACCTGCGCCGGCGCACCGCACGCACCGAGGCCGAGCGCAAGCGGCTCTCCTACCTGCTCGGCGGCGGCCTTCTGACCCTGCTGCTCGCGCTCGGCGAGTTGGTCCCCGGCGTCGAGTTGCTGGCCGCCATCGGGCACGTGGCCGCCACCTTCTACGTCTACTTCCTCTACCAATCGGTGCTCGCGCGCCGGGTGATCGACCTGGTCGATCTGCTCGGCAAGGCGGCGGTGCTGGGCGTGCTCACCCTGGTGCTCGCCTTCGTCTACGCCCTGCTCCTGCTCTGGGTCGGCACCGAGCAGCCGGGGTTGTGGTTGTTCAACACGCTGGTCGCCAGCTTCGTCGTGCTCATCCTCTACGACCAGGTCCGTCCCTGGGTCGAGGAGACGACCGCGCGGCTGTTGTTCCGCCCGCGCGTCGCGCTGCGCCAGGCGGTGCGCAAGCTCCTGCGCGATCTGCGTGCCATCATCAGCCTCGACGAGATGGTCGGCTGCGTCGTCGACGGCCTGCACGAGTCCGGCCGGGCCGATCACGTCGCGGTCTATCTGGCCAGCGAGGGGGAGCTCGAGTTCGAGCTGAAGGGCAGCCGCGGCACCCGCCCGCCGCAAGGGCTGTCGCTCCGCCAGCACCCGGCGTTGCTCCAGGAGCTGCGCCGCGACCGCCGGCCGATCCTGCTCGACGCCCTGATCGATCGTTACCAGGACCGGCCGACGACGCTGACCGACGGCGACCCGACCGCCCAGCGCGACCTCGAGCGCACCGGCGAGGAGATCGCGACGATGCGGGCCCTCAACGCTCACGTCGTCCTGCCGATGACCACCGACGACCGCATCGCCGGCATCCTCGCCCTGGGCAGCGATCGCGCCATCGATGCCTACACCAGCGAGGAGATCGGTTCATTGCTGTCGATCGCCGATGCCTGCGCGGTGGTGATCGAGAACTCGCAAGAGTACGAGCGGCTGCGCGCGCGCGATCGGCTGGTCGCGGTCGGCGAGATGGCCGCCGGCATGGCCCACGAGGTCCGCAACCCGCTCGGGGCGATCAAGGGCGCCGCCCAATGCCTCGAGCCGGAGAGCCTGCCCCGGGAGATGCGCGAGCTGGTCGCGGTGATCATCGAAGAAACCGATCGGCTGGCGCGGGTGCTCGGGGAGTTCCTCGAGTACGCCCGTCCCTATCGCGGCAACCCGTCGCCGACCGACGTCAACGCGGTGATCACCGCGACGCTGCGCCTGATCGAAAACGAGCCCCATCCCCGACCGGTCGCGCTGAGCACCCGCCTGGCCGACACGCTCGCGCCAGCCCTGGTCGATCCCGAGCACCTCAAGCAGGTGGTGATCAACCTGATCCACAACGCCTGCGAGGCCGCCCCCGGCGCGGTCGAGGTGACCATCACCACCGCCGCCAGCCGCTCGAGCACCGGCGAGTACTGGCTCGGCGGCCGCAACCCGCTCCGGGACCACGTCATCGTCCGCGTGCACGACAATGGGCCGGGGATCCCGGCGGAGGACCTGCAGCGCGTCTTCTTGCCCTTCTTCACCACCAAGCCGACCGGCACCGGCCTGGGGTTGGCCATCTCGGATCGGATCATCCGTAACTCCGGCGGCCGCCTCGAGGTCAGTTCCAACCCCGGGCAGGGCACCACCTTCACCATCCGCCTACCGATCGCCGAGGCCACCGATGCGACCAGCCGTTGACCGCGTCTGTCTCCCCACCCGGCCGCTCTTGTGGGCCACGCTCGGGCTCCTCCTCCTCACCGGCTGCCTGCGCCCGGCCGGCATCCGCTACCCGGGCCTGCCGGCGCTCGCCGACGGGGCGCTGCACATGGTCCACGTCGACGTCGGCCAGGCCGACGCGTTGCTGCTCCTCTACCGGGGCAAGAGCCTGCTCATCGACTGTGGCGCGCCGGGTCGCGATCCGTTGCGCCTCTCGCAGCGCCTGCCCCGCCGCCTCGACGCGTTGCTCGGCACGCGCCACCTCGACTACGTGCTGCTCACCCATTACCACCAGGACCACGTCGGCGCCCCGGGCCGGCGCAAGAGCCAACGACTGCCCTCGGGCCTCTTCTCCTTGCTCGAGCGCGACGGGGTGACCATCGGCACGATCCTCGACCGGGGCTTCTGGAAGGCCGGCGAGTACGTCGGCGCGACGCAGCGCAACTACCAGCAGGCGGTCGGCGGCTGGATCACCAGCGGCGTGGTCGGCGCGCGGCGAGAGGTGCGCGCCGGCGACCGCATCGACCTGGGGCCGGGCCTGAACATCGAGGTGGTCGCCGCCTCCGGCAACGGCTACCTCGAGCGCCTGGCGGCCACCTATCCGACCTTCCTGCGCGATCACCCCCCGAGCGAGAACGACTACTCCATCGCGCTCAAGGTCTCCGTCGGCGAGTTCGAGATGTTCACCGGCGGCGACCTCTCGGGTTTCAACGTCGTGCGCCGGTTCGGCGGCCACGCCTCGAGCTACAACGACCTCGAGTCGCTGATCGCCGATCGGGTCGGCGCGGTCGAGATCTACCGCGTCAACCACCATGGCTCGCGCAACAGCACCAACCCCTGCTTCACCGCGGTGCTGCACCCCCAGGTGTCGATCTTCTCGACCGGCCCGAACGGCTACGGTCACCCGGATCCGGAGGTCTTCGCCCGGGTCGCTGCGTTCGGTGACACCTACATCACCGGCGGCACCGCCGCCGACAGCCCGCCGGAGATCGTCGCGCGCGTCGTCGGCGACGACGTCGAGGTCCTGGTCGCGCCGGACGGCAGCCGCTTCTGGGTCAACGGCAAGGCCTACCAGAGCCGCACCGACGCCGAGGAGCAGGCGGCCGGCGCGCGCGCCGGTTGCGTCGAGCGGGAGCTCGCGCTGCCCGACCTCCCGGGGCTGCCGGTGATCGAGCAGGACTGGGGCACCGACTGAGCCCCACAACGGACGGTCACGCTTCCCGATCGCCAACGCGCGGCTTCGCCCGAGGAAGAACCGAAAACGGGGTGTGCGCGAATCGCGCCCCCCCGTTCGGACGGACGGTCACGCTTCCCGATCGCCAACGCGCGGCTTCGGCCGAGGAAGAACCGATCACAGCGTGCCGGCGCACCACTCGGTGAGGTTGCCGATCTGGTCGCCGTCGGTGTCGTAGAACGACTCGTCGACCGGCGCGCCGGCGAACGACAGCTCCGTGACGCCGGTGGAGCTCGGGCCGAGGGTCAGATTGCGGCGCTGCTCGGCGAGCGGCAGGCGGCGCGGCTCGTCGCGGAAGATCAGGGTCAGCGCATAGCTCTCGCCGGCCGCGATCCCCGGGCAACAGCCACGCGCTGCCCCGTCGGTGACCACCAACAGGCAGGCGGCGTAGCCCGGAACCGAGAGGAACGCGCCGAGCCGGAGCGGATCGCCGGCGGCGCAGCCGCTGGTGAAAACCGCCGGCAGTGGCGATTCGACCAGCAGATCGGTCGACGTCGCCGCGCTCCCGGCCGGCCGCGGCGCGCAGGGCTGCCGGTCCGCTGCCTCGTCTCCGCCGCCCTCGGGGGCTGGCGGCGGCGCCGTGCCGCAGGCGACGAGCTGGAGCGCCGCGACGACGCCAAGCGCGAACCGCCGACCGCGTCTCATCGCCTGGGTCTTAGCAGGTTTCCCCCGCCCCGCCCAGCCGCGCGGCGCGACGGGGCGTGATCGCCCACCGTGTTGCCGTCGCCGGTCGGGCAGGCTAGCATCCCGGCATGCCGTCGGTGGTCGCGATCCTGGTCTTGTTGGGCCCCCGGGTGACGCTCGGCACCACGGCGCTGGTCGCGCCGCTGCCGGCGCTGGTCAGCGAGGCGGAGCTGATCGCCACCGGCACGGTGACCGAGGTCCGCTCCTTCTGGCGCGCCGGCCGGATCGTCACCCGCGCGACGCTGAGCGTCGACCAGGTGCTCGCCGGCGACACGCCGGAGCACGCGATCGCGGTCGATAGCCTCGGCGGCGTCGTCGACGGCGTCGGTCAACAGGTCGCCGGCGCCGTGCGCCTCGGCCGCGGCGACCGGGTCGTGCTCTTCCTCCA
The DNA here is from genome assembly GCA_041309305.1 of Deltaproteobacteria bacterium. Taxonomy (GTDB): domain Bacteria; phylum Myxococcota; class XYA12-FULL-58-9; order XYA12-FULL-58-9; family XYA12-FULL-58-9; genus JBFYZW01. Next base: position 1,512 of record JBFYZW010000709.1, on the reverse strand, counting down.
GCGCCGCGCCGAGGCGTTCGTCGTCGTCGAGATGGCGCAAGGTGCTCTCTTCCTGACCGGCCCGCCCGGCGCCGAACGGTTGAGCCGCCGGGCGTTCGGCCTCCAGCTGCTCGGGGACGATCCGGAGCCGTGGCCGACCCGCCTCGACCAGCTGCGCGCGCGCGTCCAGGAGCTGCGTCGTGAACGCCAAACGGGCGGTCACGATGCTCGATCACGATGAGCCGCTTCGCCCGAGAAAGAACCGACAACGGGGCGTGCGCGGACCGCGCACCCCCGTCGATGCGGCCTCGCGTCGTCGCGCTCCTGCTGCTCGGCGCGAGCCTGGCGGCCCCGTCACCGGCGCGCGCCTGGGTCTGCTCGCGGGCGCTCGACAACGACAACCGCGAGGTCGGCCCGTCGCTGGCCTGGACGACCCGCACCGTTCCCTACTCGGTCGCCGCCGCCGGCACCGCCGACCTGCCCGGTGACACGGAGCAGGCGGTGATCGACGACGCCTTCGCCGTCTGGGAGGGGGTCAGCGAGTGCGCCGCCCCGCACCGCGTCACCGACCTCCAGTTCGTCCGCGTCGCGCGCACCGAGGAGCGCGACCTGATCGGCTACGATTACCTCGATCCGCCGAGCAACGAGAACCTGCTCATCTTCCGCGACACCGGCTGGCCCCACCACGGCCGGATCATCGCGCTGACCACGACGACGTTCAGCGCCCAGACCGGGGAGATCTTCGACGCCGACATCGAGTTCAACTCGGCCGGCTTCGAGTTCCGCGATCTCGATCCCTGCTGCCCGGACTGCAGCCCGCCGAGCCTCCCGGCCAGCAGCTGCGCCTTCACCGATCTGATGAACACCGCGGTGCACGAGATCGGACACATCGTCGGCCTCGGTCACCCGGACGACTGGCCGGAGATCGACCCCCACTGCGTCGACGACTCGACGATGTGCGCGACCGCCGAGCTCGGCGATACCAACAAGCGCAGCCTCGCCTGCGACGACCGTGACGGGCTGGTCTTCAAGTACCCGGCCGGCGCGGCGAACGGCTACTGCGCGCAGCCGGCTTGCGCTGCCGGCGACGACGCGTGCGGCTCGTGCAACGCCGCCGCCTGCGCCAACTGGCAGGCCTGCGGCTTCTGCGGCCCGCCGCTCCCGCTCGGCAAGGACGTGGCCATCCGCGCGGTCGGCTTCAACGACGGGCTGGACGGCGGCTGCGCCTGTCGTGGCGCACCGGGCGGCTTCTGGATGGCGCTCGCCGGCGGGGCGCTGCTGTGCCTCCGGCGTCGCCGGACGTCGTAACCGGCGCCCCTCCGCGCGGCCCTATCGTCCGCCCTGCTCCTTGGTCCCCGCCGGGTCGCCGCCCCCGCCGCCGATCTGGAACAGCGCGTCGTCCGGGTCGGTCGGCCCGCCCGATTGGTAGTGCGGATCGGTCAGCCCGTCGGTCACCGACGACTCGGCCAGCCGCTCCGGCTTCGGCCGCGCGCCGCGCCGCGCGACCAGGCGGAGGATGAGCCGTGCCGCGCC
>JBFYZW010000708.1:0-17006 GCA_041309305.1 Deltaproteobacteria bacterium | reverse complement strand
GGCGCGGCGGCACGCGGTGCGCCGCGGCGTCGAGGCGCTGATCGGCATGGGGGAGGACGAGGCCTTCTTCGCCGAGAACGCCGGCGATCTGCTCTGGTGCCTGAGCAGCCTGCACCAGACCGCCGCCGACCCCGAGGTGAGCGTCGCGGCCGGCGTCGCGGGGCGCCGGCTGGCGCGGCGCTGGCTGGTCGAGCGTCCGGCGCTCTCGCCCGCCGCGTCGGTCGATCTGGCGAGCGATCAGCTGTTGACCCTCGGCACCATCGAGGAGCTCGGCCTCTCCGACGCGACGCTGCGCGCCGAGCTGGTCGCCCGGTTGGCCCGCATCAGCCCCAGGCGTCTGGTCGGCTTCGATCCGCGCAGGCCGCCGCCGCTGCGGGTGGGCTACGTCGATGTGGACCTGTTCTACGACGCGCTCATCACCGTCTACTTCGGCGAGCGGATGGGGGTGCAGCTCGGCGGGGCGTTCGCTCAGCTGCTCACCTGGTTGCCGCAGCTGTGGCCGTACCCGACCGCCGCGCAGCTCGGTGAGGAGCGCTACTGGGATCTCGTCTACCTGGTCACTCACCTGGTCTACACCCAGAACGGCTACGGCGCGCGCGGCCTCGACCCGACGGCGCACGCCGAGGAGCTGGCCTTCCTGCGCGACGCCCTGGCGCCGGTGCTCGAGGACGAGGATCTGGAGACCGCCGCCGAGCTGGTCGACACGCTGCGCGCCTTCGGCGCCTGGCCGGGCGACGATCCGCCGCTGGCCGAGATCGTCGTCGCGCTGCTCGGCGCGCAGGGCGAGGACGGCTCCTGGTCGCGGGCCGGGGATACGTCCTACGATCGTTACCACTTCACCTGGACGGCCATCGACGCGCTGCGGGACTACCGGGCCGGGGATCGGTGATCGCCTCGCCCGGGGTTTTGTGCTAAACGACCGTTCATGATTCCCGATCACTCCAGCCAACCTCGCGCGAGGGAAGGCCACAAACGGGGTGTTCGACTTCGTCGAGCCCCCGTTTGGCGTTTTGCGCGATGACCGAGACGCTCGATCGCCTGGCCGCCGAGTGGGGCCAGTACAGCTCCCAGCTGGCGGCGAACCGCCGGGTCCTGGTGGTCGAGGACGATCCGACCGCCGGGCACGTTTTCGCCAAGGTCCTCGAGCACGGCGGCTTCGTCTGCACGGTGGTCAAGAACGGCGAGGAGGCGCTGGCGAGCCATCAGGGGGGCGACTTCGCCTGTCTGATCGTCGACAAGAACCTGCCCGGGATGAGCGGGATGGAGCTGGTGCGCACCTGGCAGACCTCGCACCGCGAGAGCGAGGCGGTGCTGATCACCGGCTACGCCAACCTCGACGCGGTCCTGCAGGCGATCGATCTGCGCGCCGCCGACTTTTTGCTCAAGCCGCTCGACTCGATCGACGTGTTGACCGCCGCGGTCGACAAGGGGATCCGCCGGCGCAACCGGCGGCTGCTCGCCCGGCGGATGCTGGGCGACCTGAGCCGCGCGGTCGAGGGCCACGCCAACGACCGCACCCTCGAGCTGCTCACCGCCGCCCACGCGCGGGTCGAGGACTTCCGTGGCGCGCTGGTGAACAAACGGCGCGTGCTGGTCTCGCACCGGGAGTCGGTCGAGCTGGCCACCGCGATGAAGCACCTGTTCGGCGCCGGTTATCAGCTCATCGTCGTCAAGACCGCCGCCGAGGCGTTGCATCGCATCAGCAAGCGCGGGGTCAACGTCTTTGTCGTCTCCGACACCTACGAGGGGCTCGGGGGCCTGGCGCTGGTCGAGCGCGCGCTGGACAGCGAAGGCCGGCCGGAGCTCGTCTTCCTCACCGCGCACGCGACCGTGCGCGAGGCGCTGGTCGCGGTCGAGCGGGGCGCGTCGAGCTTTCTGGTCAAACCGCTGAAGGACGATCGGGTGCTGGTCAAGGCGGTCGAGGAGGCCTGCCGCGCCCACCACGAGCGCCTGGTGCACTTCAAGCTGGTCACCGAGCTGACCGCGCTGGTCCGCCTGCTCGAGAGCAAACCCGAGCGGCGCCAGACGCGCGAGACGCTGCGCGAGACGCTCGAGTCGTTCGACGTGCGAACCGCGCCGGATCTGGTCAAGCCGTTCGACGGCACCCCGGGCGAGTGGGACGACACCGATTGAGCCTGAGGGGCCGGTGAGCTTTCTGACTCTCCTGCTGCTCGCCATCGGCCTGGCGATGGACGCCACCGCGGTGGCGGTGGCGACCAGCGTCGCGCTCCGGCGGGTGAGCCGCCGGCAGCTGTTCCGCTTCGCCTTCCACTTCGGCCTCTTCCAGGCGGTGATGCCGGCGCTCGGCTGGGCCGCCGGGCGCAGCTTCCACGACCTGATCGCGCCATGGGATCACTGGATCGCCTTCGCGCTACTCGGGCTGGTCGGCGGCAAGGCGATCGTCGAGGCGTTGCGCGGCGGCGACGCCGTCCCCGCCGGCGACCCGACCCGCGGCTGGAGTCTGGTGGCGCTCTCGATCGCGACCAGCATCGACGCGCTGGCGGTCGGGCTCAGCTTCGCGGTGCTCGAGGTGTCGATCATCCTGCCATGCCTGATCATCGGCCTGGTCACCGCCGCGCTGACCGGGGCCGGGATGGTGCTCGGCGCACGGCTCGGCGCGGCGCTGGGCGCGCGGATGCGCCTGGTCGGCGGCGTGGTGCTGGTGGCGATCGGCGTGCAGATCCTGGGCGAGCACCTCGGCGCCTGAGCCGCCTCACCCGCCGTAGGGCTTCTGCTCGACCGCGGCGTTCAGCGCCGGCCAGTCCGGGTGGGCGGCGATGAGCGCCAGGCAGTCCTCGAGCGTGAAGGCCGGGTTCGCCGGCGCCAGCGCCGCGAGCATCCGCTCGACCAGGGTCAGGTCCTCGGGTGTGTCCACGGTCCAGCGGTGCCGGCTCTCGTCCCGGTGGTAGGCGACGTTGGCCAGGCGGAAGCGCTCCGGTCGGCGGTAGACGTAGGGCGTGACATGCTCGCGGTCCGCCGCGGCGGTGGCTTCGCGGTGCGCCTGGGTGAGGACGCTGGTCGGGAAGACCTCGCAGTCCATGCCCCGCGGGTAGGTGCGGCGCAGCACGTTCGAGACGTAGTCGAGTGAGTCCCGGTGCTCGCGCCAGTGGCGGATGACCTGGTCGACCACCGCCGGATCGATGAGCGGGCAGTCGGCGGTGACCCGGACGACCAGCTCGGCGCCGGCGGCCTGGGCTGCGCCGTGGTAGCGGCCGAGCACGTCGTCCTCGCTGCCGCGGAAGACCGTGACGCCGAGCGCGGCGCAGTGCGCCGCGAGCTGATCGTCGCCCGGCCGGTCGGTCGTCGCGACCAGGATGGTGCGGGCCCCGCGGCAGCGGCGCAGCCGTTCGAGCTGGTAGTCGAGCAGCGGTCGGCCGAGGACCGGCGTGAGGACCTTGCCCGGCAGCCGGGTCGAGCCCATCCGCGCCTGGACGATGATCACCGTGTCCATGCCGACTCCGCTGGCGAGCGAGGCGGGCTCATCATCGCATCAACCGCCGCGGGGCGCGATACCAGCCGCCGCCGCGCCGGTGGCGCCTGGCGCGCCGGAGGGCGACCAGCGCGTTCTCGTGCAGCTGTTCGACCGGGACGTCGAGATCGGTCGGGTCGTTGGCGTAGGGCCTTCGCCCCCAGCGGGACACGAGCTGGTCGACGAAGAGGAGCTTGGCCAGCACGCCGGCGCGGCGCCGGTAGCGGCGCCGCCAGTCGGAGGCCGGGTCGAGCCAGACCTCGAAGGTGACCGCGAAGTCGTCGTCCGGGTGCCTGAGGCAGTAGACGGCCAGGAACCGGTCGCGGTCGAAGTGCTGGAGCTGCGCCGGCGTCGGCCGCCACGGGTCGGGGTAGGTGCGGTAGAAGTTACCGGTGACGCCGAAGACACGCCGGAAGGAGCGGAGGCGGAAGAGGCGATGCACATACCCGAAGGCGTGGCCGACCTCGTGGCGCAGGGTCTCGAGCACCTCGGAGCGCGGGCGCAAGAGGTGTGCGAAGCGGCGGGCCAGGACCGGCTTGCACCCGAGCGCCTCGCTCCACAACAGGCCGATGTTGCAGGTGCCGGCGACGCAGCCGAAGCCGTCGCTGAGGTAGAAGCGCGGGCGCAGGCGAACGCCGGCGGCGGCCAGCTCGCGGCGCACCTGGGCGATGGCCGGCGCGAAGACCGAGCCGGCGATGGTGAGGCCGATCGTGCCGAGTGGGCGGTCGAACGGGCGGAGCTCCGGGTGCATCGTCATCACCTCCGCCCCGGCCGCTGTCATTCCACAGGCCGGGGGCGCTGTCCATGGACGCGGGGGCTACGGTTGGGCTAACGTGCGCCGCTTCGGCCCGACGTGGACCGGGAGGCAGCGATGAAGGGACTGGCAGTCACCGAGGCGATCGCCGCACGGCTTGGGCGCAGGTCAGCGCGGGAGCTCGCCGCGCTGGTCGAGCGGGTCCGCGCCGAGAGCATGGTCCACGGGGTCAACTACCAGAAGGAGGGCCGGCCGATCGAGCCGACCAACCTCCTGCTCGCGCCGTTGGTGCTCGAGCCGAAGGACGCGGCGGCGGCGCGGCGGGTCGCCGAGAGCCTGCAGGCGATCCTGCTGCGCGTGCCGGCCTGGCGGCGTCAGTTGCCGGCGTTGGCCCGGACGCTGCCGCTCGGCGAGGTCGAGGAGCGGTGGTTCGCCGAGTGCGCTCCTCGCGGGGCGAAGCTGGGACCGGTGATCGGCCGCTGGGACATGAACATCGTCCGCACCCGCGGCGCGCGCCGCATCGCCCTCTACGAGGGGAACGGGGTCGCGGTCGGCGGCCTGAACTACGCGATGGCCGCCGAGCGGATCGTCGGCGGCGTGGCCCGCGAGGTGCTCGCCGAGCTGCCCAGGGCCAGGCCGGTGCGGCCGGTCAGCGAGCTGCACCAGGCGCTCGCGGACCTCCTGTTCACCCAGGGCAAGCGGCTCGGCCGGTCGGTGCGGCTGGTCGGCTGGCTCGAGGACAAGAGCTGGACCGGCGGCATCACCGAGGCGCCGTACGTCTTCGCCGCGCTGGCCGAGCGCGGGATCCGTGCGCTGATCGTCGACCCGCGCGAGCTCGAGGTGCGCGGCGGCGAGGTCTGCTACCAGGGCGAGGTCGTCGATCTGTTCTACCGCAACATCGAGCTCAGGGAGATCGCCGCGCTCGAGCGCGACGGGGTCAAGCTCGACGGCATGCGCCTGGCCTTCCAGCGCGACCAGGTGCTCTCGTCGATCGCCGGCGACCTGGACCACAAGAGCCTGCTCGAGGCCCTCGTGCTCCCCGAGCTGCAGCGCAAGCTCAGCCCGACCGAGCGCCGTCTGGTCCGGGCGACCATCCCGTGGACCCGGCTGGTGCGGGCGCGCAAGGTCGAGAACCCGGCCGGCAAGCTCGTCGATCTGCCGGCCTTCATCGCGCGCGGCCAGCGACGCCTGGTGCTCAAGCCCAACCGCGCCTGCGGTGGCGAGGGGGTGACCGTCGGGCCGGCGGTCAGCGCGCGGGTCTGGGACGAGACCCTCGCCCGGGCGCTCGCCGGCCACGAGGACTGGGTGGTGCAGGAGCTGATCGGCGCGGTGCGCGTGCCGGCGCCGACGCCGGTCGGACGCAAGGTCGCGATGCCGCGCCTGTTCGCGAACTTCGGCGTCATCCCGATGCCGACCGGCTACGGCATCCTCGGTCGGGCGAGCTCGGCGCCGGTGGTCAACGTCGCCTGCGGCGGCGGCATCGTCGCGATCATGCAGGCGTGACGCCGAGCGGTCCGTCGCCGAGCTGGGCCCGCTCCTGCTCGCTGGTCTCGATCGTCCCGCCGCCGAGCACCTGCTCGTCGTCGTAGAAGACCACCGCCTGGCCGGGGCAGACCGCCGGCTGGGCGGCGGCGAAGTCGACCCGCACGCGTCCGTCGGCGAGCGGGGTCAAGGTCGCCGGCGCCTCCTGGTGGCGGTAGCGGATCCGGGCGGTGGCCGGGCGCGGTCCTTCGAGGCCGGGGATGGCGATCCAGTTGAGATCGCCGGCGATCAGGTACCGGCTGCCGAGCTCGTGCTCCTGGCCGACGATCACCGCGTTGCGCGCCGGATCGAGGGCGGTGACGTACAGCGGGGCAGGGGCGGCCAGGCCGAGGCCACGTCGCTGGCCGACGGTGAAGGCGGCGATCCCCGGGTGCGTGCCGAGCTCGCGACCGCCGCGGTCGAGGATCGGCCCGGGCGTGGCGCGCAGGCCGAGCAGCTCCTGGTAGGAGCCGGCGGTGAAGTCCTGGCTCTCTGCCTTGTCGGCCACCGGCAGGCCGAGCCGCCGCGCCGCGGCGCGGACCTCCTCTTTGGTCAGCTCGCCGAGCGGGAACCGGGCGCCGGCGAGCTGGGGCTGGTCGAGGCGGCACAGGAAGTAGGACTGGTCCTTGCGCCGGTCACGGCCGCGCAGCAGCAGCCAGCGACCCGACGCCTCGTCGTGGCGGACGCGGGCGTAGTGGCCGGTGGCGAAGGCGTCGGTCTCGACGCCGCGCTGGCGCAGGGCCTGCTGGATCAGGCCGAACTTCAGCTCGTGGTTGCAGACGACGCACGGGTTTGGGGTCCGGCCGCGGCGATAGGCCGCGGCCGCCTGGTCGAGGACCCGGCGGCTGTAGGCCTCGGCCAGGTCGACGACGACCAGCGGGATGCCGAGGTGTCGGGCGACCCGCTGGGCGTCGGCGACGTCCTGGCGCTCCTCCGGGCCGTAGCAGCCGTGCCGGCCGCGGCCGTCGCCGGTCGGGCGGCCGTCCCAGATGGTCATCGTCACGCCGGTCACCCGATCGCCCTCCTCGACCAGGAGCGCGGCGGCGACCGCCGAGTCGACGCCGCCGGACAGGCCGACGGCGATGTGGCGTGGCTCAGGCATCGGCGACCTGGGCCTCCTACGCGGCCGAGCGGCCGGGCGCAAGGCGGCGGCGCGCCATGATCCCCCTTCCGTTTTGAGCGCGAATGTGCAATATAGCGCCGACTTCGGGAAAGGGACCCGCGCTCCTGGTCTGCGAATTTCTCCAGATCCGGTTCACGCGTCGACTTTCGCGATTTGAGTGATCCTGCGTGGCGCAGGACGCGAAGCTCCCCGGGGACGGGGACGGGTGCTAGGAACGTCATGTCGAAGAAGCTCTTTGTGGGTAGCTTGGCCTGGGCGACCAACGACGTGGGGCTGCGCTCCGCGTTCGAGAAGTTCGGCGAGGTCCTCGAGGCCAAGGTCGTGGTCGATCGGGACACCGGTCGGTCACGCGGGTTCGGGTTCGTGACCTTCGCCGATGGCGAGGCGGCCAACAAGGCCACCGCCGAGATGGACGGGGCCGAGCTGGACGGCCGGCCGATCCGAGTGAGCGAGGCGCACGAGCGCGAGCGCGATGGCGGCGGTGGTGGTGATCGCCGCGGTCCGCCGCGCCGGCGCGAGCACTGAGAGCGAGACGGTCCTGTCGACCTCGATCGAGCAAGGCGCTCAGCGGGGCGTAACGGTGAGGTTTGCCCTCACGTCCCGGTCATGAAGCGCCGGAACGCCTCCCGGTCGCGCACCGCCAGCGTGTAGTTCGTCGCCTTCTCGTCGCCGAGCCGCGCGCTCGGTGTCGGGCCGTAGTCGTGGCCCGGGTAGACGGTGAGCCCATCGTCGAGGCCGCGCAGGCGGACGATCAGCGACTGGTGCATCGCGTCGACGTCGCTCTCCGGCAAATCGACCCGGCCGCACTCGCCGACGAACAGGGTGTCGCCGGTGAACAGGGCCTCGCCGACGCAAAAGCAGCAGGCGTCGGGGCAGTGGCCCGGGGTGTGCAGCACCTCGAGGACGCTCTGCCCCAGCGGCAGTCGGTCGCCATCGGCGAGCCGCAGATCGACCACCTGCCGCGCGCTGGTGTGGGCCGCGATCCGCGCGCCGGTTTCGGCCTGCAGGCGCTGGTTGTCGTCGATGTGATCACGGTGGCCGTGGGTGTTGAGGATCAACGTGATCCGCGCCCCGTGCGCCGCCGCCTCGCGCTGCAGTGGCCGGGCGTCGAACGAGGGATCGACGACCGCGGCGTCGCCGGTCGCCAGGTCGATGATCAGGTAGCCGAAGTTTTGCATCGGGCCGATGCGCTGCTGGATGATCCGCGTCGTCGTCATCGGGCCAGCATAACCAGCCGCCGCCGGGCCGGCCAGTCGGTTGCCGCTGTGCTGCCGTTGCGGTAGGGGGGGCGAGGAGGTGCGGCCACGACCCCATCGATCATCTACCCAGAGGACCGCTTGCCGCTCGTGCGCCTGCTGCCGCTCGGGTTGCAGCACGTCGTCGCGATGTTCGGCGCGACGGTGCTGGCGCCGATCTTGATGGGGTTCAACCCGCAGGTGGCGTTGTTCTTCTCCGGCGTCGGGACGTTGATCTTCATCCTGCTGACCCGCGCCAAGGTGCCGAGCTACCTCGGCTCGAGCTTCGCCTTCATCGGGCCGGTCCTGGCGGTCACCGGCGGCGACGCGACGCGCATCCCGGAGGCGCTGTGCGGCATCGCCGGCGCGGCGGTCCTCTACGGCGGCGCCGCGGCGCTGACGCTGCGCGTCGGCTCGCGCTGGATCGACCGGTTGATGCCGCCGGTGGTCACCGGCAGCGTCGTCGCGCTCATCGGCCTCAACCTCGCCGGCTCGGCGGTCGGCAACGCGCTCGGCGCCGGCCTGCGCCTCGAGACGCGCGCCGACCTCTTGCCCGCGCTGGTCGCCGCGGTGACCTTCGCGACCGCCGCCGGCGTCGCGGTCTACCTGCGCGGCTTCTTGCGCCTGTTACCCATCCTGACCGGCGTCCTGGTCGGCTACGGCTTGGCGGCGGCGCTCGGGTTGCTCGACGAGGCGGCGCTGGCGCGGGTCGCCGCCGCCCACTGGATCGGCCTGCCGGCCTTCGCGACGCCGGTGTGGAGCGGCGCGGCCATCCTGACCATCGCGCCGGTCTTCGTCGTCCTGGTGGCGGAGAACAAAGGGCACCTGGCGGCGATCTCCGGCTACATGGGCCGCGATCTGAACCAGCACCTCGGTCGGGCCTACCTCGGTGACGCGGTGGCCACCTTCGTCTCGGCGATCGGCGGGGGCACGCCCCAGACCACCTACGCCGAGAACATGGGGGTGATGGCGATCACCCGCGTCTTCGCGATCGCCAACTTCGTCGTCGCCGCCGGCGTGGCCATCCTGCTCGGCGTCTGCCCCAAGTTCGGCGCCGCGATCCAGTCGATCCCGGGCCCAGTGCTCGGCGGCGTGTCGATCATCCTCTACGGGCTCATCACCTTGATGGGCGCGAAGATCTGGCTCGACGCCCGGGTCGATTTCTCCGCCCAGCGCAACCTGGTGATCGCTGGCGCCTCGTTGATCGTCGCCACCGGCCTCGGGGTGCAGGGCTTGACCGTCGGCGGGGTGAACATCGCCGGCATCGCGTTCGGCACGGTGCTGGCGCTGGTGCTCAACCTGCTGCTCAAGGAGCGCGCCGGCGCCGATGCGCCGCCGGCGGCCGATCGAGCGGTTGCGGCCGACCGTGGGGTGCGATAGAGCCGTGCGACGGGTGCAGGCGCTCAGCCTGCGCGAGCGAGGGAAGACATGAGCGACCAGGAACTGCAGGCGGAGCTCGAGCGGTTGCGCAAGGAGAACGAGGAGCTGAAGCGCAAGAGCGATCGGGCGCTGACGTTGAAGGTCAGCGCCAAGGGCGCCGTCTCCCTGTACGGGCTCGGCCGCTTCCCGGTGACCCTCTACAAGGAGCAGTGGCTCAAGGTGCTCGACATGGCCGACGAGCTGCGCGCCTTCATCAAGGCGAACGACAGCCAGCTGAAGACCCGCTGAGGGCTCGCCCCGCGGGCTTCGCGTCGCCGGCGCTCAGCCGCGCGGTGACGCGCGGCGGCGGCGGCCGGCGAGCAGGCCGATCAACACCACCGGCCAGGCGGCGCCACCCACGGCGCTGCATCCGTCTTTCTCCTTCTTCTTGGGCGGCGGCGGCGGCGTGACACACTCGCCGAGCAGCGTGCAGATCTGGCCGTCGGGGCAGGGCACGTCGTCACGGCACGGTGTTTGGCAGGCGTAGTCGGCGCGGCAGGCGGTGGGGGTCGATCCGTCGGCCGTGCGCGGCAGGCAGGTCGGCGAGGCGATGAAGTGGGTCTGGACCTCGCCACACACCGAGTCGCCCGGGCAGGAGCCGTCGCCGTCACAGGCGATGAGGCAGCGCGGGCCGAGGCCGTCGTCCAGATCGCGGCAGTTGCCGCGCAGGCCACAGTCCGCGCTCGTCTCGCACGGGGCGCAGACCGAGCAGCCCTCGCGGTCGTCGATGCGGCAGGTGCCGTCGGCGGCGCAGTAGTCGCCGCGCTTGCACTCGTCGTCGGTGGCGCAGGTGACCGCGAAGCCCTCGTCCGGGAAGCAGAGGTCGAACGTCCAGTTGGCCTGGGCCAGCGTCGACTCGCTGCAGGTGTATTCGAAGCACCAGTCGCCGAAGGCGGTCGCGGTGCAGGTGCAGCGCGCGAAGCCGCAGTGGAAGTGGGCCGGGCAGATGTCGGTCAGCCCCTCGATGCAGATGTCGGAGCAGAGGATCTGGTCGCCGCTGGTGACCAGCACGCGGGCGAAGGTCAGGTCGTCGAAGCAGGCGCGGCCGTCGTTCGGGTAGCCGGCCGTCTCCTTGCCCCAGACGCACAACCGCGGCGCGCCCGGGTCGAGCTGCCGGCAGACGAAGCCGCCGGGGCAGTCCTCGGCGGCGGCGCACTCGCGCGTGCACAGGCTGATGGCCATGTAGTCCGAGTCGAGGCCGGGGAGGCAGTAGTCGCACTCCGGGGTGCACGGCTCGCCGACGGTGTTCGCGGCCGGGCGCGGCGCGACGCAGGCGCCGGCCTCGCACAGCGACCCGTCCGGGCAGTCGCCCTGCACCGCGCAGGCCTGGCGGCAGCGGCCCTCGTCGTCGCAGCTCGGGCAGCCGGTGGCGCTGCACAGCGCCCCCTGAAGCGGCGGCGCGAGCGCGGCGTTGACCGCCGCGCCGGCGTTGACCCGGCCGTAGCCGAAGCCGATCGAGTGGCCGGTCTCGTCGTAGGCGAACAGCGCCTCGATGTCCTCGTCGAAGACCGCCTGCCAGTCGACCTTGTCGGCGCGGATCTTGTCGGCGGTCGAGGTGAGCAGGATGCGCACCTGGTCGGCGGTGAGGTCGGCGTTGGCCGAGAGGATCAGGCCAGCGATGCCGGCGACCAGCGGCGACGACGAGGAGGTGCCACCGAACTCGCTGGTGTAGTCGCTCACGTCGTAGCCGCCGCCGGCGCTGACGTCGGCGGTGACGATGCCGTGATTGTCTTCGTCGACCGCGCCGCCGACCGTTGGCGCGGCGACGTCGATCTCGGCGCCGTAGTTGGAGTAGTAGGCCCAGTCGTCGAGGTTGGTCGTACCGGCGACGGTGACGACGTTGTGGTCGCGGGCGTACGGGTCGCTCGAGACGTCGGCGGTGTCGTTGCCGGCGGCGAAGAGCACAACCGTGCCCAGGCCGCCGCGGCCCTCGAGGCGGGCGTAGCGCAGCGCCTCGCGCTCGACCAGCGAGAGCGGGAAGTAGCGCGACATCGCCGGGCCCCAGCTGTTGTTGATCACCGCCGCCCCCGCGTCGACCGCGCGGTGGAAGGCCTCGGCCGCCGACAGCGAGGCGAGCGGGTCGTCGCCGTAGTTGCCGAGCAGGCGGATGGGCATGATCGCGCAGGCGGGGCAGGCGCCGGTGGTGCCGAGGCCGTTGTTGCCGACCCCGGCGGCGACGCCGGCGACCGAGGTGGCGTGCGCCTCGCGGTAGGGGGCGCCCGACGGGCAGCTCGGATCCTCGAGCGTGTCGTCGTAGGCCGAGCACTCGGCCATCGGGTCGTCGTCGTTGGCCGCGGCGTCGAAGCCGGGGACCAGGTTGGCGACCAGGTCGGCGTGGTGGATGTCCATGCCGGTGTCGGCGATCGCGACGACGACGCTCGGGTCACCGAAGGTCACGTCCCAGGCGGCGTCGGCGTAGACCTGGCCGGTGCCCGGGACGCTGCTCTCGGAGCGGAACAGGTGCCACTGGTCGGTGGCCAACGGATCGTTGACGAAGGCGCGCAGCGCCATCTCGCGATAGAGGTTCGGCTCGGCGGCGGCGAGTCGACCGCGAAGATCGGCCTCGCGGGTGAGCCAGGCGGAGGCGTGCACCGCGTCGCGCGCGAAGACTTCGCCGACGCGGACCAGCGCCGTGTCGGGCACTGTCGCCTCGCGCACCAGCGTGCCGCCGGTGAGCGCGAGCACCTGCGGCAACAGCTCGCGCAGTTGGCCGCGGCGGGCGGTGACGATCAGATGGTCGTCCGCGAAGGCGCGGCCGGTGGCGCGGGTCAGCGCCGGGTAGACCTGCAGGACACCCGGCTCGACGGCCAGCGCGTCGGCGAGGGCGACGAGGAAGGCGCGCGGCAGCGGCTGGGCCAGCTCGACCAGAAACAGGCCGTGGGGCGCCAGGCGCTTCGCCGAGCGCAGCACCATCGGTTGCACCGCCTCGCGGCCGGTCCAGCGCTCGGCCAGCGCGAAGGCGACGCGCTCGGTCAGCGCGGCGACGACGTCGCCGGTCAGCTCGGGGCTCACGGTGCGCACGACCAGCAGGTCTGACGCGGCGCTGACGCCGACGGTGCGGTCGCCGGAGACGTAGGCGCGTACGGCGAAGCGTCGCTCGGTGCTGAGCTTCTCCGGCGGTGTTGCGGGCGCGGCGATCAGGCTGAAGAGCAGAGAGGCGGCAGCGAAGGACTGCATCGATAACCTCGGTGGACCGGACGGGGCAACGCCCGGCGGCGGTACTATAGTCGTTCAGCGCGGCTTGGCAATGGCCTCGAGGTCCCCCTCGGGCTATGGTCGAGCGGCGGAGGCGGTCGATGAGCACCAGCGGGGCCAGGCGCTACTCCTTGTTCGCGGCCGGAGATCTGAACGCCTTCTTCGGCCTGATGATCGACAACGTCACCAACCTGGTGCTGCTCACCGGCATCCTCACCGGGGTGTTCGGCTTCCCGCGCGAGTTCATCTTCACCCACATGATCCCGGGCACCGCGCTCGGGGTGATGGTCGGCGACCTGGTCTACACCTACCTCGCGGTTCGTTTGGCCCGGCGCACCGGCCGCGACGACGTCACCGCGATGCCCCTCGGGCTGGACACGCCGTCGACCATCGGGGTCGCCTTCGCGGTGCTCGGCCCGGTCTACGCCCAGACCCAGGATCCGATGGTCACCTGGCAGGTCGGCATGGCGACGATGATGCTGATCGGCGTGGTCAAGCTGGGCTTCTCGTTCGCCGGCGATTTGATCCGTCGCCTGGTCCCGCAGGCCGGGCTGCTCGGCTCGCTGGCCGGGGTCGGCGTCGCGCTGCTCGGGCTCCTGCCGCTCATCCACGTCTTCGCGCTGCCGGTGGTCGGCCTGGTCGCGCTGGGCCTGATCCTCTACACGCTGGTGGCGAAGCTCTCTCTGCCGCGCAACCTGCCCGGCGCGGCGGTGGCGGTGATCGTCGGCACGCTGCTCTACTACCTGTTCGGCGCGACCGGCGTCTGGGCCGAGGGCTTCGTCTGGCCGGCCTTGGAGCTGCGCTTCACGCCGCCGTTGCCGACGCTCGGCTTCGTCGACGGGATGGGCGTCGCGCTGCGCTACCTGCCGGTGGCCATTCCGTTCGGCCTTCTGACCATCGTCGGCGGCATCAACGTCACCGAGAGCGCGCGGGTCGCCGGCGACGACTACTCCACCCGGGACATCCTGCTCACCGAGGCGGTCGCGACCCTGGCCGCCGGGCTGACCGGCGGCGTGGCCCAGTCGACGCCCTACATCGGCCATCCGGCCTACAAGGCGATGGGCGGGCGCGCCGGCTACACGCTGGCCACCGGCCTGTTCATCGGCCTCGGCGGCGTGTTCGGCTTCGTCTCGGTGATCGTCGACGCGCTACCCGCGGCGGCGGTCGCGCCGATCCTGATCTTCGTCGGCCTCGAGATCGTCAGCCAGACCTTCGCCACCTGCCCGCGTCACCACTACCCGGCGATCGTCCTCGCCTGTCTGCCGACGGTGGCCAACCTGGTGATGATCAAGACCGGCCAGATCCTCGGCGATCTGAAGGCCAGCGCCGCCTCACTCAGCGCCGCGGTCGCGCACGACCACGAGGTGATCGTCGCGCTGGGCAACGGCTTCATCCTCACCGCGATGCTCTGGGGCGCCTTCGCCGCGCACCTCGCCGACCGCAAGCTCGGCCGGGCGAGCGTCTTCTTGGCCATCTCCGCCTGCTTCAGCCTGTTCGGCATCATCCACTCGGTCGACCCGGCCGGCGCGCTCTACCTGCCGGGCGGAACCGAGAGCCACCTGCCGGTCCGCCTGGCCACCGGCTACGCGGTGTTCGCGGCCCTGCTCTTGCTGCTGCGTTTCTTGCCCGGCGCGGCGGCGCCGGCCGGTCACGAGGGTGAGAGCCACCCGGCGCGATAGACCAGGACCATGCCCAGGTACTCGGCGAGCGGCAGCAGCAGATAGGCGGCCGGCCCACGCCAGGAGTAGGCCCGCTCGCTCCGGCGCACCGTGGCGGGGTTGTACGGCCGGACGACCAGCGCGTAGACCACGGCGGTCAGCGTCAGCGCGGCGATGCTGTCCAGCACCCAGTGCTGCTTGACCGTCCAGGTCGACACGCCGATCGCCGCCGCGACGACGAGGGCGACTCGCCCGAGGCCGCGGTGGGCCTTGTGGACGCACAACGCGGCGAGCAGCGCCATGGCCAGGTGGAGCGATGGGAAGGCGTTGTAGGGCGGGTCGACCCGGTAGGTCAGCGCCATGCCCCAGTTGTGGAACACGGTCATGTCCAGGCCGCTGACGTCGGGGCGGAGGCCCAGGGTGGTGACCGGGAAGAGGGTGAAGGTGGCGAACGCGACGGTGAGGACGATGACGTAGGCGAGGGCGGTGCGACGGAACAGGCGGGGACAGCGGATCACGAACAGCGGGAAGAGCGCCGAGGTGTAGACCAGCGAGTAGACGGTGCAGGTCCAGGGGAGAAACGGCACCGCGTCGTCGAAGGCGGTGCGCAACGGGATCGCGCCGGCGGTGGTCGGGCTGGAGGAGAGAAGGACGTAACCGCCGAGGAAGTAGCCGATGGCGAGCACCGAGAGCAGCGCGCGCTCGCGGTGGTGGCGCCAGCTCGGCTCGACGGCGCGGCTCATCGCGGGCCGCTCACCCCTCGGCGGCGAAGTAGGAGCGCAGGCCGCGGGCCAGGGCGGTCAGGTTGGGTTGCAGCGCCTTCTTGATCGTCCCCTCGAGCAGCGGGAAGACCTTGTTGAACAACAGGCGCGGGATCTTGAACTTCTCCGGGTGGATGGTCACCGTCGCGGTGACCTTGATCCGCGTGCCGCTTCCGTCGGCGGTGAAGAAGTTCTTGCCGTCGACCTCGTAGCCGAAGCCCTCGAGCCGGTAGTCGACGCACTGCTCGTCGTCCTTCCACAGCGCCCGGTCGGTCCAGGTGAACACCTCCGGGGAGAGGAACTTGGCCAACAGCGCCGGCACGGCCGGCTTCGCCCGCCAGCGGTTGACGACCCGCACGCGCGTCTCCGACTCGCGATCGCGCGAGACCTCGGTGACCTCCTCGACGTCGGGCAGGTACGGGACGAGCGCCGGCAAGCGGTCGCGCACCAGCGCATAGACCTCGGCGGCGTTGCGCTCCAGACGGTCCTCGCTCTCGATGTACATCGACGGCCTCCTGGTGTGCCACGCCTCAGGGGAGGCGGGCCGATAGGTTGACCTTGCCGAGCAGCTGGTGCAATCGCTCGGCGAGCTGGCGGCCGGTCTCGGCCATCGCGTTGCGCGCCGCCTCCTCGTCCCCGAGCCCTTGCGCGCGGTTGGCGAGCTCGAGCTCGCCGAGCGCCTTGCCGGCCCACAGATCGACGACCCGGACCGCCAGGGTGGCCTCGTGCCACAGCGTGCGGCCGATCGCGCGGCTCAAGAAGTCGGAGTGGATCTCGCCGAGCACGAGGATGTCGGCGGCGCCGGCGGCGCGGCTGCGCAAGGCGTCGATCGCCTCCTCGACCGCGCCGCTCTTCGCCGGCGCGAGCAGGGCGGCGAGGCCGGGGTCGAGCAGCGCGCTGTTGGCGTAGCCGAGCCGGCGCAGCGCTGCCACCGTCGTCTCGCCGGTGACCGCCTCGCGCGTCGGTCGGCCGAGGACGTGCTCGAAGATGTGCACCGCAACGCGGGCGGAGCGCGTCGTCACGGTGCGCAGCCGGAGCTCGCAGGTGACGTCGGGAAAATCCGCGGCCAACTCGCCGACCAGCGGCTCGGAGGCGACGCGCACGACGATGCGCAGGTCGTCGGCGGGCAGCGCGGCGAAGGGGACGGTGGCGCAGCCGTCCGGACCGGTGGTCGCCTCGCTGCCGGCGAGGACGCCGGCCGGGGCGTCGAAGCGCAGCACGACGTCGGGCCAGGGGACCGGTTCGCCGCGCGCGCTCTGCAGGCGCAGGCAGGCGCCGGCCGGTCTGAGCGGTGGCTGGCCGGGCAACCGCGGCACGCCGCCGTCGAGCTGGGGTTGGAGCCGGAGCTGGGTGGCGAAGACCAGGAACGGGTGGTCGCCGCCCGCGGGCGGGCCGCACTCGCCGGCGGCGAGCGCCGTGAGGCGCCGGCAGGTGAACGCCTCGAGCATGCGTAGCTCGGCGCCGGCGATCGCGGCGGCCAGGCGGCCGGCCGGAGTGTCGGGGTGGCGCCGGCTGGTGACCTGCTCGTCGGCCTGGTCGAGCCAGGCGAGCATCCGCTCACCGAGCAGGCGGCGCTGGACGGCGACCAGCACCGCGGTCTGGCCGTCGGCCACCAGCTCGGTGCGGGTCACGTCGTCCTTGGGCAGGTAAACGAGGGGAGCGGGCGGGCGGTCGGGCGCGCGGCGAGCGGCCCCCAGACGTCGAGCGCCAGCGCCACCTCGGCGCGCGCCTGCGCCTCCTCGATGTCGGCGTGCAGCGCGGCGCCGAAGACCCACTCGGCCGCCGGGAGGTCGGCCGGCGGCGTGCCGCGCAACCAGTCGGGGCCGATCGTCGGCGCGGGAGCGTCGGCTGTGGGTGAGCCGTCGTCTGCT
>JBFYZW010000707.1:0-2668 GCA_041309305.1 Deltaproteobacteria bacterium | reverse complement strand
GGTCGACGCTCGCGTCGGCTACCCGCTCGCCGACCGGAGGCCGGCGACCATCGCCGCGGGCCTTGCGGCCTGGCTCGCCGATCGCGGTGAGGGTCGGGCGCGCGGCGCCGCCGCCCGCGAGCGCGTCGCCCGGGAGCGGAGCTTCGCGGTCGAGGCGGCGGCGACGGTGGACTTCTACGCGGCGCTGCTCAGCGGTCGAACGCCCACAGCGAGATGAACTTGCGGCTCGCGCTGGTGTAGCCGCCGTCGGTGTAGGCCACCGAGTGCATCTCCTCGTAGGTGCCGTCGGGGGCGAGGACGCCGACCGCGTCGCCCCACGGCCCGCTGGCGCAATAGCCCATGCGCCGCAGCTCGGCGGCGACGAGCGCCAGCGTCTGGGTGGGCGGCTGGCCGGTGCGATCGCCGACCGCCGCCTCGGCCGCCAGCACCCAGCTGAGCGTCTGCGACGGGCGGACGCTCGCCGCCGCCCCGACGAAGCGCCAGCCCTCGGCGTCGTCCGCCGGGATGTGGCAGCCGACGTCGCCGCCCTGCGCGACGGCGCGGAACTGGCTGAGGGTGTCGACCATCTCGGCCTCGCTCATCCCGGCGCGCCAGAAGGCCCAGGCCAGGCCCGCGGCGCGTGCCTGGGCGAAGTAGCTCGCCTCGGTGTCGGGCGTGAAGGCCGGGTTGCGCTCGTTGTTGATCGTCCAGCGGCCGCCGATCGGCTCGAGCAGCGGTGCCTTCGCGTGCGTGGCGACGTAGTCGACGCTGCCGACCGCGCTGGCGTTGCCGGCGGCGTTGGTGCCGAACAGGTGGACGAAGCCGCAACCCGAGCGCACCTCCTCGTCGCGGACGACGCTCTGCACCCACTGCGTCCAGGTCGGCGAGTAGCCGGAGATCTGATCGACCTCGTTGCCGTCGAGCCAGATGAGGTTCGGGAAGCAGCCGAGCTGGGCGACGGTGTGGCGGAGGAAGCGCTCCTGCTCGGCGGAGGCGCGCCGGCCGCAGGCCTCGACGTCCTCGCTCGGCCAGGGCATCGCCTGGTCGCCCCACTGGGCATGCTTGCAGTACCAGGTGTCGATCGGGTTGACCTCGACGTAGGCGCCGCGCTGATAGGCGTACCAGACCAGCGCGCGTACCTTGGCCCAGAAGGCCGGGTTGAACGCGCCGCCCGGGGTCAGGTAGGCGCCGCCGACGTCGGCCCACTCGCTCTCGTGCTCGGCGTCGCCGAAGAAGGGCCCGAGGCGGAAGTGGAACAGGTTGGCGCCGTACTGGCCGGCGTAGTCCATCCAGCTCTCCGAGGCCAGCGGCCAGCGGGAGTTGCCCACCTCGGCCGGCGCCTCGCGGCAGCACTGCACGGCCATGAACGCGTCGAACGGCGCGCCGGTGCCGAGCAGGTGCAGGCGGGCGTTGGCCTGGCGGAGCAGCAGGCCGGGGCTCACCGGCACGCCGGGCGGCGGCAGGTCGCTCGGGCCGGGGGGCCCGGCGCAGGCGACGGTCACCTGCCGGCGCACCGTCTCGCCGAACCAGGCGACGTGCTCGTGCACCATCCGCCAGTCGGTGACGTAGGTGCCCGGCGTCGCCGGCGCCTGGAGCGTGAAGGAGAAGACCGCGGTCTCGCCCGGCGCGACCCGGGTCCCCGGGGCGAGCAGCACGCGCGTGTCGCGGGTGTAGAGCGGATCGCTGTCGCCGTCGGCGCCGAGCTTGTAGAGGTCGGCGGTCCAGGTGGCGCTGCCGCTGTTGCGCACCCGGACCGAGGCGCCGAAGCTCGCGCCGCAGGCGAGCGTGTCCGGCAGCGAGGCGGCGTCGATCTCCGCCGCGTCGGCGCCGGCGGGCTCGCCGGCGAGCGGGTCGCTGCCGTCGAGGAAGCGCTCGACGAACTCGGCGCTGTCGAGCATCGCCGCCGCGCGCTCGGCGCGCCGGCCGGTCTCGATGGCGTCGATCGTCGCCGTGCGTCCGTCCGGGTCGGCGGCGCGGCGCAGGATGCCCTGGTAGAGCGCGTCGGCGAGCGCCGCGGCGTCGAGGTGACCGCGCCGCTCGGCGAACTCGGCGCTGACGAAGAGGCCCTGGGTGACGACCAGCGTCGCGTGGCCGTCGGCCAGCAGGCCCGCGTGGTGGGCGAGCCCGTCGTCGTCGGGCGCGCGGCCGAGGATGCCGCGGTAGGCGGCGGCCGTCTTCAGCTCGGCGGCGCGCTCGCCGGTCAGCCCCTCGCGGCGCAGCGACGCCTGGTCGATGTCGACCTCGGCCGCGCAGGCGGTAAGCAGCGCCGCGCCGGCGGCGGCCAGCAGGGTAGATCTGGGAGCGATGGGTCGGGACATGGTGGTTCTCCTCCGGCCGCGGCGCTCATTGTTAGTCTGCTGCGGGTGACCAGGCCGCGGTCTTCTCCCCCACACTTGCACACACCAGGCCACGCGTTCGGACGCGGTCACGCGCCGGCATAGTCTCGCACTTCTGGGCGGTTGCGGGGCAGGGCCGGCCGGTCGCCCCCTCGCCTGGCGGCGAGTCGAGTCCACCGGCGCCGGGTGAGGTGGGCAGAGCGGTCTACGCGCGGGTCAGGCGGTGCGCCGGCGGCGCGCGCGGCCGGAGAGGCCGAGCAGCAGGGGGAGAAGGAGCGGCGCCAGCTCACCGGCGCCGGTGCAGCCGCAAGCGCCAGGCTTGTGCGGCGTCGTCGGCGGCTCGTCGTCGTCGC
>JBFYZW010000706.1:0-3185 GCA_041309305.1 Deltaproteobacteria bacterium | reverse complement strand
GGCCGCTCAGCTCGCCGTGTGGGTCCGTGGTGCAGGCGTAGCCCATCAGCTTGCCCGGGCCGGTGTAGATGTCCAGGCCGAGCAGCTCCGAGAAGCGCTCCCAGACGAAGCCGAGCGAGTGCGGGTAATCGATCGTCCAGAGCTCCCGAACCTCGGTGCCGTCGCCGACCCCGAGCCAGGTGCTGCCCAGCTCGCCGATGCCGTCGACGATCAGGATCGCCGCCCGGCGATACGGCGAGGCGAGGAAGGCCGACGCGGAATGGCACAGGTGGTGGGGCAGGAAGTGGAAGGCCGCCTGCGGCGCGCGCTCGCGCAGCTTCGCCGCCGCGCGCTGGTTGCTGGCGTAGAACGCCTGCTCGCCCTCCTCGGTGCCCCATTCGCCGGCGGTGACCCGGCCGGCGTCGGGAAGGCCGAGGTTGAGCCTGCGGCGCGCCTCGGGCTCGAGCGAGTAGCCGATCGCGGTCAGGTCCTTCCAGCCGACGCCGGCGCGCCGGAGGCAGAACTTGATCGCCGCCTCGGGCAGCTGGTCGGCCGAGTGCAGGGTTGCCTTCTTGCCGTGGCGGATGCGGTTGAACCGCTCCTCCTCGGCGAAGGCGACGAGCTGACCGTCGACCAGCAGGCAGGCCGCCGGCTCGTGATAGGCGCTGTTCAGGCCGAGGATGATCTGGGGCATCCCGGCACTCTATACCCGCGGCGACGCGGCGGGAACCGCGCGGGGCACGATGGTGTGTCTCGGCGCCGCGATTGACAGCGCGAGGGCCGTTGCCTACGGTGGGTGAGAGAGGTCGAGATGCCGCTGCACGTCGTGCGCCTCGGGGTGGTCGTCCTCGCCGCGCAGCTCGCCGCCGGTTGCACCGGTCGCGCCGGCTACGAGGTTACGCGGGCGTCGCCCGTTGGCGATCCGGGGCCCGGCCCGGCCGGCGCGGATGGCGCCGCGCCGTCGGGGGACTCCGTCCCGCCCGGCGACCCGGCCCCGATCCTCTGCCCGGCGGTCCCGTCGCCGGCCACGGTCGCGCCGCATTACCCGCTCGCCGGCGCCGACTGGAACAGCTACGTCGCGGTGACCGAGCCGTACGGGGCGACCTCGAATGCCGACACGCAGCCGGACGTCGCCTGCCTCGGCTCGGAGGCGGATCACGCCGCGTGCTTCCACGGCGGCGAGCGCCGCCGGGTTGAGCTGACGATCGATCCGCCCTCGTGCGCGGGGCTCTCGGTGCGCGATCTGCTCGACGCGTTCGTCTGGCGCTGCTACGGCACCGCGGGTGGGGTGCGCTTCGTCTCGCAGGGGTTCGCCCCCGGCAAGGGGCTCGCTGACCTCATCGACGGCGCCGGCGGCGCTTGGCGCGCCAACGGCGTGGTCATCGAGCGGGAGGGCTGCGCCGGGCCGGTCGCGGCGAGCGATCCGAGCGCGGTCTGGTGGAGCAACCCGATCCAGCCCCTGCCCGCCAACCCCGGGGCCGGCGACCCGATGCGCGCGCTCGACGCCGCCGGGACGATCTACGTCGCCGCCGCCGACCAGACGACCAGCGGCTATGTCGTCGCCGCCGCGCGGGTCGCGGTGGTGACGCTCGGCAGCGCGGCGCTCGGCTACTCCGGCCGCGGTGTCAACGACTGCACCAACCAGGCCGGGCTCGCGGTCGGCGCCGGCATGACCCAGGCCTTCGTCTGCGTCGGTGACCACCCGTTCGCCTGGCTCGAGGTGACCACCCGCGCCACAGCGCCGCTCCCGCCCGAGGGGTTGCTGCTCATCGGCACCCCGTTCGCGCGCGTGCACGAGACCGAGCTGCAAAAGAGCGGCAGCCGGGCGCTGTCGCTCGCCGACACGCGCGCGGTCACCGTCTCCCGCTCGCGCTTCCGCGCCGCGAGCAGCCACACCGTGAAGCTGTCCGGCACCACCAGCGGGAGCCTCTTCTACGAGGTGAAGGCCAACGACGGCGCGATCAACCTGCTGCTCACCGGCGCCGCGAGTCGCAACCACCTGGTCCGAATGACCACCACCAACGCCTACGGCAACTGGGGCACGCAGGTGCTCGCCGGCGCCTGTCCGCAGCAGCTGGCCGACAACGTTCTGGTCGAGCTGAGCGCCGGCAACAACCAGTACCACGGGCTCAGCGTCGACACCGCGACCGCCGCCTGTCCGATCGTTGCGGGCCTGACGGTCGCTCACTTCACCTCGGCGAACAACGCCGCCGGCGGTGCGGTTTTCACTGGCAGCGGCGGGATCAGCGACGTGACGCTGGTCAACCTGCTGGCCTACAACAACGAGGACGAGCCCGGCTTATGGATACAGCAGGGCAACCGGTACGCGGTCTGGGATCTGACCGCCTACCGCAACCAGGGCACCGGCATCACCGTGGCCACGGGCGTCGACGGGGTCGAGGTGCGTGGGACCCTGCGCGCCAGCGCCAACGAGGCGGGCGTGCAGTGCTCGGTCAGCGGCGGGGCGACCAACGTCGAGCTCAACGGCGCCTGCCAGTACGGGCCGGCGCTGACGCTGGTCGGCGACACCAGCTTCGACGCGTTCGACTCACTCGAGGGGGTGGTGCGCGCCGACGACCAGGAAAACGACTCGGACCTGCTCGGCGTGTGCGATTACACGAGCATCGGCGACTGGTTTGCGTTCGAGACCTTCCACCGTTACTGGGGTGACGAGGGGTTGGCCGAGGGGGCGGTGGCCAGCGACCCGTTCGCGCACGACGGCCGGCGGGATGAGTGCCAGGCGGGAGACACCTGCCGGATCTACGACCTGCGCCCGCGCACCAGCGACACGGTGCTGCGCCACGCCTTCGGCGTCTTCCCGACCGACGGCAGCTGCCCGGCCGAGGCGAACGCGACGGTGGCCGAGAACGTGGTCACCGACCGACTGAGCAGCCCGAACACTTTCCTCCGCCACGCGATCGAGAACATCCTCGACGGTCGCGGCGACGACGACGGCCTGTGCGAGTCGGACGAGGAGTGCACCTTCGCGCCCCACGCCGGCAGCTTCCAGGGCGACGGGCCGCTGGCGCGCGACTGCCTGGTGCCGGCCGGCAACGGAGTCACCGGCGTGCGCTTGTTCGACCGCGACCCTTAGGCCGGCTCGTGCCCCGAGGCGTAGCTCGGCGAGCGGCGCTCAGGCGTCGGGATCGCGCCAGCGGCCGCGCAGCGCGCGGGTCAGGCCCCAGGCGGCGCTGACCGCCCGCGCC
>JBFYZW010000705.1:0-8870 GCA_041309305.1 Deltaproteobacteria bacterium | reverse complement strand
TGCGCTCGCACGCGGCGCCGGCCAGGGCGCCGACCAGGAGGGCGACACGCCACCTGGGGCCGGCGGCGCGGGTCACGGCTGCTCCTCCTCCAGGCGGCGGTGCAGAGCGGTCAGGGCGGCGAGCGCCCGACGGGAGCGACGCTGCGCGGCGTCGAGATCGAAGCGGTGCCACTCCTGCGCGATGTCGCGCAGGTCGGCGGTCACCTCGTGCAGGCGCGCCAGACCGGCGCTGGCGTCGCCGCCCTGGCGTTGATGGCGTAGCAGCGCGTCCTCGACCAGCGCCCGCGCCAGGCTCAGGCGACGCAGGTCGTGCAGGACGGCGAGCCCGCGCGCCGCGGTGCTGCCGGCGCGCTGGCTGTCACCGGCGGCGTGGCAGGCGCCGCAGCGCTCGGCGAAGGCCTCCTCGGCCAGGACGCGCCCGCCGGCGGCGTCGTGGCAATCGACGCAGGTCGGCCTCCGCCCGCTCGGCATCGCGCCGCGGACGTGCGCGCTGTGACGGAAGACCTCGGCGACCTCGTCGTGACACCTGCCGCACATCGCGCTGACCGCCAGCTGATCGGACCAGAGCACGTGGCTCGCCGGCGCGCCGGCGCTCGGCCGCGGGTGGCAGCTCTCGCAGGTGACGCCGGCGGTGGCGTGCAGCGAGTGGTCCCAGTCGCGCAGGTGCTCGGCGACGCCAGCCGGGTGGCAGTCGGTGCAGCGGAACCCCGGCGCGGGCTGGGCCGTGGCCAGCGTGATGGCCCACCAGGTGATCACCGGCCGCCCCAGGCGCGGAGGAGCCTCACCAACGCGTCGAGCTCGGCGGCGCTCAGGTTCTCGAACGCCGGCATCTCGTCGCCCCGCCCGGCGCGGATGCTCTCGCGCAGGTGGGCGTCGTCGACCTGCCGCTGGTAGGCCGGCGCGGTCAGGTCGCGGGTCTCGGCCAGCGGGTCACCACGACCGGCGTCGCCGTGGCACGAGGCGCACTTCGCCTGCCACAGCGCGGCCGCGTCCACGCCGCCGCCGTCCGCCGCCAGGGTCGGAGCCGGCGCGTTGAGCAGCGCCTTCACACCCTCCTTCTCTGGTCCGTCGGGCGCGCGGGCGACGAACTCGGTGAGGCTGGCCTTGGCCGTCGTGTCGTCGCCGCGCTGCATCGCCACCATGCCGCGCAGCGACCAGGCCTCGAGCTCGTTCGGGTGGCGGGCGACGACGCGGTCGAGGATTCGGGCCGCGCCGTCGAGATCACCCCGCGCCGCGCGGAGCGCTGCCCAGTTGGTCAGCGCCGCCGGGTGCTCCGGGTCGAGCTGCAAGGCGCGGTCGAGGTAGGGGGTCGCGTCGTCGAAGCGGCCGGCGCGGAGCAGGAGCTCGCCGCCGCGGATCAGGGCCGGGAGGTTGGCCGGGTCGCGGCGCAACAGCGCGCCGACCTCCTCGAGCTCGGGGCTCGAGGCCGCTGCGGTGCGGGCGGGCGGCGGCGGTGTCGCCGAGCGGGAGAGCACCGTCCAGATCAACCAGAGCGTCGCCACCGCCGCGGCGCCCCAGGCCAACCCGCGCAGCTGCGGGTGGCGCGCCCACAGCCCGGTCGCCGACGGCGGGCGGTGCTTGGCCAGCTTCGCCTGCGCCTTCTCGCGCTCGGCGAGGGCCTGGGCGGCGAGCAGCTCGTACTCCTGCCGCTGCGCGGCGTAGACCTCCGCCGGCAGGCTGCCCTTCTGCTCCTCGAGATCGCGCAGGAGCGCCACCCGGTGGGCCTGGCGCTCGGCGGCGTCATCGAACGCCGAGAAGGGGTCGACCTGACCAGCGTCGCGGCGTGTCGACCAGAGGCCGACGACGAGGCCGAAGAGCGCGCCGATCGCGATCCACAGCAGGCCCGAGCTCCACAGCTCCGCCGCGCCGCTCATGGCTCGACCTCGTCGCGGATCCGGGCCACGAGCTCGGCGTCGACCTTCGGCGGCGCGACCGGCGGCACCGGGCGGCGCCGGCGGAGGAGGAGCAGCAATGCGGCGCCGCCGGCGAGCAGCGCGCCGGCCGGCAGGATCCAGAGCAGCAGGTTCATACCCTGCTTCGGCGGGTCGAGCTGGACCCACTCGCCGTACCGCCCGACGAAGTAGTCGACGATCTCCGCCTCGCTCTTGCCTTCGGCGGCCATCTCACGGACGCGCTTCATCATGTCCTGCGCCATCTGCGACGGCGACTCGGCGATCGGCATCCCCTGGCAGACCGGGCAGCGCAGCGTGCTGCCGATTCTCTCGGCGACGAGCGCCGGGTCCTGGGACTCGCCCTGCGCCAGGCAGAGCGCGACGAGCGGCAGGGTCAGGCTCACGGTGGACCTCCAGCGCCGAGCGGGGCGAGGTGCCGGCGGAGCAGCCCCGCGTCGACCGGCCCGACCTGCTTGTGGGTGACGACGCCGGCGGCGTCGATGAAGAAGGTCTCCGGCACGCCGGCGACGCCGAAGTCGATGGCGCAGCGCGAGCCGTCGTCGAGCACCTGGAGATAGGCGCTGCCGTGGCGGGCGAGGTAGGTGCGCGCCGCCTCCGGCTCGTCCTGGTAGACCACGCCGACGAACTGCACGCGCGACCCCCAGCTGCGCGCCGCCTGTTGCAACAGGGCGTGCTCGGCGACACAGGGGACACACCAGGTCGACCAGAAGTTGAGTACCACCGGCTTGCCGCGCAACGCCGCGAGCGAGGTCGCCTCGCCCTCGAGCGTGCGCAGGTCGCACGCTGGCGCGGGGCGACCGGCCAACACCGAGGGCACCGCCCGCGGGTCGAAGCGGAAGCTGACGGCGAGGAGCACCAGCAACGGCAGGATGATCGCCGCGACGATCGCCACGTTGCGCCACTTCATCGCTTCACCTCCGGCAGAGCGCGACGGCGCGGCCAGGCGGCGAGCAGCGTGCCGCCGCAGAGGAGGGGCAGGCTCCACCACAGCCAGCTGACCAGCGGGTTGACGAAAGCCTTGATCACCACCTGGCTGCCGTCGTTCTCGAACGACAGGAGGCTGGCATAGACGTCCCGGCCGCGCACGGCGCGGACGGCCGGTGCGCCGACCGGCTCGCGCTGGGTCGCGTAGAAGTTCAGGCGCGGGGCGAGCTCCCCGAGCGGCGTCTCGCCGCGGCTCAACGCCAGGTGTGCAGCGACCGAGAAGCGGTGCGGATCCTCGCGCCCCTCGGTCCGCAGGTAGGTGAGCCTGAAGTCGCCGAGCGTCAGGCTCTGGCCGATGCCGAGCGCGCTCTCGCCGACCTGCTTGTAGCTGCTCGAGGCGGCGATCGCGACGACGATCATCACCACGCCCAGGTGGACGACGTGACCGCCGATCCGTCGCCGGCCGGCGACCAGGTTGTGGGCCATGCGCTGGAGGACGGCGGCGGCGCCGGCGCTCGTCTGGCAGTGCGCGAGGATCGTCGCGCCGATCTCGCGCAGCGCGACGACGGTCGCAAAGACCGACAGCGCGAAGGTGGCCAGCGGCAGCGGCTCGCGCAGGCCGAGCGCCAGCGTCGCGATCAACGTGACCAGCGCCCCGGCGACCGGGGGGCCGAGCCCGCCGGCCAGGCGCCGGAGATCGGCGCGCCCCCAGGGAAGCGCCGGGCCGACGCCCATCAGGAAGACCAGCATCAGGCCGAGCGGCGCGGCCATCTGGTTGAAGTAGGGCTCGCCGACGCTGACCTTGCGCCCCTGCAGCGCCTCGGTGAGCAACGGGTAGATCGTGCCGAGCAGCACGGTGAAGGTGAAGACCAGGAGCACCAAATTGTTGAGCAGGAAACTGGTCTCGCGCGACAGGACGCCACCGAGCCGCCCTTCGCTCTCGAGCAGGTGGCCGCGACCGGCCAGCGCCCCGAGCGAGAAGAGCAGGGCGACGGCGATGAAGGCGAGGAAGACCGGCCCGATGTCGGACTGGGCGAAGGCGTGGACCGAGTTGAAGATGCCGCTGCGGGTCATGAAGGTGCCGAGCAGCGTGAGTAGGAAGGCGACGACCACCAGGCTGAGCGTCCAGACTTTGAGCACCCGCCGGCGCTCGTGCACGATCGCCGAGTGCAGGTAGCCGGTGGCCGCGAGCCAGGGCAGCAGGGAGGCGTTTTCGACCGGGTCCCAGGCCCAGTAGCCGCCCCAGCCGAGCACCTCGTAGGCCCACCAGCCGCCGAGGATGATGCCGACGGTGAGGAGGATCCACGGCCCGAGCGTCCAGGTGCGCAGCGGCACGAGCCACCCTTCGCCGAGCTTGCCGCGCAGCACCGCGGCCATCGCGATCGCGTAGGGGATGGTCAGCCCGACGTAGCCGAGGTAGAGCGCCGGCGGGTGGAGCACCATCAAGAGGTGGTTCTGCAACAGCGGGTTCGGGCCGGGGCCGTCGGCGGGCACGGGGGAGATCGGCGCGAACGGGTCGGCTGGCCCGGCGAGCAACAGCGTGAAGAAGGCGGCGACGCCGAGCGAGATGGCCAGCGCGAAGGCCATGTAGTCGCGGAAGCGCCCGCGGCTCGAGATGGTGAACAGCGCGATGAAGGCGCCGAGCACCCCGGCCCAGAAGAGCAGGGAGCCCTCGAGCGACGACCAGAGCGAGACCACGGTGACCCAGGTCGGCGACGAGCGGCTGCCGACCTTGGCGACGTACGAGACCGAGAAGTCGTGGCTCAAGAGCGCCCAGATCATCACCAGGTTGGCGAGGATGAGCGCGGCCGAGAAGACGTAGGCCGCGATCTCGGTCCAACGCAGGCCGCGCGGGCTCTGGCGGAAGCCGGCGATGAGCCCGAGGACCAGACCGAAGCCTGCGGCGCCGAGGCCGAGGTGGACGAGGAGATGGCCGAGGATGCTGTTCACCGCCCGCCTCCACTGGGATGCGTCGCCGGGCGCTCGGGCACCAGCGTCTCGTACTTCTTGCGTGGGTCCTCGCCCGGCTCGGGCGGGCGGTACTCGTTCGAGTGTTTGACCATCAAACGATCGGAGTGGAAGATCTGCCCGTCAAACCGGCCCTCGACGATGCAGCCGATCCCCTCGCGGAACATCTGTGGCGGCGCGCCGGTCGAGACGACGACCACCGACGGGCCGCCCGGCTCGGGTTTCTCCCCCATCGTGAAGCGCAGCGAGAGCGTCTCGGCGTTCCAGACCAACGACTCCTTCTGGACCATGCCGCCCAGCCGGATGGTCGCGTCCTGCACCGACGTCTGCTTGGCCAAGAGGTCGGTAGGGGTCCAGTAGTAGACCAGGTTCTCCTCGATGTTGCCGAGGGCGAGGACACCGAGCGCCGCGGCGGCGACGGCGAGCGCGCCGACGGCGAGCAGGGCCTTGCGCGTCTGGGGCTTCACGGCTGGTCCCCGTCGCGCGCGGCGCGCTCGCGCCAGAGGGCGAGCCCGGCGTAGGCGAGCAGGCTCACCCAGGTGATCAGGTACGCCGCCCAGACGAACTCCCAGCCGCCGATGAGCTTCCCATCCATGTCAGGCTCCTGTGTCGTCGAGCGCCGGCGGCTCGGCCAGCTCGTCCCTCAGGCGGCGGTGGGCGACGACGAAGCGCAGCCGCAGCATCCAGAGGTAGAAGAGCAGGAAGGCGACCGCATTGACCCACAGCGCCATCGCCATCATCGCGCCGACGGTCTCCTTGCTCGACTGGATCTGGTGCAGGCCGCCCCACCAGCGGACCGAGAACCAGACCACCGGCACGTCGACGAAGATGATCACACCGGCCACCGCCGACCAGGTGGCGCGGCGCTCCGGCTCGTCGACGAAGCGGCGCAGCGCCAGGTAGCCGGCGAAGGCGAAGAGCATGATCGCCGCGGTGGTCAGCCGGGGATCCCAGGTCCACCAGACGCCCCAGGTCGGCTTGCCCCAGATCGCCCCGAGCACGATGAGCAGCGCGCCGAAGAAGACGCCGACGTGGGCCGAGGCCTCGGCCAGCGCGTCGGCGGTGTAGGAGCTCTTGAACAGGTAGACCAGGCTGGCGACGAAGGTGACCGTGAAGGCGAGCAGCGCGATCCAGGCCGCGGGCACGTGCACGAACATGATGCGGTAGACCTCGCCCATGTGCCGCTCCTCGGGCACGTAGGCGAGGCCGAGGGCGCTGCCGAGCGCCAAGGCGACGAGGGTGGCGGCCGGCAGGCCGAGGCGAAGGGCGCGTCTCATGCTCACTCCTCGATCACCCGGCCGAACAGGGCCAGGCCGATCGCCCAATACATGACGTCGAAGGCGGCGAGCAGCACGATCCAGCTGCCGAGCTGACCCATCGGGTCCCCCTCGAGGACCAGCGCCGTGGCCTTCACCGCGCCGACCAGCGCCGGGATGAGCACCGGGAAGAGCAAGAGCGGCAGCAGAACGTCGCGCGCCCGCGCCTGCGCGGCGATCGCGGCGTAGACCGTCCCCGGGGCGCTGATCGCCGCGCAGCCGAGGGCGAGCACCCCGAGGCCGTGCCAGGCGCTGCCGGCGAGCGCGGCGCCGTAGAGGCCCACGGCGATCGGCGCGAGCAGGAGCCCGAGCGCGAACAGCAGCACGGTGTTGGCCAACGCCTTGCCGAGGAACAGCGCGCGCGGCGAGATCGGCAGCAGGCGCAGCCCCTCGAGCGCGTTGTTCTCGGCCTCGACGCGGAACGACTCACCGAGCGCCAGGACCGAGGCGAGCAGGATGGCCAGCCACAGGTAACCGCCGGCGTTGCGGGCCAGGACGTTGCCGTCCGGGCCGACGGCGAACGAGAAGACGAACAGGGTCATCATCGCGAAGAAGACCGTCGCGTTGACGCGCGCCCGCCCGCGCCACTCGATCAGGAAGTCCTTGGCGAGGACGCCGAGGGTCGCGCGCCACAGCGACGGGCTCGCGGCCTGTGCGACGCCGCTCACGCGGTCACCTCGTGGCGCGCCGCGCCGATCGGCTCGAGCGGTCGGAGGACGCGCCCCTGCTCGAGGTGGAGGTGCAGGTCGCACAGTGGCCGGGCGCGGTCGACGTCGTGGGTGGCGATCACCAGCGTCGTGCGCCGGGCGCGCAGCTCCCGGACCAGCTCCTCGACCAGGACCTGGCCCTCCGGATCGAGCTGGCCGAACGGCTCGTCGAGCAGCACCAGCTCCGGAACGCGCAACAGCACCCGGGCCAGGCACAACCGGCGTTGCATCCCGGCCGAGAAGGTGCGCACCGCGCTGTGGGCGCGCGGCCCGAGCCCGACGCGCTCGAGGATCGCCCCGATCTCCCTGGCCGAGATCCCCTGCAGTCGGGCGACCAGGGTCAGGTTCTCCTGGGCCGACAGCTCCTCGTACAGGTGGCTGCGGTGGGTGACCAAGCCGATCCGGGGGCGCACCGCCTCCAGGTTCTCGTGCGCCGGCAGGCCGAAGAGGCTGAGCGCACCGCGGGTCGGCCGCAGCGCCGTGGCGATGACGCGCAGCAGCGTCGTCTTGCCGGCCCCGTTCGCGCCGGTGAGCAGGACCGCGCGCTCGGGCGGGATCGCCAACGACAGCCGGACCAGCGCCCAGCGCCGGCCATACCGCTGCGAGACGTTGTCCAGCCGTACGGTCATCTACGCCTGCAAGTCAGGGGATGGGGAGGGCGGCCTGATCCCAGGGCGATCCCCATCGTGAGGTCGGGGGTCACATAGTCCGGACCGCCCATGTGCGCAAGGGGCCGTCAGCCGCCGCCGCTCTCCGGGCGCGGCGGCGACTCAACTCCGGCCGCGCAGCGCCGCCGCCGCCTCGCGCGCGAAGTAGGTCAGGATCATGTCGGCGCCGGCGCGCTTGATGCAGGTCAGCGACTCGAGCATCGCGCGGCGGCGATCGATCCAGCCGTTCTGGGCGGCGGCGAGGATCATGCTGTACTCGCCGCTGACCTGATAGGCGGCGGTCGGCACGCCGAAGCGCTCCTTCACCCGGCGGATGATGTCGAGGTAGGGCATCGCCGGCTTGACCATCACGATGTCGGCGCCCTCCTCGAGGTCGAGCGCCACCTCGCGCAGCGCCTCGTCGCCGTTGCCCGGGTCCATCTGGTGCGAGCGTCGATCGCCGAAGGCCGGCGCCGATTCGGCGGCGTCGCGGAATGGGCCGTAGAACGACGAGGCGTACTTGACCGCATAGGAGAGGATCGGCAGCTCGATGAAACCGGCGCCATCGAGCGCGGCGCGGATGCCACTGACCATGCCGTCGACCATCCCCGACGGGGCGATGACGTCGGCGCCGGCCTGCGCGAGCGACACCGCCTGTTTGCCCAGGTTGGCGCGCGTCGCGTCGTTGTCCAGATCCTGGTCCTTGAGCACGCCGCAATGGCCGTGGTCGGTGTACTCGCAGAAGCACAGGTCGACGATTGCGACCAACTCCGGGACCTCGCGCTTCAGCGCGCGCAACGCCTGCTGCACGATGCCGTCCTCGCGCCAGGCGGCGGCGCCGATCGGGTCCTTCTGCTCCGGGATGCCGAACAGGATCACCGCCGGGATGTCGTCGCCGGCGATACCGGGCGCCTCGCGCACCAGCTTGTCCACCGACCATTGCGCCACGCCCGGCATCGAGCCGATCGGCTTGTCGACGTTGCGCCCCGGGCAAACGAACAAGGGGTAGATGAAGTCGCGACTCGACAGGTGTGTCTCGCGCACCAGCCGGCGCACGCCGGCGTTCTTGCGCAGCCGCCGCATCCGGGTGATTGGGTAGGTGCTCATCGCTGCTCTCCTTCGCCTGGTGGTGCCTCTCCTCTATCATCCTCCGCTGCCCCTGGACACGCCGGACCGCGGTGTGCGCCCCAGGCTCATCGGCCGGCGGCGCGAGCGAGCGCGGCGAGCGCGCTCACCACCGCGTCGTCGTTCGGGGCGTCGGCCTCGACCAACCGGGTGGCGCCGAGCACGGTGAGTCGCTCGCGGGTCACCGGGCCGATCGCCAGCGCCGTCGCCTGGCCGCGCCATGTCGCGGCCTCGGGCGCCGGGTCGGACCACACCGCCTCGGCCGCCGAG
>JBFYZW010000704.1:0-3073 GCA_041309305.1 Deltaproteobacteria bacterium | reverse complement strand
CCGACGCCACCGGCGTCCGCCTGCGCAACGTCGGCGGCGGCGAGGTCAGCGCCGCGCTCGACGCCGTCGCCGAGGTGTCGGTGGTCAACTGCAACGGCACCTGCCGCGGCCTCGACGCCGGCGCCGCGACCGAGTTGGAGGTGCGGCGCTGCACCGCGATCCGCGCCCGCTCCGGCGACGGCTCGGCGGTGGCGATCGACCTGGCCGGGAGCAACTCCGCCGGCGTCGCCGCGACCATCGAGGAGAACGGCGCGATCTACGCCGAGAGCGCGGCCATCGACGCGGTCGCGATTCGCCTGAGCCGCGCCGCCGGCGTGCGCATCGCCGGCAACGCGACGATCGGCAACGCCTACACCGGCGGCACCGGCCGCCTGGCGGCCGGTATCGCCGACGGCCTGCTCCTGCGTGACGGCACCGTGACGCCGGGCGGCTCGACACGGGTGACGATCGCCGACAACGCGGTGATCACCGGCGGCGGCGGGACGCTGCGCTGCACCAACCCCGGTGACACCGGCGAAGGGGTCGACGTCGCCGCCGGCGTGTTGCTGGTCGGCACGCGGCAGGCCGAGGTGACCGGGAACGGCCAACCGCTCAACGACCTGAACGGCGTCTACGGGGGCATCACCACCGACTCGTGGGATCCAGCCACCCGCGCGCTGCCGCCGGCGGCGGTCGGGCTGTGGCTCGTCGACGCGAGCGGCGCGCTGGTCGAGGGCAACGAGCTGCGCGCCGGCGTCGTCACCCACGGGAACAGCTGCCCGGCGCCGACCGTCGTGCCGGCGGCGGTCGCGGTGCGCGACGGCCTGCCGCCGAACCCCGCGTTCGGCGGCGCTGAGCTCGGGCCGCGGCAGGCCTCGATCGGTGCGGTCTTCGACCGCAACGGCGCCTCCTGCGCACGGCCGCCGAACACCGGCGGCGTGGGCTTCGGCCGGCCGAACACCTGCGTCGCGCTGGAGCTTTGCGCCGCGCCAGCGCCGGTCGACGCTCTCACGCTGGTGGTCAACAACGTCCTGGCTGCGACCAAGGGCGACCGGGTGATCGGCTACGCGCAGCACGGCGGCCACGCGATCGTGCTGGCCAACAACCTGATCGACGTCGACTACCTCCCTGGACTCGCCGAGCCGCCGATCGCCGACGGAGTATTGAAGAAGCGCGCGGTGCAGCTCAGCGAGATCGGCGCCAACAGCCTGCAGCTGATCAACAACATCCTCTATGTCCACGCCGATGGCGACGCCGACGACCTCGGCGACCGCTGGTGCCTGTGGGAGGCCAACTCGGCGGGCAACGAGAGCCGGCTGCGGGCGCTGGAGCACAACCTGTTCTTCATCGAGGGGGCGCTGGGCAGCGGCACCGACTACGTCCGCGTCGAGGGGCAGCTGGTCGTGCTGACCTACGACGACACCGAGCTGAACGACGTCGCCGGCGTCGACACGATCGGCCACAACCTCGCCGCGCTGCCCGGCCTGCGCGAGGGCGTCGCCGAGTGGGAGAAGTCGGCGGCGCGGCTCGTGGCCGGCTCGGCGGCGATCGACGCCGGCAAGGCGATCGGCGGCGGCGTGCCGACGCACGACATCGACGGCGAGATCCGGCCGAACGGCGGCGGGGTCGACATCGGTCACGACGAGCTCCATTGACCTGCGAGGCCCCATGCACCACCGCTGGCTGACGATCGCGCTTCTGGTCTCGTCCCTCGCCGGCTGCCGGGCCGAGATCGGCGACCCGGGCGGCGGCGACGGCAACGCCGGCGATCCGGCGGCCGGCGACCCCGGCGCCGGCGACCCGACGGCCGGTGATCCTGTCGCCGGTGATCCCGCTGCCGGTGATCCCGCTGCCGGTGATCCTGCCGTCGGCGACCCGGCTGCCGGTGATCCTGCCGCCGGCGATCCGGGCGGCCCGGTCCACGACGCGTTGCCGGTCCCGTTCGACGAGGGGGTGGTCTTCTCGACCACGCTCTACGTCGCCGAGGGCGGCAGCGACACACCGACCGCCGGCAGCCAGGGCACCCCGTTCGCGACCATCGGCTACGCGCTCTCCCGCGCCGGTGCCGGGACGCTCATCCTGGTCGCCGACGGCAACTACCCGCCGATCGGCTCGCACTCGCCGCAAGGGCAGCCGGGCGCGCCGATCAAGGTGCAGGGCAGCGGCGGCGCGGTGATCGACTGCGCCGGCGGCGCGATGGGCGGCGCGTTCAGCGATCCGGCCTACGTCGTGCTCGAGGGAATCACCATCCAGAACGCCCAGCCGCACGGACTGAACATCGACGACGGCGGCAGCTACGCGACCCCCGGCCACCACCTGATCCTGCGCAACCTCACCATCGCTGGCGCCGGCAACGGCTGCAACTGCGACTGCATCAAGATGTCGGGCATCGACGACTTCATGGTCCTCGCCAGCGACGTCTCCGGCTGCAACCAGGGCGAGATCATCGACATGGTCGGCTGCCACCGCGGCTTCATCTCCGGCAACTTTTTCCACGCGCCGATGGCCAACGGCGTGCAGACCAAAGGCGGCAGCGCCGACGTGCTCATCCACGGCAACCGCTTCAGCGACATCCCGCAGCGCTCGGTCAACGCCGGCGGCTCGACCGGCGCCGCCTACTACCGGCCGCAGGACACCGCCTACGAGGGGGCCCGCATCCAGATCGTCGCCAACGTCTTCGAGCGCTCCGGCAACGCGCCGGTGGCCTTCGTCGGCTGCGACACCTGCGTCTTCGCCAACAACACGGTGATCGACCCGCGCGGCTACGTCGCCCGCATCCTGGAGGAGAACCTCACCCTCGGCCCCGGCCACTCGGGCTACTTCGTCAACAACCTGGTCGTGCTCAACAGCGCGGCGATGAACGGTTACTCGTACGTCAACGTCGGCGCCAACACTGAGCCGAGCACCTACACCTTCGGCTGGAACCTCTGGTACGCGCTCGACAACGCCGGCTTCACCGGGCCGGTGTATCAGGGCGGCGTGCCGGCCGAGCAGAGCGGCGTCATCCAGGCGGACCCCGAGCTCGACAACCTGGCCGGCGGCGACTACCAGATCAGCGCCACCAGCCCGGCGATCGGCGCCGGCCAGGTTGTCG
>JBFYZW010000703.1:0-6535 GCA_041309305.1 Deltaproteobacteria bacterium | reverse complement strand
GCCGGGCCCACGCCGGGGGGAGCCGACGATGGGTCGGTGGTCGCCGCCAGGTCGGCGA
Source organism: Deltaproteobacteria bacterium (assembly GCA_041309305.1). GTDB lineage: Bacteria > Myxococcota > XYA12-FULL-58-9 > XYA12-FULL-58-9 > XYA12-FULL-58-9 > JBFYZW01. Next base: position 6,477 of record JBFYZW010000703.1, on the reverse strand, counting down.
AGGCGTCCAGGCCGGCGGCGCTGACGTAGGCGAAGTCGCCCTGCGCGTTCAAGAGCTCGTGGTTACCGAGCAGCGGCCAGAAGGCTCCGCCGGCCGCCGCGGCGTCGCGGCGCAGGCGGGCGAAGAGGGCGAGGATCTCCCGTTCGCGATCTCCACGGTCGAGGACGTCGCCGGTCTGCACCACGACCAGCTCGCCGCCGATCCAGCGATCGGCTTCGTCGATGGCGCCGGCGAGCCGCAGCGCCGCGCGGGTGGCCTCGAGATCGCCGTGCAGATCGCCGATCGCCACCAGCCGGCCAGCCGGCGCTCGCCGAATCGACTCCGGCGCGTCCACGCGGCCGACCGGGGCGCGAACGGGGCGACACCCTGTGACGACGACGAGGAGCGCCAGCCCGGCGACGAGGCGAGAGAGGGGGCCGAGGGGAGTCATGTGCGTGGGGCGTTCGAGCGAGCGCCCGTCCACCGGCGCACCGCCACGACTGCGTCGTCGACCAGCGCATAGGCGATCGGCACGACGATCAAGGTCAGCACCGTCGAGGTGATCAGGCCGCCGATCACCGCCACCGCCATCGGCGCGCGCATCTCGCCGCCCTCGGAGATAGCCAGCGCGACGGGGATCATGCCGAAGATCATCGCCGCGGTGGTCATCAGGATCGGCCGGAGGCGCACCGGACCGGCGGTCTCGAGCGCCTCGCGGGTCGGCATGCCGGTTCGGCGCAGCGTGTTGGTGTAGTCGACCAGCAGGATGGCGTTCTTGGTCACCAGGCCCATCAAGAGGATGACGCCGATCATCGCCATGATGCCGAGCGGCTCGCCGGCGATGAGCAGGGCGCCCAGGGCTCCGACGATCGACAGTGGCAACGAGAGCATGATCGTCAACGGGTGGAGGAAGCTGTCGAACTGGGCCGCGAGGATGAGGAAGACCATGATCACCGCGAGGATCAGCGACGCCCACAGGTTGTCGAACGACTCCTTCATGATCTCGCCCATGCCGACGAACTTGCCGTGGAGGCTCCCGCCAAGGTTTGTGGTCGCCCACCCCTCGATCTCCTCCACCGCCTCGCCGAGGGTCTTGCCGCTCAGGTTGGCGAAGAGCGTCACCTGCCGTTGGCGGTCCTGGCGCTCGATCTTGGCCGCGCCGGCGCTCGGCTGCACGTCGAGCAGGTTGGCGAGGTGGACGAGCTGGCCGGTGCCACCACGGACCTTGAGGCCGAGCAGATCGGCCGGGCCTCGCCGATAGCCGGCGTCGAGGCGCACCTGCACGTCGAAGCGGTCACCGTCGGTGGCGATCTCAGTCGCCTTGTCGCCCGCGACCAGGTTGCGCACCGTCATGCCGATGCTGGCCAGTGGCACGCCGAGGTCGGCGGCCCGGTCGCGATCGATGCGTAACGCCAGCTCGGGCTTGCCACCGCGGTACGAGGTGTCGATGTCGACGTAGCCGCCCTGCGCCTTCAGGTAGGCGATCAACTCGCCGGCGGACCGGTTGAGCTGGTCGTAGTCGGGGCCGAAGATGGCGAACTGGACCATCGCGGCGCGGAAGGCCGCGCCGCCGCCGCCGACGATCTGCACCGGCTCGACCGCGAACAGGGCCCCCGGCCGATTGGCGAAGTGGCGCCGGACGTAGGCGATCATCTCGGTCTGCGTGAAGGCGCGCCGGCTCTTGCCCACCAGGTTGACGTTGATCTCCGCCCGGTTGATCTCGGGCTGCTCGCCGCCGCCGATGGTCACGAAGGTCTCGCTGACGCCGGGCAGACCACGCAACTCCTCGGCGGCCTGCTCGGCGTAGGCGACGGTGGTGCCGAAGCCGGTGCCGGCGGGCAGCTCGAGCTTGACGATCAGCTGCCCGCGGTCCTCGGTGGGCATGAACTCCTGCGGCACCAGCGCGCCGAGGCCGAGGCTGACGGCGAAGACCGCCGCCGCGACGCCGACCGTCGCGCCGCGGTGGTCGAGCGCCCAGCCGAGGATCCGCCGGTAGGCGCCGTCCAGGCCCGCCAGCCAGCCGTCGATGCGCTGGCTCCAGCGGCTCGTCTGATGCTGCTCGCGTAGCAACCGACCGGCGAGCATCGGGGTGAGCGTGAAGGCGACGAACAGCGAGACCGAGACGGCGAAGGCGACTGTGAGACCGAACTGGAGGAAGAAGCGGCCGATCATCCCTTGCATGAAGGCGACCGGGACGAAGACGGCGACGATCGAGGCGGTGGTCGCCATCACCGCCAGGCCGATCTCCCCGGTGCCTTCCCCGGCGGCCCGCGCCGCCGGCTTGCCGAGCCGCAGGTGGCGGTGGATGTTCTCGATCACGACGATCGCGTCGTCGATCAGGATGCCGATCGAGAGCGACAGGGCGAGCATGGTCAGCAGGTTGAAGGTGAAGCCCATCGCGCGGATGAAGGCGAAGGTGGCGACGACCGAGATCGGTAGCGCCAGCGCGCTGATCAAGGTCGCGCGCCAGTCGTGGAGGAAGAAGAAGATGATCAGGATGGCGAGCAGGCCGCCATAGAGCAGGTCGAACTGCACGTCGTGGATGGTGTTGCGGATGAAGGTCGAGTTGTCGACCGGCACCGCCACCGCGACGCCGGCGGGCAGCCTCGCAGCCAGGCGGGTGAGTTCGTCGCGGACCGCGTCGGCCACCGCGACGGTGTTGGCGCCCGACTGCTTGCGGACGATCAGGCCGATGGCGCTCTGTCCGTTGAGCGAGGTGTGCGAGCGTGCCTCCTCCTCACCGTCTTCGATCCGCGCCACGTCCGCGAGGCGGATCGGCGCGCCCATCGCCGAGGTCAAGACCAGCCGCTCGAGCCCGGCGGCGTCGTGGACCTGACCCAGCGTCTTGACCGCGACCTCGTTGTCGCCGATGTCGAGCCGCCCGCCGGGGATCTCGATGTTCTGCGCGGCGAGCGCCATGTAGACGTCGGTGGCGGCGAGGCCGTAGGCGTCGAGGCGCTGGGGATCGAGCCAGACGTGAAACTGGCGCTCGCGACCGCCGACCAGCTCGACGCCGCCGACACCGCTCAGGGATTGCAGGCGCTCCTTGAGCTGTTCCTCGGCCAGGCGCGTCAGCTCGCGGTTGGGCAGCGGACCGGAGACCGCCGCGGCGATGACCGGTGCGGCGTTGACGTCAAAGCGCTGGACCACCGGCGGCTCGAGGTCGCCGGGCAGCTGGCGCTGCACGCCGGCGACCTTGTCGCGCACGTCCTGGACCACCTGGTCGGCGTCGCGCTCGAGCTGGAACTGCATGACGATCAGGCCAACGTTCTCCATGCTGGTCGAGCGGAGCATCTTCAGGCCGTTGATCGTGCTGACCGCCTCCTCGAGCTTGAGGACGACCTTCGACTCGATGGTCTCCGGGTCGGCGCCCGGGTAGACCGCGGTGACCACAACCACCGGGAACTCGACCTCGGGGAACAGGTCGACGCCGACGCCGGGGTAGGCCCAGGCGCCGAAGACCGCCAGGCTGCCGACCATCACCGTCGCCAGCACCGGGCGGCGGATCGAGACATCGGCCAGCTTCATGGCTGGGGCTCCGCGGCGGCCTGCGCCTTCGGCTGGCCCTGGTCGGCGGGCAGCAGGCGCACCTCGGCAAACATGCCCGACCAGAGCGCGTGGGATGCGTTGGGCAGCTCGACGATCGCCGCGAAGGTGCGGGTGCGCGCGTCCATCGCGGTGACCAGGCGCGCGATCGACGCGGTGAGCTTGTCGTCGCGACCGGCGAAGCGGATCTCGACCCGATCGCCGACGGCCACGCGCTGCATCTCGGTCGCCGGCAGCGAAATGCGCAGGTCGAGCGGGTCGGTCTCCTCGAGGGTCACCAGCATCGTCGGCGGCATCGCGGTGGCGAACTCGCCCTCGTTGACGAAGCGCCGGGTCACCAGGCCCGCGAACGGCGCGGTCAGTACCGCGTCGCGCGCCGCCTTCCTGGCCATGGCCGCCATCGCCTCGGCGGCGGCGAGCTGCGCCTTGGCGCCCTCGTACTTGGCGTTGAGCAGGTCGGCCTGGCTCTCGGGGACCGCCTTGTCGGCGCGCAGCTTCTTGATCCGCTCCCACTCGAGCGCGGTGGCGTCGTAGGCCGCCTTCGCGCCGTCGAGCCCGGCGGTCGCCTGCGCGACGCGCAAGGCAAAGTCCTCGCCGTCGAGCGCCACCAGGGCCTGCCCGGCGCGCACCCGGTCCCCCTCGCGTACGTGGACCTTGGCGACGACGCCGCCGACGCGCGCCGCCATCGTCGCGCGGCGGTGCGGCTCGGTGGTGCCGGTCAACATTGGCAAGCTGGTGCCGACGAGCGGCGACGTCGGGCTGCCGGCGGGCTCGACCAAGGCCGCGGTGGGCGGTGTCGCAGTCGGGGACGTCGTTGGCGGTGCGGCCGGCAGCTCCGCCTTGGCGGCGCAGGCGCACAGGGGCAGGGCGAACAACAACAGGCCACGTTGGTGCATCGGGGTCCTCATCGGGTTCACTGCTCGGTCACAGCCCGCTGACGCGGGTCAGCGCGGCGCGGGCGATCAGGTAGTCATAGCGCGCCGTCTGCTGCTGGGCGCGCGCGGTGGTTAGCAGCGTCTCGGCGTCGAGCACGTCGAAGGTGGTGCTGGCGGCTGCCTCGTAGCGTTTGTTCTCCAGGCGAAAGTTCTCCTCGGCCTGGGTCACCGCGCGCTCGGCGACCGCGAGCGCCTCGGTGGCCGCGGTCAGGGTGACCAGCGCGCTGTGCGCCTCGAGCTGCAGGAGGTTCTCCACCTTGCCCTGGGCGTGCTCTGCCTGGCGAGCGCGGACGCTCGCCTCGTCGATGCCGAAGTAGCTCGAGCCCCACTCCCAGACGTCCCACGACAGGACACCGCCGACGTACCAGGCGCGTTCGGGCTGAAACTCGGTGCCGGTGTTGTAGGCGTAGCTGCCGACCGCGGCGACCTGCGGCAGCAGGCGGGAGATCGCCAGCCGCTTGGCGCCGCGCGCCTGGGCGGCGCGCAGGCGCAGCTCCTCGAGCTCGGCGCGATGAGTGAGGCTCGCCTCGGCCACCGTGCTCGCGTCAGGCAGCGGCGTCGGCGTGATAGGGCAGACGTCGGCGACCAGCTCGAGGGGCGTCTCCACCGCCAGGCCGAGCAGCGTCGCCAGCCGGCCCTTGGCCAGCGCCGCCCCGCCGGTGGCCTGGATCGCCCGCTGCCGCGCCGCGGCCAGGCCGAGCTCGGCGCGCAGCACGTCGTTCTCACCGACCATCCCCTGGGCGAGGAAGGCGCGCGCTCGGCGCACCTGGGCCTCGATCTGCTCGACCGACTTGGCGGCGATCGTCGCCAGCGCGTCGGCCTGCAGCGCGCGGTAGAAGGCCTCGGTGACCTGGAAGGTGATCTCGCGCCGGCTCTGCTCCTGTTTGACGGTGGCGACGTCGAGGCCGAGGCTCCTCAGCCGATAGGCCTCGACGATGGTCCACAATGAGGTCACCGGCTGGATGACCGATGCGGTCAGCGACGTGGTGGTGCGCTCGCGGATGACCGTCGGTGGGAACTCGATCGGAAAGGGCAGGCCGAGGCCGGACAGGTCGAACTCGAGGTTGAGCTCGTCGTCCCAGCGCAGGTAGCTGCCCTCGAGCTTGACCTTGGGACCGAAGGCCCCGAGCGCGCCGTACTTGCTCGCCTGGGCCGCCTCGACCTCGAGCGCCGCCTGCTCGGCGTCCGGGTTCTCGGCCGCGGCGAGGGCCAGGCACGCGTCGAGGGTCAAGCGTCTCGGCTCGGCGGCGCGGACGGCCTGCGCCGATAGCGTCGTGAGGGCGACGATGGCCGTGAGCCGAGCGCACCTGAGCGCCAGCGAGGGAAGCGAAGAGGAGGGCAACACGGACGACTCCTGGTCGAAGGGATCACCAAGCTGGCCGGCTCAATAGCCGTCTGACCGCGGACTGACAAGCCTCGCCGCGGCGACAGAGTGACGATTGGCAGCTGACGGCAGGGCCCAGCGGCGGCCGCAGTCAGGCCGAAGACGATCAGGAGCGGGCGCGTCGTCGTCGCCGTTGCACCCCGAGGGCCGCGACGCCGGCGACCAACACAAGAGCGGCGTCGCCGGTTGATCTCGGGGCGGCGCCGCAGCCGCAACCCGACGCTTCGGGCTGCGGTCGAGGGGGCGGCGGCTGCGGGGGCGGCGACGCGCAGGCCTCCGGGGTGTGGACGGCGTCGAGGTAGTTCGCCAGGCCGTCGCAGTCGTCATCGCTGGTGCCTTCGACCGCGTCGGGGACGCCGTCCGCATCGCTGTCGAGGTCGCGGAAGTCGGGGAGGGTGTCGGCGTCGGTGTCGCCAGCGCCCTCGACGGCGTCGGGGATGCCGTCCGCATCGCTGTCGAGGTCGCGGAAGTCGGGGAGGGTGTCGGCGTCGGTGTCGAGGTCGGCCTCGACGGCGTCGGGGATGCCGTCCGCGTCGCTGTCGAGGTCGCGCGCGTCGAGCACCGTGTCGCCGTCGGTGTCGATGGCGTCGCCGCCATCGGTCTCGAGCCAGTCGTCGAGCCCGTCGGCGTCGG
>JBFYZW010000702.1:0-23589 GCA_041309305.1 Deltaproteobacteria bacterium | reverse complement strand
CCGACGCGGCACCGACCCCCGCCGTCGTCGCGCAGCCCAGCGCAGCCGAGACGCACGCCGCGCTCACTCAGGCGATCACCGACTACGCGGCCGGCGAGTACCAGACCGCCTGCCCAGCGCTCGAGAAGCTGCTCGAGCAGAACCCGTTCACCGGCGCCGAGGCCGCCGAGCTGATCCGGCACCTCGGCTTCTGCGCCGTCGCCTTCGGCGACAACGCTGCCGCCCGCGACTACTTCCGCAAGTGGCTGGAGCTCGATCCCAAGGCCATGCTCGACCCGGTGCTCGTCTCGCCCAAGATCCGCAAGGTCTTCTTCGAGGTCTCCGGTGAGCCCCCCCCTCCCTCCCCCGCCCCCTGAGCCGACGAGGACCGTCATGCCGTTGCTGGTCGTTGGAACGCTCGCCTTCGATTCGGTCAAGACGCCGCACGGCGAGCGGGACGAGATCCTCGGCGGCTCGGCCAGCTACGCGGCGACCGCCGCCGCCTACTTCGGTCCGGTGCAGATGGTCGGCATCATCGGCGAGGACTTCGCCGAAGCTCACCTCACCGACTTCGGTCAGCGCGGCATCGACACCACCGGCGTGGCGCGCGCCGCCGGCCGCACCTTCCGCTGGCGCGGGGTCTATGAGCTGAACATGAACATCCGCCACACGTTGGAGACCCAGCTCAACGTGCTGGCCGAGTTCCGTCCCCGCCTACCACCGACCTACCGCAGCACGCCGTTCGCGGTGCTCGGCAACTTCGACCCGACCCTGCAGCTCGAGGTCCTCGAGCAGCTGACCGCGCCGCGCTGCGTCGCCTGCGACACGATGAACTTCTGGATCGCGGGCGACCGCGCCGCCCTGCTGCGCACGCTGCGGCGGGTCGACCTGCTGCTCGTCAACGACAGCGAGGCGCGCGAGCTGGCCGGGGTCGACGACCTCGACCGCGCCGCGACCGAGGTGCGCGCGCTCGGGCCGCGCGTCGTGGTGATCAAGCTCGGCGAGCAGGGCGCCAAGCTCTACGACGACGACGGGATCCTGGTGACCCCCGCCTTCCCGGTGGCGCGTGTCCTCGACCCGACCGGCGCCGGCGACTCGTTCGCCGGCGGCATGATGGGCTACCTCGCCGCGCAGCCGCGCCTCGACGCGGCAGCGCTGCGCGACGCGATGGTCCTCGGCACGGTGATGGCCTCGTTCAGCGTCGAGGACTTCAGCACCGAGGGCCTGCGGCACCTGACCCGCGCCGCGATCGACGAGCGGCTCGACCGCTACTGCGCGCTGCACGGCTTCTCCCGCCCGGCGCCCGGTTGAGCGATGCTGCCGCGTCCCCCAGCCCGCTCTTCGTTCGTCGACTTCTACGGCCGCTACCTGCCCGAGCTCTGGCGGGCGCTGTGCGGTGGGCTGGCCTACACCGCCCCGCCGTTCACCGTCGGTGTGCGCCTGCTCGGCGCACCGCCCGAGAGCCTGCGCCTGACCGTCGCCGGCCCAGAGATCACCGTCGCCCCCGGCGACGGTCCGGCCACCGCCTGGTTCACCTTCGACGGCGAGGCCTTCCGCGCTGGCTCCACCGACCTGATGCCCCGCCTGCTCCGCCGGCTCGACGGGCTGGCGGCGTCGTTGCCGGCGCAGATCCAGCGCGCGTTGACCAGCCCTCGACTCGGCCCGTTCCTCGAGCGCGTCGCCGCCCTGCCCGGCCGCGTGGTGATCGGCTACGAGGACGACGCTGGGGACCAGTCCCGCACCGAGGTGCAGATCGGGGCTGGCGGGCCGCTGGCGAGCGTCGAGACCACCGACGCCGAGGTCGACGAGCTCATCACCCACCTGCGCCTGAGCCGCGTGCTGCGCGCGCGGGCCCGCCTCGGCGGCGACACCGGCTACCTGCTCAGGCTGGCCGCCTGCTTCGAGCCGGGGTGAGCCGGACGCCGCTCAGCGCTTGCCCTTGCCCTTGCCTTTCGGCTTCGCCTCGACCGGCGCGGCGTCCTCGGGGGCCGCGGCGGCCGCGGGCGGTGCTCCCTCGCCGACCGGCGCTTCGGCCTTGTCGGCCGGCTTCTCCTCGGCCGGCTTCTCCTCCGCCGGCTTCTCCTCCGCCGGCGGCGCCGGCGGCGGCCCGGCGGCGACCGCGTCGAAGACGGCGTTCGGATCGACCCCCTGCTCGGCCATGAAGGTGAGCAGCGGCTCGACGTCGCCGCTGGCCTGCATCTCCATGACCACCGCCATCAGGTCGAGGCGGGCCAGCGCGAAGACCGCGTCCCCCTCGCCCTCGACGTAGACCTCGTCGATTGCGCCGAGCTTGACGCACCGCTCGAGCAGCTTGTCGAGCATCACGATCGGCGGCGAGTCGGGCTCCTTGAGGAACTTCTGGTCGAGCGTCTGGAGCCAGGGCCCGGCCAGCGCCTTGAGGAAGGCCTTGACCGGCGCCTCGAGCGCCGTCGTCGCCTTCTTCTGCGCCACCTGCTTGAGCAGCGGCAGGCGCAGCTTGTCGCGCGCCTGACCGACACCGACGAACTGTCGCTCGGTCCCGTCGAGCACCAGGCCGGTGCCGCGCGCGATCCAGTCCGGCTGGCCGATCACCGGCCCCCCCTGCGCACCGAACAAGGCACAGCCGCCCGTGGTCGCCACAACGCCCAACAGGCCGAGAACGAGCCAATCACCTCGCATAGCGCGCCTCCCGTGGTCGACCAGCTCCGCTTCAGACGATGCGGAAGTACTCTTTCAACGTGCAACGCCGCACCCGTGAGAAGTGCCGGGCGTTGGTCAGGCCCTCGCCGGTGGGGCTGGCGATGGTGAAGGAGGTGTACCCCTCTCCCCCCATGCCCAGCCCCGAGTAGGTCGGCGCGTTCTTGGTGAAGATCGACGTGTTGATCGTCGAGGCCATCGTGTGCAGGTTCTCGATGTTCTTCGAGTACATCGAGGCCGAGTGGCCGCAGCCCTGCTCACAGCGCACCGCCGCGGCGATGGCCTGTTCTGCGTCGGCGACCCGCACCAGGCCCGTGACCGGCGTCAGAAGCTCGATCTGGACGAACGGGTGATCCTCGGGCACCTCAGCGAAGGCGAGCATCGTCCCCGGCGGCGGGTTGACGCCGATCTCGCGCAGGAGCTTGTCGGCGTCCTGCCCGACGGTCTTGCCGTTGGTGTGCCCGTTCTCGGTCACCAGCTTGACCATCCGCTCGGCCTCGGCCGGCGTCATCTCGTAGGCGCCGTGCTTGAGCATCAGCCCCTTGAGCCGATCGGCGATCGCCGCGACCGCGATGATCTCCTTCTCGTCGGTGCAGATGATGTTGTTGTCGAGCGAGATGCCGGCGACGATGCCGGCCGCCGCCTGCTCGAGGTCGGCGGTCTCGTCGACGACCGCCGGCGGATTCCCTGGGCCGGCGGCGATCACCTTCTTGCCCGAGCGCATCGCCTCGGCGACGACGCCCGGTCCCCCGGTGACGACCACCAGGCGGATCCCCTTGTGCTTCATCAGCGCCTGGGCGCTCTCGATCGTCGGCTCGGCGATCATCGTCAGCAGGTTCTCGGGCCCACCGGCGCGGACGATCGCCTCGTTGAGCAGCTGGACGCAGAAGGCGCTGGTCTTCTTGGCCCGCGGGTGGACGTTGAAGACCACCGCGTTGCCGGCGGCGATCATCCCGATACCGTTGCAGATGATCGTCTCGGTCGGGTTGGTGGTCGGCGTGATCGATCCGACCACGCCGAACGGCGCGTACTCCTGAATCATCAAGCCGTCGTCGCCGCTGGTCGCGGAGGGCTCGAGGATCTCCGGCCCCGGCGTCTTGTCGATCACCAGCCCGTTCTTCTTCAACTTGTGGTCGTAGCGGCCGAGGCCGGTCTCGTCGACCGCCATGCGCGAGAGAGTGTCCGTGGCCCGGCGCGCGCCGGCGCGCATCTCGGCGATGACGTCGTAGCGGGCCCGAAGGCCCATCGCCGCGAAGCGCCCGAAGGCCTCGCGCGCCGCGGCGACCGCGCTGTCGAGATCGGCGAACACCCCTCGGCCGACCTGCGCGCCGCGGCTGGCCGCCGGCGGGCTCCACGGTGCTCGGTCACGCCGCTCCTCCGCTCGAGCCGACGGCGGCGGTGAGCGCAGCGGCACGCGGCTCTCGCCGGCCTGCAACCGCGAGACCACGCGATCGACGATGGCCGCGATCTTGTCCTCGGACAAATAGGGCACGACGGACCTCCTGGCCTCGGCGCGCACGCACGGTCAAGCACGCGCGCGTCAGGTCTGGTCGGCGTCCTTGCGGTAGGCGAAGTCGCCCTGCTCCTCGACCAGGTCGACGATGGCCATGATCGTGGCGTCGCACGGGCGATCCTTGGTCAGCACCGTCTGCCGCGCCGAGCTGCCGGTGGCGTAGAGGACCAGGTCCCCCAACCCCGCGCCGACCGCGTCGGCGGCGACGACGTAGCTGCCCTTGGCCTTGCCGCTGGGGTCGGTGTTCTCGACCAGCAGGAACTTGAGCCCGTCCAGCTCCGCCTCCTTGCGGGTCGCGACGACCGAGCCGATGACGCGTCCCAACAGCAAGGGCTACTCCGTCGAGCCCTGACGGCCGAGCGGCAACACCTCGTCGATGTTGACGTGCGGACGCGGGATGACGTGGACGCTGACCAGCTCGCCGACGCGCTCGGCGGCCCGCGCCCCGGCGTCGGTGGCGGCCTTGACCGCCGCGACGTCGCCGCGGACCACGGCGGTGACGATGCCCCCGCCGATCTTCTCGTAGCCGACCAGCTCGACGCGCGCCGCCTTGACCATGGCGTCGCTCGCCTCGACCATCGCGACGAACCCCTTGGTCTCGATCATGCCCAATGCTTCTGCCATGTTGCCCTCTTCTCAGGCGCGTGGCGCGCCGTTGTCCTGCGACCACCTACTGCGAGGTGGCACCCTCGATTCCCGTGATCCCCGCGATCGCCGCGTTGGCCGCCTCGGCGGCCGAATCGATCTCCGCCTCGGGGCCGGCCATGTAGAGCCGCCCGAAGGCGCCGAACGCCTGGCACTCGAGCAGCAACACGTTGGCCGCCTTCTCCGCCTCGTTGGCGGCGAAGGCGATGTAGGCCGCCGGCACGGTCTCCATGATCAGCAGCGACTCGCCCGGGACGATCATCGAGCCGTAACGGATCTTGTTGATGCACTGGGCGTGGTCCGGCTCGATCGAGCGGATGATCTGGTTGGTCACCAGCTTGGGCTTGAGCCGTTCGTTCTCCTTGACTCCGAGCCCATCGAGGATCGCCTGCCCGGCGGAGAGGACCTCGCCCTTGTCGTCCTGATGCAGCATGACCATGCCGTAGGCGCGCTCGACGACGATGGTCGCCGGGTGAACCTTGGTCGCCTTCAGCGCCCGGTCGAGCATCCGGTGAATGGCCATGCCCGGCGCGCACTCGAGGTAGAGCACGGCCTCGTACGGCACCGGCCAGAAGCCGCGGCTGGTCGAGCAGATGTGCCCGCACAGCTGCGGCTGCAACGAATCGAGGAAGGAGTAGGTGCGCAGCGAAACGCTCATGCCGACCTGCCCAAATGGGCCAATTGCCCACGAAAGTTCTGGCGTTCGCTATAGCGCAGGAGCGGAGGTCAAAACAAGCGCGCTCCGCCGTCGCACACCTCACTGGCCGGCGGTGCACCGCAGGACAATCTCGTCGTCCGGATCGGCCGCCTCATCCCAGGCGGCGCAGATGCGACCGGCGCCGGCGACGACCGAGGGGTTGGTCGACCGAGCGTGGCTGTTGGAGATCCCGCCCGCGGAGGCCGCCGTGGCGCCGAGCTCCCGCCAGACGCTCCCGTCGAAGCGCCGCGCGTAGACCTCGAGGTTCTCGCTCGAGTCGTCGGTCCAGACGAGCAGACCGAGCTCGCCATCGAAGGCCGCAGCCGGCGCAGCCACGACACCCCCGGTGCCACTCACCCCGCCGCCGGTCGCCGAGCCACCGAGCTCGCGCCAGGCGACACCGTCCCACTCGCGGGCCCAGACGTCGCGGCCCGCGGCGGTCGGCTCACTCCAGGCGACCAGCACCCGGCCGCCGGCCGACACCGCGACCGTTGGTGGACCGGAGTCCATCCCCGTCTGCGAGATCCCGCCTCCGCTCGCCGAGCCGCTGCCGAGCTCGACCCAGGGGCCGAGGGGCGGAGCGAGGGCCGCCACGTAGACCTCGTCGTGGCCAGAGGTATCGTCCTGCCAGGCGACGACGGTCGGCCCCTGCGCTCCGTTGGCGAGCGCCGGGTACGTCGACACGCCGCTGGTGTTGCTGATCCCGGCACCGGTCCAACTGGTGCCACGACTGCCGCCGGCGACGTCGAGGATCGCGCCGTGGATCTCGGACACGCCGAGCTCGGCGTCGTGCCAGACGACGAGCACGCGCGCGGCGTCCAGCGCCACGACGGCCGGCCCCCCGGCCTCCGCCGCCGACCCGAGCCCGTCGTCGGCCGCCGCCCCCGGGACGGCCTCGCTCCAGCTGGCCCCCACCAACCGACGCGCGAAGACGCGTGGCTTCACCGTTGGGTCCTGGTGCCAGACCACGACCAGCTCGCCGCCGGGCAGGCAGGCGACCGCCGGCGAGGTGGCCCCGCCGCTCCTGCTCAGACCGGATCCGGTCGCCGAGCTGTCGAGCTCCTCCCAGCCGCCCGCCGTCTCCCGCTTCAGAAAGACCTCGGTGCCCGCCCCGACGTTCTCCTGCCAGACGGCGATCAGAGCCCCGGTCGGCGACAGGACCAGGTCGGGCACACGCGAGGCCTCGGTCGAGTTGGACAACGCTCCGCCCGCCGCGTTGCTCGTACCGAACGGCAGCCACGCACTCCAACCAGCTCGCCACCGTTTGGCGGCGATCTCCTGTTGGTCGCCGTTGTCCTGCCAGGCGACGACCAGCGTGTCGTCGCTGAGCGCGACGAGCCTCGGTCGCGTCGCGCCCACGTCTGACTCACTCACGCCGCGCCCGGTCGCCGACCCGGTCGGCGCCTCGACCCAGCTCGCGCCGTTCCACTGCCGCACGTAGATCTGGTAACGACCGCTGACATCGTCCGTCCACGCCGCGGTCAGCACGCCGCTCCCGTCGACCGCCAGCGTCGCGTTCAACGACGTGCCGGTCGGGGTGTTGCTCAAGCCGTTGCCCGTCGCCGACCCGCCGAGCTCCGCCCAGGCGGCGCCGGTGTGATAGCGAAGGTAGATCTCGTAGTTCCCTCCGACCACCTCCTCCCAGGCGACGACCGGCTCCCCCCCGCGCACCGCCAGACGAGGATTGAACGAGTAGTCCGCCGTCGCGCTGATCCCACCAGTCGAGGCCGAGCCCGACAACGCAGTCCAGACCCCGCCGGTGAGGTAGCGCAGGTAGATGTCGCGTTGCCCGGCGATCGACCGTTCGAAGGACCAGGCGACATAGGGAACGTCGGCGACCAGGACGAGATCCGGGTTGTCGGAGAATTGCCCCGCTGGGCCGTTGCTGATCCCAGCGCCCGTGGCCGAGCCGGCCGGCTCCTCCGGCCAGGAGGCGCCAGCGAAACCACGGAAGTAGACCTGGTAGTTGGTCGACGAAGCGTCCTCCCAGGCGACCCGCGGCGCACCGGTCGAGTCGACCGCGACGATCGGGTCGTCCGAGGTGCGCGGGTTGTCGCTGATGCCGCCGAGGCTCGCCGAGTTGGCGCCGAGCTCCGTCCAGGCGCTCCCGTTCCACTGCAGGACGTAGACCTCCGAGAAGCTGGTCGCCTGCTCCTGCCAGGCGACGACCGGGCGCCCGTCGCCGAGGAAGGCGACCGAGGCGCGACGCGAGTAGACGGCCGACGACCGGCTCAAGCCGCCGCCGGACGCTGAACCGCCGAGCTCCTGCCACGCGGTACCGTCGAAGTAGCGCAGATAGACCTCTTCAGCGAACGCCGCGCCATCCTGCCAGACCAGGGCCAGGTGATCGGCGCGGTCGACCGCGAGATCGACGTTGGCCGAGAGCGCCGCCGTGCCGCTCACCCCGCCGGCCGCGGCGCTGCCCCAGACGAGCCGCGTCGTCCAGGGACCGAACTCCGACCCGTGCACCCCGGTCCACTGGCGCACGGCACAGTCGTTGGCGATCCCGCCGCCGCCGCACTCGGCCGGGGCGAGGCAATCGCCGCAATCGACGGTGCGCAGAACAGCGCAGTTGCTGAGATCGGTCACCTGCCCACAGGTCTTGGCCAACCGGGCGCAGAAGGCCGCGTCGGCCTCATCGACACAGCCGTCGGCGCCGACACCATCGCCGAACGCTGGATCACTCCCCCAATCGCCCCCCTGCGCATCACCCGCCCCCGCCTCTCCGCCGGCCTGCGCCGCGTCACTCGCTGGCCAGTCGAGATCCCCCAGGCCGTCCCCGCCGCGCCGCTCGAAGCCGACGCGGCCGCACCCGTTGGCCGCGCAGCAAGCCGACACGGTCAAGACGACGAGCAAACCAGACGTACGCACGAAGCCCCCCAAGGCGCGCGGCACTGTCTACCAGATCCGCGCGCCGACGACGATCGCAATCGACGACGCTCAGCGCCGCTCGAGGATGAAGCCGGACAGCACCCCCCGGCCGCTCACGGCCTCGACCTCGATCGCCAGCAGCCCGCCGGCGTCGGCGACCGCGTCGAAGACCACCACCCCGGCCAGGTTGTTGGTGGTCGTCAGGGTCTGCTCGGCGACGCCGATCCGGTAGCGGGTGGCCGAGCCGGCCGCCGTCGTCCGGCCGCTCAAGGTCACGCGGTAGCTCGCCGCGGGCGCAAGCCCGGTGAGCTCGAGCCGCGCGGTGCCGGCGTCGAGCGAGAAGCCGCGTTGCCAGGCGGCGTCGGGCCAGACGCCGGCGTCGCTGCCGGTGGCCGCCGCCTCCCAGCTGCCGAACACCTGGGTCAACGAAACGCTGATGCCCGAGGGCAGCCCATCGGCCCAGTCGACCGCCCGCGGTCCGAAGACAGCGCGGCAGTCGTAGTTCAGGTCGTTCCACGGCCGCGGCACCGGGATCGTCCCCCAGCTGCGCAGCACGACCAACAGCGGCGGCGCGCCCGGGGTCACCGCCGCCAGGCGCGCGCGCAACGGGTCGAACGCCGGGTCGGTGATCGGCGCCAGCGCGCGGTCGGCCATCGTCCAGGCGAGGTAGTCGGTCGTGTTCTCGGCCGCCGTCACCGACTCGTCCACCGTCGCGACCAGCGCGTCGCGGTGAGCCAGGTAGTCGGCCTCGCTCGCCGAGCCGACCCCGCCCTGCGGCAGCCGATCGATGAGCGCGCGCGCGCGCCCGAGATCACGGCCCACCTCCCAGTAGTTCTGTTGCGTCCCCAGGCGGATGCCGCCATAGGCGAGCGCCCGGTCGACGAGGCTCAGCGCCACGTCGGCGAACAGCGCCGGATCGCGCCGCTGGGAGAGGAACCAGGTGTACAGACTCGGCGGCGTCTCGGTGGTCAACCACGAGCCGTTGTAGACCTGGTTCCAGATGCTGTGCCCGGCGCCGGCGAAGATGGTGAACTTCGGCCCGATCCGCGGCGCCACCGGGTTGGCGTTCCAGGCGTTGATGATCGTCCGCGTGCCGCCGGTGTTCGCGTAGCCGGTGTCGATGTTCACCGTCGCGTCGGCGTCACCGTGGAAGGCCCACATCGCCAGCTCGCGCATCGCGTCGTAGTCGATCAGGATACCCGACTCGCGAAAGCCGGCGATCGGCGCGGCGGCGGCGTAGAGGTCGTAGTGCTCGCTGACCTGGGTGAAGGTCCCCTCGCCGCCGCTCGACAGGCCTGTGATGTAGACCCGGTCACGGTCGGCGCGCGGAAAGGCGGTCAGCATGCACTCGACGTAGGCGCGGATCGCCGCCGAGTGGCCGGCCCAGCCGCCGAGCATCTGCGGCATGAAGGTGAGGAACGGGATGCCGTTGCCCGAGGTGAGGTAGAGCGGGATCCCCTGGTTGTCGAGCAGATCCGGATTGAACGTCCCGGTCGACTCCTCGCCGGCGCCGTGCAAGAAAAAGATCACCGGCACCGGATCGGGGGTGTCGTAGTAGATCGACGGGTAGAAGATCGCCGAGCCGCGAAAGTTCCCGGTGATACAGGTGCTGGCGTTGGTGGTGTAGACCCACGGCGACGGGACGTAACCGGCGACGTTGACGGTGATGCCGCTGCCGTCCGGCGGCACGAAGTCGAGGTCGACGACCGGCAACCCGGCGCCGTCGACGATTGTCCCACCCGCGGCGACCACCGGCGAGACGAGCGTGACCCCGTTGAGGTCGAGATCGGTGGCGCCGACGGTGTAGCCGCAGACGACGCTCGTCGCCGGCCCGCCAGCGGCGCAGAGGAGCGCGACGGTGTCGAAGCCGATCAGCATCGTCACGCTCACGGCCCCGCCGAGGGTCACCGGGGCCGAGAAGGTGACCGAGATCTCGATCGACGTACCGGTGACGTAGTCGCCGTCGGCGGAGAGGAAGCTCACCGCCGTGACCGACACGTCGCTCTGCGAGGGGCCGTTCCCGTCACCGGCCGGTTCGGCGTCGGTCGCGTCCCCCGGCGCCGCGCCGTCGCTCTCCCCCTCGTCACCCGCCGCGTCACCGAAGCCGACCTGCGGGTCGCCGCCATCAGGGCGCGCGTCGGTCTCCGCCGCAGCGATCGTGAAGCCAGTGCGGCCGGTGCACGCCGCCAGGGCCGCCAGCACCACGCACCACGGTCCCACGCGGATCATCGGTTGATCATACCCGACCGCGGGTGCGGTGCGGAGGCAAATCTTGTCCTGCGCCGCCGAACCGCCGTATACCCGGGCATCCTGCACGCTCCAGGCACACGGAGCTCACGGAGGCGACGATGAACCCGTCTTTGCGCACCCTGCTCGCCACCCTCCTCGCGACGCTCGCGCCGCTGACCGCCAGCGCCAGCGTCGTCGACGGCTCATGGCAGACGACCGAGGGCCAGTTGACGCTCACCACGGCCGGCAGCGCGGTCACCGGCCGCTACACCAACGACAACGGCGAGATCGTCGCGACGCTGTCGGGCAACGTCCTGAGCGGCTACTGGATCGAGGACAACTCGAACACCCGCTGCCCGACCGCGCGCAACGGCCGCTACCACTGGGGCCGGATCCGCTGGGAGTTCAGCGCCGACGCCTTCGCCGGCATCTGGAGCTACTGCGACGCCGAGCCGGTCGCGGCCAACAAGTGGAGCGGGACGCGCATCGCCGGCTCCCCGCCGAGCGCGCCGACCGCCGACCCGGTGCTCTACCAGAACTGGAACCGCGACCGCTGCGGTCACACCGACCG
This sequence comes from Deltaproteobacteria bacterium, assembly GCA_041309305.1. Classification (GTDB taxonomy): domain Bacteria; phylum Myxococcota; class XYA12-FULL-58-9; order XYA12-FULL-58-9; family XYA12-FULL-58-9; genus JBFYZW01. Next base: position 12,408 of record JBFYZW010000702.1, on the reverse strand, counting down.
CGCCTTCTTCGAGCTCGGCGCCGCGGCGTGGGTCACCCGCGTCGTCGCCTGGGTGCAGTGGGCCGGCAGCGAATCGGAGATCGGCTTCACGCTCCACTCGGCCGGCAAGGTGGCCGCCCAGGGCACGATGCAGCGTGGCACCTGTGACCCCTACCAGAAGGACTGGTGCGAGGCGGTCGCCGACACCACGGTCGACCTCGGCCGGGGGTTCCACTTCGTCGAGGTCGCGCGGGTCAAGCAGTGTCAGAACGAGGGCAGCCGGCTGAACGGCTTCATCCGCGTCCACGGCCGGACGCGCTGAGGCCTCACCAGGGGCGCGCGCCGGTCCGGTCGTTCGGCCGGCGAACCAGCACGTAGGTGAAGGTGTCGCTCCGACCGCGAGGCAACGCGGCGAGCAGGCGCGCGTAGTCGTCCGGTGGCAGGGTCTGACAGCCGACGCTCACCGGCGTCGCCGGCGCGCCGGCGTGGATCTGCAGCGCGGTGGCGTGGAAGTCACGCCGCGCCTCGGCCGCGTCGATCACCCCGTCGTGGTTGAAGTCGCGCGCCACCTTCATCGCCCGGTCGGAGACCGGGTTCAGCCGTTGTCCCGACGGCCGGGCGCGGTAGTCATAGACACCGCTGCGCAGCGTGGCGATGTCGCTCTGCCCGTCACCGTTGGCGTCGGTGAAGCCGCGGGTGGTGAACTGGCCGGCGTGGCTCGCGGCGCGCAGCGGCCCGTCGGTGTCGACCTCGGCCAGGCGGCCGTTCTCGACCCGGAAGACCGCCAGCTCGCCGGTGTAGTTGTGCACGAAGCGCTGGCGCTCGGCGAGCGACGCGGAGGCCGCCGGGCTGTCCTGGTCGATCATCACCACGTAGGTCCGCCCCTCGACCAGGCGGACGTTGTTGGCCCGCAACAGCGCCTCGGCCTGGCGCACCCGGCTCGCGCTGGTGCGACCGAACCGGCCGGTGGCCCGCCCGGGCTCGGGCGCGAAGCCCCGGTCGACGCGGGTCGACGAGGGCGCAAAGGTGGAGCTCGGCTGGATGAGGCCGCCGGCCAACGGCGACTCGCTCGACGGCGTCAGGCTCCCGCCCGCCGGGCGACGCGCCTCGTTACGCGCCGCCGCGTAGCGCGCCGACAGCTCGAGCAGCTTGTTGATCGTCTCCGGCCCGACCTTGCCGTCCCGATCGAGGTTGTACTTCGCCTGGAAGGCCCGAACGCCGGCGGTGGTCCGCGGTCCGAACTCGCCGTCGGTCTCGAGCGGGGGCTTGAGGCCGCAGGCGTTGAGCAGGACCTGCAGGTCACGGACCCCGCTGCCCTCGTGCCCCTCGACCAGCAGGCGGCGGCCGCGACGCGCCTCCTCGAGGCTCGGGCCCGGCCGGTACTGTCGAGACGGCGCCTGGGCGTCGGTTGCTGCGCTACGGTCATTGCGGCGAACGGGGTCGGTCATCTTCCACCTCGGGCTAGACCCTCTCCAGTATCGAGATTATCGTCGCCTGGCGGCGCGGGTTGCGCAAAAAACCCCGCCGCGGAGTCCGGGCGATGCAGGACCGCTACGCCGGCGACATCGGCGACTACAGCAAGCTGGGGCTCTTGCGCGGGCTGTTTCCGGTCGAGCGCCACCGCATCGGCCTGGTCTGGTATCTCTATCCGGACGAGCAGCACAACGACGACGGCCGCCACACCGCCTACCTCGACCGGCCGCAGCTATGCGCCGCCGATCCGCCGCTGGCGCGCGCGCTCCGCCGCGTCGTCGCCTCGGGCCGGCGCTCGGCCCGAGCAATCGAGCGCGCCGGAATGCTGGGCCGCGCCGCGCGCTACTTCGACGAGCGGCTCGCGCCGACGCCGGTGGACGCCGCCGGCCGACGCGCTTGGCGAGAGGGCTGGCTCGAGCGCGCCGTCGCCGCGGTCGACGGCTGCGACGTCGTCTGCCTCGACCCGGACAACGGGCTCGAGATCCGATCGGTGGCCAAGACCTCGCGCAGCGCCGGCAAGTACGCCTTCCACGACGAGGTGCGGCGCTTCGCCGCCGGCGGGCGAACGCTGGTCATCTATCAACACTTCGACCGTCAGCGCAGCCACACCGCCCAGCTCGACCGCCGCCTCGCCGCGCTGCGTCGCCTGGTCGGACCGAGGCCCGCCCTCCTCGGCCTGCGCTTTCGCGCCTACAGCCCGCGCGCCTACCTGATCGTCGCGCCGTCTTGCCACGCCGCCAAGGCGCGCAGCCGGGTGGCCGCCTTCTTGCGCTCCGGCTGGGCCCCGATGTGGGACCCGGCGGTCGCCATGCGGTAGGCAAAACACGCCCCGCGCGGCGCGTTGGGGCGCCGGCGGGGCGAGGCGAACAGCGCGAAAGTCGAAAGGCCTACTGGCAGGCCGCAAAGGCAGCCGCGTCGGCGGCGCCGGCCTGGCAGACGGCCATCGCCTGGGACATGCCACCGGCGACGCAGGCGTCGGTGCAGGCGGTGATGGCCTGATCGGCGGCGGTCTTCACCGCCTCCTCGGCCTTGGCCTTGGCGTCCGCGGCGGCCTTGACCGCCTCGTCCTTGGCCTTGGTCACCTCGTCGAGCTTGGCCTTCAGCGCCGTGGTCTTCGCTTCCTTCTTATTGGTCAGCTCGGCGGTCAGCTTGTCCTTCGCCTTGCCCTTGGCCTTCGACAGCTTCTTGGTGTACTCGGCGTCCAGCTTGGCCACCGCCTCGTCGATGGGCTTTTGGGCCTCGGCGATCTGGGTGGCGAACTCGGCCTCGACCTTGGCCACCGGATCATCGCCGGCCGGCGCCGCCGGCTTGGCCAGCTCCGCCTGCTTGGCGCAGGCGGCCTTGCACTCGTCGGCGGTCGCCTTCGGCGCGCAGCCGTAGGCCACGAACAGACCCGCAACCATCAATGCAACGACCATCCGCTTCATCGTCAGCTCCTCGATGGCACCGGCCGGCACATGGCGCTCGGGACAACCCCTCGCGGCCACGCCGAGCGTCGGTGCTTGGTTCCTGAATGCCTTGCGCGCTCGCTCGCTATCGCTCACGAACCCCCGTTGGCCCCGAACATCCGGGGCGCAGGCGCGTTTTCCTTTTCCTTGGCGCAGAAGTCAAGCGTTTCGTCGCTTCACGCCGGTCGGACGAGGAACAGCACCTGGCCGGTCTCGACCTCGGCGGCGTCCTGGACGAAGATCTTCGCCACCGTGCCGCGCTCGGGCAGCCCCGGGCCGCCGTAGGCGATCTGGTTGAAGCACTTCATCACCTCGACCAGCCCCAGCACCGTACCCGTGCCGACCGCGCTGCCCTCGTCGACGTAGGCCGGGCTGTCGGGGCTCGGCCGGCGGTAGAATACCCCCTGCGACGGCGAGCGCACCGGCACCAGCCCGGCGAGCGCCGGGTCGGCCGCTGCCTCTGGGCCCGCGCCGACGGCGGCCGCCTGCTCCTGCGCGAGGCTCAGGCGCAACAGCGGCCGGTTGTAGTCGACCGGCACCCAGGTCCCCTCGACCAGCCGCTCGGCGACGAAGCCCTTGACCTGGTGCGGCAGCTGCAGCCCGTGAGGCCGGCCGAGCGCGGTGATGGTCAGAAAAGACTGCAGCGGGTTGACGAACACGCCGCGCTCGGGCACGCGGCTCAGGACGCCGACCGCCGGCGAGCGGACCAACAGCGTGCCCCCCTGCTCCTCCTCGACCCGGGCGATGAGCGTGCGCTGGGTCATGCGTCCCCCCCCACGCCGAGGCGCGTCAGCACCTCGAGGTCGTGCACCGACCAGATGCGCGGGTTCTTCACCCGCCGGTAGCCGGTGCTCTGGTAGCACATCTCGACCGCCACCGAGAGGTAGTCACGCAGCTCGCTGGGCGCGACGATCTCGTCGGTGTCCATCTGCCGCGCGGCGCGGTACGGGTCCATGTCCTGGCTGATGCGGTCCTCGACCGCCTTCATGCCCGCCTCGACCTTCTGCCGCTCCTTCTCGTCCTTGGCGACGATGCGGAAGTTGTCGTCCAGCTTGGTGTTGTAGGCGCCGATCGCCAGCGTCCGCCCCTCCATCACCGCTAGGCGCGTCACCGGCGTCGAGAGCTGTAGCACCGGGTCGTACGGCAGGCCGGTCATCGCGTAGTAGCCGGCGCCGGAGGCCTTGCGCAGAAGGACGGTGATCATCGGCACGCTGTTGGTCGAGTTGGTGTAGATGAGGCTCGAGCCGTAGCCGAGCAGCCCCTCCTTCTCCGCCTCGGTGCCGATGTCGAAGCCGGAGATGTCCTGCAGCCAGACGATCGGGATGCCGTCGTCGTTGCAGGCGCGAGAGAAGGCGGAGATCTTGGCGATCCCCTCGCGGTAGAGGATGCCACCCGGCCGGTTGTGTCCGGCCAGGCGCGGGTGGGGGTTGAGCCGCTGGTCGTTGGCGATGATGCCGACGTACAGGCCGTTGATGCGCGCAATGCCGGTGACCATCTCGGCGCCGGTGTGGTCGAGCACCTCGCCGAACAGCGACCCGTCGGTCAGCCGGGCGATGAGCTGCCGGACGTCGTAGACCACCCGGTGGTCGGCCGGCAGCACGCCGTCGAGCTCGCTCGGATCGAAGCGCGGCGGCGCCGCTTGCGCGCCGAAGCGGTAGTAGTCGACCGCGGAGCTGGGCAGGCGCGACAGCTCGAGGCGAATCTTCTTCAGCAGCGTCTGGTCGTCCGGCACCCGCTCATCGGCGCAGTTCGAGACGTGCACGTGGATGTCCGGCCCGCCGATCGAGAGCGAGGTGATGTTCTGCGACTTGCCGCCCTTGATCAGCGCCGCGCCGGCGATGACCATGTAGGCCTGCTCGGTCATGTAGACCTTGTCGGAGATGATCGGCATGTAGCCGCCGCCGGCGATGCAATCGCCGAAGACACCGGCGATCTGCGGCACGTGGTTGGCCGACAAGAGCGAGTTCATCTTGAAGATGTAGCCGGCCCCGGTGGAGCCGGGGAACGTGCGCGCCTGCTCCGGGAGGAAGAGCCCCGAGCAGTCGACCAGGTAGATGACCGGCAGACGCAGGCGCAGCGCCATCTCCTGCGCCCGCTCGATCTTCTCGGGCGTCAACGGCCACCAGGAGCCGGAGGCGACCGTGTTGTCGTTGGCGATCACCACGCTCCAGCGTCCTTCGATGCGCACAAACGCGGTGATGACGCCCGCCGCCGGCGAGGTGCGCGGCGGGTCGCCGAAGGTGACCCCGTAGTTGACGAACGTGCCCACCGGGTAGATGGCGCTGTCGGGATCGCGCAGGGCCTCGATCCGCTCCCAGGTGGTCATCTTCCCCTTGGCGTGCACCCGCTCGACGTACTCGGCGCCCCACCCTGCCCTGACCTCGGCGCGGCGCTCGGCGAGCAGCCCGCCGAGCTCGCGCATGCGGGCGAGGTTCTTGGCCTGATCGGCGGCGTTGACCGCGCCCTCGAGGCTCGTGCCGATCGGCCGGAGAATGACCTTGGCCATCGCTGTGACTCCGTCAGCCGAGGATCTGCGCCACGAGCCGGGTGTCGTACTGCCCGCTCGCGAAGCGCTGGTCGCTCAGGATCTTGGTGTGGATCGGGATGGTCGTCTTGATGCCGGTGATCTGGAAGCGCTCGAGCGCCTGCAGCATCCCACGCCGCGCCTGCTCGCGGTCGTCGCCGGCGACGATCAGCTTGCAGATCATCGAGTCGTAGTAGACCGGGATGCGCAGCCCGGCGCGCACGTAGGTATCGACCCGCACGCGCACACCCTCGAGGTTCTCCGGCGGCGCGAAGCGCTCGACCAACCCGGGCGACGGGCGGAAGCCGTCGAACGGGTCCTCGGCGTTGATGCGGCACTCGATGGCGTGGCCGGCGAGCTTCACCGCGTCCTGCCTGATCGACAGCGCGTGGTTGGCGGCGATGCGGATCTGCTCCTGGACCAGGTCGTAGCCGGTGACCAACTCGGTGACCGGGTGCTCGACCTGCAGGCGGGTGTTGACCTCCATGAAGTAGAGGTGCCCCTCCTGGTCACGCAGAAACTCCATCGTCCCGGCGCCGACGTACCCGAGGCCCGCGACCGCGCGCGCGACGATCTCGCCCATCTGCGCGCGGGTGGCCGCGTCGATGACCGGCGAGGGGGACTCCTCGATCAGCTTCTGGTGGTTGCGCTGCACCGAGCACTCGCGCTCGCCCAGGTGCACGGCGTCGCCGAAGGCGTCGCCCATGAACTGGAACTCGATGTGCCGGCCGCCCTCGATGTACTTCTCGAGGTAGAGGCCGGCGTTGCCGAACGCCTTCTCCGCCTCCATCGAAGCCTGCTCGAAGTTGGCGGCGAAGCTCTTTGCGTCGCGACAGACGCGCATCCCCTTGCCGCCACCGCCAGCGGTGGCCTTGAGCAGGACCGGAAAGCCGATCTGCTCGGCGAAGGCGCGCGCCTCGTCGAGGTTGCCGATCACCCCCTCGGAGCCGGGCACCACCGGCACGCCCAGCTTGACCATCGTGCGCCGCGCCGTCGCCTTGTCCCCCATCATCCGGATGACCTGCGGGCTCGGGCCGATGAAGGTGAACTTGTGCTGGGTGCACAGCTCGGCGAACAGCGCATTCTCGGACAGAAAGCCGTACCCGGGATGGATCGCCTTGGCCTCGGTCTGCTCGGCGGCCTGCAGGATCGCGCTCATGTTGCGGTACGAGTCCTCGCTCTTCGGCCCGCCGACGCAGACCGCGCAGGTCGCCGCCTCGACGTGCGGCGACGCGGCGTCGGCCTCCGAGTAGATGGCCACCGACTCGATGCCGAGCTCGCGGCAGGCCCGGATGACGCGCAGGGCGATCTCGCCCCGGTTGGCGATGAGGATCCGTTTGAACATGGCTTCCGACTCCGTCCGACCGTCGCGCGGGTCTACCGGAACTACGCGGCCGGAACAAGCCGGGCACGGCCGCGCTCGTTCGGCGGAGGTTCGACCGGCTACTCAAGCCAGAAATCAGCGACGCCGTCGAGGGTAGACCAAGAGCACGGCTCCGATCCACGCGAGGCCCTGCGCCGCGCCGCCGCTGGCGCAACCGCAGCCGGCGGCGACCAACGTACGCCCCCGCGCGCCCGGGCCAGGATCGCCGCTCGCCGGGGCCCCGTCGGCGGCCGGCTCGTCGCCCGGTTGCGGTCCACCGTCGGCGCCGCAGCCGGGGATCGGCGTGTGCGTGCAGACGTGCGGCCCGAGATCGCAGGCGTCGGTGGTACACGGGTCGTCGTCGTCGCACTGCGGATCGGCCGTGCAGCCGGCCAGATCAAAGGTCGCCGTCACCGCGGTGGCCGCGCTGAGCGTCAACGCGCAGCTGCCGGTGCCGGTGCACGGCCCGCTCCAGCCGCCGAAGGTCGAGCCGCCAGCCGGCGTCGCGGTGAGCGTGATCGCCGTATCGGGCGCGAACGAGGCGAGGCAGGTCGCGCCGCAGTCGATGCCGGCCGGCGCCGAGGTCACCGTCCCCTCGCCGCCGCCCGCCCGGTTGACGCTCAGGGTCGGATCGGGCACCGGCGCCGAGCCGGCGAGCGCGAGCAGGTAGCCGTACAGCGCCGTCTTGCCGCGCATCGACTGCTGCGGGGTGAACTCGGAGTGCGCCCAGACCCACGGCGAGTTGAACCAGCCCTCGCCGATCGGCCAGTTGGCGCGGAAGCTCCCCGGGTAGCTGTTCTCGTACAGCCGCGACGGCGTGCCCATGACCATGCCGGGGGACCAGTCGTCCAGGTTGCAGTACGGCGTATGGCCGGGGTGGATCCCCGGCACGCCGTCGTCCCGCCCCGAGGTGTACATGAACTCGACGCAGCGCTTGGCGGCGAGCGCGGTGAAGGCGCAGCTCATCTCGATCATGTTCAACGGGTTGCGGCCCAGGCCCCAGTCGGCCTCGAGCGCCATCGCCTTGCGGAAAAGGTCGCGGTCCGCGGCGCTCGTCGTCGCCGCGTGGGCGATCAGGCTGCGCTGCACGTTCTGGCTGGTGCGAAAGTACGCTTGCCGGTCGTCGGTCGCCCGGCGCGAGGCGCGCGTCTCGATCAGGTCAGCCTCGAGCTCCTTCGCCTCGTTGAGGATCGAGGCGCGCATGTTGGCCTGCAGGGCCGGGAAGTGGACCGCCTGCGGCGTCATCAGATAACCGGCGGTCGCCCAGGTCTGGTCCCGATTTCCGTTGGCGATCTCGGCGGTGGTGCTGGTGCAGACGCTCTCGCCGCTGACCACCGCCTCGTAGCTCTGGTCGCCGGTGACGTTGTACAGGTAGGCCGCCGCGGTCATCTTGAGATCGCGGCCGCGCACCGTCGTGTAGCCGACGTCCTGCGTCTCGTCGAGCATCGGGTCGGCCAGGCCATCGGCGTGGGTGTAGGCGGCGGTCGCCGCGTCGCGGTAGGTCCCCATCAGCGCCGCCTGGCCCGCGAGACGATACGCGTCGGCCAGCATCGCCGCGTTGGCGGCGTTGGCCCACGCGGCCATCGCGGTCGCGCCGGCCTGGTAGAGCACGTTGCTGCCGTTCGGGTTGGTCAACCCGTGCGCGTAGCCGGCGCCGTCGCGCAGGCGAAGCCAGAAGTCGACCTCGAAGGCCGCGGTGTCGAGCAGGTCAGGGATGCCGTTGCCGCTCTCGGGGATGCCGGCACCGTCGTCGTCGATCGCCCCGCCGGAGAGGATATACGGCAGCAACAGGTCGTAGACGATCGAGACGTGGCCGAGGTGTCGATCCCAGTCGGCGGCGTCGGCGTGGCCACCCCAGGCGTCGTCGTTGGTCGGGTTGCCGCCTTGCACGTACGGCGCCCAGGCGTTCGGCGCGTCCCACGCGTCGCCGCCGGTGAACGAGCCCCACTGCGCGTGAAAGGGATGCATCGTCGTCAGGTAGACGGTGGTGTTCGCCGGGCTCACCCCCGGGAGATAGAGCGGCACCCGCGGCGGCGGGTTGATGCCGGTGTCGGCTTGACCGACGCGCATGTAGTAGAAGCCGCGCAAGGTCACCCGCAGCGGCTCGCGGTAGACGTCGGCGGCCAGCACGAAGTCCTCGCTGCAGCCGACCCCCTCGACCACCAGGCGGTAGGTCCCCGGCGTCGAGAAGCCCGAGAAGTCGATCGCCCAGACCGGCGAGCGGGTGAGGTCGGTGTTGTTGTAGAAGAAGTCGGCGGCGCCAGCGCGGTGCAGGCTCACGCTGCCCACCGCGTAGGCCTGGCCGGCGTTGACCTCCCAGAGCCAGACGGTGTTGCCGACGAAGGAGGCGTAGTCGCGCGCGCCGCCGTCGCCCATCCACTGGTAGAGGTCGGCCGCCTTGTGCGGCGCGTCGGGGGCGTAGCCGACCAGATTCACGTGCACCGCCGCCGAGCGGCTGGCGTAGACATCGAAGGTGACCTGGGCCGAGGTGACGTCGAGGTTGGTCGCGGCGGCAATCTCGAGCGCATAGCTACTCCCCTGCTCGAGCGGGCTCGGCAGGCGCAAGAAGAGCCAGTGCTGGTAGGTGTACTCGTAGCGGAAGTCGCTCGACTGCCACTCCATCTGCGCGTGCCCCGACAGCTTGGTCTTGCGGTGCACCTGTTGCGGGTGCAGGCCGGCCGTCCCGTAGGTCGCGTCGTCGGTCGATTTGACCGTCCAGTTGGCGGCGTCGGCCGCGGCGCCGGTCGCGAGCACCGGCGTGTAGCGGATCACGTTCTCGCCGACGCCCTCGTCGTGCTCGACCTCGCCGTCGAGGACGTGGACGACCAGGTAGTCGCGGTCCTGGATGCCGACGCTGACCAGCGTCGCGGCCCGGGCGGCGCCCGCTGCGCCGAGGAGCGTGATCAGCAGCCAAGCCAACGCCGCGCCGTGTCTCATCGTGCGCTCCTCCCACGAGCTCGGGCGCCGGCCTCGCCCACCCCGACGCCACCGCGTCAGCTTACCAGATCGCGCGCGCGTCGTTGGCGCGGATGATCTTGTCGCGCGTCAGCAGGCTTTCGTCGTTGACGGCGGCCTGCGCGACGATCAACCGGTCGAACGGGTCCCGCGTCCACTTGATCGCGCGGGCGCGCTCGACCTCGATCGCCTGCCCGGTCTCGAGCACCCGATCCAGGATCTCGTAGATGTCCCGTCGACGATCGGTCGCCTTGTAGGCCATCGATATCTCCCTGGCCTTGATATGATATTGTCTCGTACGTCCGTCTGTCGATGACCGGTCGTGCATTCATTGAGCCGAGGGGATGAGGCCGGCCTTCGAGATCGGGTATCATGACTCGGCGCTGGTCGGTCGACCTGGGAGGTGACGATGCGCTGGATGACGTGTGCGACGCTCGGCTCGTTCGTCCTGGCCGGTTGCTCGAGCGGCACGCCGGGCGGCGGCGGCAAATGCAAGAGCAACGCCGAGTGCGGCGCTGGCGAGGTCTGCTTCTCGGACGCCTGCCGCAAGGTCTGTTCGACCGACCTCGACTGCGGCCCGAACGACTGCGGCGGCGGCGGGACGGTCTGCACCGGCGACGTCTGCCTGCCCGGATGCCGCGAGAACGCGCCGCACATCACCGCGATCGACGGCGACGGTACGCCCGACGGCGCGCCGACCCACGCCGCGCACCACGTGGCCAGCGCGTTGCTGCTCAGCGGCGAGCACCTCGACGGCGCCGCGGCCGACCTGCTCGGCCTCGGCGCGCCGCGACCGCTGCAGGTCCAGGGCGGCGCGAACGGCGCGCTGGTCGCGCTGTTGCCGGGCGACACTCCTCCCGGGTCGTACACCATCCGCGTCACCAACGCCGTGGGCAGCGACCAGGGCACGGTGACCCTGCTCCAGGGCGAACAAGGGCCCCCGGGGCCGCTGCCGGTGGTGGCGACGACCGGTGGGCTGACCGGTGACGGCAGCGGCGTCGCGCCGCTGGCGATCGACGCCGCGTATCTGAGCGCCCGCTACGCCCCCCTCGCCCACGATCACGGCGGCGGCCTCGTGCAGCCCGCGACGCTCGTCCTTCCCTCGGCGACCACCGCGGAGCGCAACGCGATCGTCAACCCGGCCGCCGGTCAGGTGCTGCTCAACACCGACACCCAGGCGCTCGACTACTGGGACGGGTCGAGCTGGCGCACGAGCGCGAGCGGGTGGTCCATTCGCCGCGCCAACGTGCTGCTGCAAGGCGACATCAACACCCACCAGACCACGCCGACCTGGGATCTGCCGGTCGCCGGTCTGCCGGCCAACACCCGCGGTGTGATCATCGGCCTGCGCTACTTCCACGGCGGGACGAGCGACCACGGCTACCTGGACTTCTGGGCCTTTCAGCGCGGCCGGGCCGCCAACACCGAGTACGCGGCGCTCTTCTCGAACACCCACTACAGCGACTACTACAACTCCGACTACTACGAGCTGGTGGTGCCGTGGGACAAGGCGCTGGGCGACGACACGCTGCGCGTCGAGGTGATCTCGTCATACAACTCGAATGCTCTGAACGATTACTTCATCTACCTCAAAGGCTACCTGACCGCGAACTGACCGTCGTCCTGCGGAGCAAGAAGACGCCGGCGAGCGGTACCAGCGGCAGGCAGCCGAGGTCGGTCAGATCGCGGGTCACCGCCGCGTGTCGCGCGCCGCCGAGCGCGGCGATGAGCGTCCGGTGCACCTCGATCCACGCGGGGCTGAGCTCGAGCGCCGCGTAGTACGACGCGGCAAGCAGGCAGGAGAGGAGCGCCAAGAGGTGCGGCGGCACGACCGGCCGCGGCAGGCGGAGCCTTTCGAGCAGCCACGCGCCCCACTCCCACGCCGCGGCGACCACGAGCGGCAGGAGGAAGCAGATGCCCAGGCCGGAGAGCTTGCCGGAGACGACGCCCGGCCAGTGCGGCTTGACGACCAGGTCGTTGACCAGGATGACCGCCGCCGCGACGATGGGCGCCGGGTGACAGAGGAACAGGCCGGGAATGCGGGTCGTCCGCATCGCGCTCACCCGTTGCCGCCGAACAAGCGCCGCAGCACGATCCGGTCGGTCAACAGCTCCACCGGCGCCCGCTCGTCGGTCAAGACCGGCGCCGGGCCGTGCGCCCGCCAGGCGCGCAGCGGCAACAGCCTGATCAACCGCGCGCGGGTCGGCGCGTCGAGCGACAACGCGCCGAGGCCGGCGCCGGTGCGCGGCGCGTGGTGCGCGGCGACCAGGATGGTGTTGGCGCCGTTGGGGACGTCGGCCCCGGCGACGTGATCGAAGACCGTCGCGAGGGTCGTGGCCACCGCGTCGACGACGTCGTAGGCGGCGCCGTCGCGGCCGACGTTGAGCAGCACCACCCCGCCCGGCGCGAGCAGCCGGTCGAGCTCGGCGAACAGCTCGCGGGTGGTCAACTGGAACGGCACGTAGGGGAACTGGAAGGCGTCGAGGATGATGAGGTCGTAGGGGCCCTGCTCCCGGGCGACGAAGGCGCGCGCGTCGTCGACGACGACCCGGGTCGAGGCGGGCAGCGCGAAGTGGGTCGCGGCCAGCGTCGCGACCGCCGGATCGAGCTCGACCCCGGTGACCTCGGCCGCCGGCAGCGCCGCGGCAAAGAAGCGCGCGGCGGCG
>JBFYZW010000701.1:0-27518 GCA_041309305.1 Deltaproteobacteria bacterium | reverse complement strand
GACTCGGTGGCCTCGGCCACGGCGCGGTCGAGCGCGGCCGAGGCGATCGCCATCGCGCGGCGATGATCGACCTCGAGCAGCAACACGGCGCGCAGCGCCGCGGCCAGGCGGACGAGCGCGCCGTTGAGCACCGGCGCGGGGATCTTGCCCTGCCGGGTCAGATCGCCGAGCAGGCGGGGGAGCTGGACGCTGTCGATCTGGCTCACCTGGCCGGTGAGCGCGTCGAGCAGCCGCTCGAGCACCCCGACCAGCGAGACGCGGCCGAGCCGGTGCAGCGCCGGGTTGTCGTGCCAGACGACGGCCTCGACCTCGGCGACGATGCGCGCGCGGTGGGCGCGGACCACCTCGGGGATGAGACTCATCGCCGCTCACAGCTATCAGCAAACGCCCCGCTCTGGAACCGCGGCTTTGCCGCCGGTCGGCCTTCTGGCACCCTGATGGAATGGGCAAGGCGGGGCGGCAGCTCTGGCTCGATTGGCAGCGCGGCCTGGCGGTCGTGTTCATGGTCGAGTGGCACACCTACGACGCCTGGGTAGCGCCGGCGTTGGCCCACGGGCCGCTCAACGCCGCGGCCAAGATGCTCGGGGGCCTGGCTGCGCCCGCCTTCTTGTTCATGGCCGGTCTGTCGCAGGTGCTCGCCGACGCGGCGCTGGAGCGCAAGGGCGTGGACCCGGCCGGGCGGCGCGGGCACGCGATCCGGCGCGCTTTGTGGCTGCTCGGCGTCGCCTACCTGTTCCGCGGCGTCGAGTTCCTCCTCGGCGGCGCGTTTTTGAAGACGGGCGGGTGGCAGTCGATCCTTCGGGTCGACATCTTGAACGTCATCGCCGTCTCGTTGCTGCTCTCGGCGTTGTTCGCCGCGGGCGCTCCACCGCGGCGCCAGACCGTTGCCGCCGTGCTCGCGACCGCGCTGGTCGCCGGGTTGACGCCGATCGTGGCCAATTGGCCGCACGAGCCCTGCCGCCTGCTCGACTACCTGTGGGGCACCTCCCCGCGGGCCAGCTTCACCCTGTTCAACTGGGCGGCCTTCGCCTTCGCCGGCAGCGCGCTGGCTCGGCTGGCGCTCGGCCCGCGCCGGCCGTGGCTGTTCGTGGCCTTGGGCGCGGTCCTGTTCGGCGGCGGCTGGCTCGCGGATCTCTTGCCGCCGGTCTACGCGCTGCAGCGCTTCTGGGTGACCTCCCCCTCCTGGTTCGCGATGCGCCTCGGCATCGTCGTCGCGCTCTCGGGGGTGTTGCAGCTGCTCCCCGAGCGGGCCGATCGGGGGCTGTCGTGGCTCAGGACCATGGGCCGCCACTCGCTGCTCGGCTACATCGTCTCGGTCGAGCTGCCGTACGGCGTCCTCTCCAAACCGCTGCACGACCGGCTGCCGGTCTGGGGCGCGTATGTGGGCATCGTCGCAATGATCGCCGCGACCTGGGCGCTCTCGCTGGCCAAGGATCGATGGGATAGGCGGCGCAAGCCCGGCGCCGCCTGAGGCCTATTCGCAGACCTGCGCCTGGAGGAAATCGCGGTTCATCTCGGCGATGAAGCGCTCGTTGATCCCCTTCGGGCAGGCGGCCGAGCAGTCGTAGGTGTTGGTGCAGTTGCCGAAGCCCTCGGCGTCCATCTTGGCGACCATCTTGCGCGCCCGCTCCAACCGCTCGACCTGGCCCTGCGGCAGGTGGCGGAACTGGCCGATCTTCGCCGAGACGAACAGCATCGCCGAGGCGTTCTTGCACGCCGCGACGCAGGCGCCACAGCCGATGCAGGCGGCGGCGTCCATCGCGATGTCGGCCTGCTTCTTGGCGATCGGCAGCGCGTTGGCGTCCTGGGCGCCGCCGGTCGAGATCGAGACGAAGCCGCCGGTGTGCATGATCCGGTCGAGCGCGGTGCGGTCGACCATCAGATCCTTGAGCACCGGGAAGGCCTTGGCGCGCCACGGCTCGACGGTGACCACGTCGCCGTCGTGGAAGTGCCGCATGTGCACCTGACAGGTGGTGGTCGTCTTGAACCCGCCGTGCGGCTTGCCGTTGATCACCAGCGAGCAGGCGCCGCAGATGCCCTCGCGGCAGTCGTGGTCGAACGCGACCGGATCCTCGCCCTTGTTGATCAGCGACTCGTTGAGCACGTCGAGCATCTCGAGGAACGACATGTGCTCGTTGACGTCCGGGACGACGTAGTCGACCATCTTCCCGGGGCTCTGGGCGTCTTTCTGGCGCCAGATGCGCAAGGTGAGCTTCATTTGTAACTCCTCACCGCCAGCTTGACGTTCTCGAAGGCCAACGGCTCCTTGTGCAGCGTCGGCGCCTTGTTCTCCCCCTGGTACTCCCAGACACTGACATGGCAGAAGTTGGCGTCGTCGCGCTTGGCCTCGCCGTCCTCGTACTGGCTCTCCTCGCGGAAGTGGCCGCCGCAGCTCTCGGCGCGGTCGAGGGCGTCGGTAGCGAACACCTCGGCGAACTCGAGGAAGTCGGCGACCCGACCAGCGTGCTCGAGCGCGAGGTTGAGGCCCTCGCCTTCGCCGGTGAGCTTCAAGTTCTGCCAGAACTCCTGGCGCAGGGCCGGGATCTTCTGCAGCGCCTCCTTGAGCCCCTTCTCGTTGCGGGCCATGCCGCAGTTGTTCCACATGATCCGGCCGAGCTCGCGGTGGAACGAGTCGGGCGAGCGCTTGCCGCCGATCTTCAGCATCCGCTCGATCCGCTCGCGCGTCTCCTTCTCGACCGCGTCGAACTCCGGGTTCGCGGTAGTCACCTTGTCGAGCTTGTTGGCGGCGAAGTAGTGGCCGATGGTGTAGGGGATGACGAAGTAGCCGTCGGCCAGGCCCTGCATCAGGGCCGAGGCGCCGAGCCGGTTGGCGCCGTGGTCGGAGAAGTTGGCCTCGCCGAGCACGTGCAAGCCCTCGAGGGTGGACATCAGGTTGTAGTCGACCCAGGTGCCGCCCATCGTGTAGTGCGGCGCCGGGTAGATGCGCATCGGCACGTCGTACGGGTCCTCGCCGGTGATCCGCTCGTACATCTCGAAGAGGTTGCCGTAGCGCTCCTCGATCACCTTCTTGCCCAGCCGTTTGATCGAGTCGGCGAAGTCGAGGTAGACACCGTAGCCGCTCGGTCCGACGCCGCGCCCTTCGTCACAGACCTCCTTGGCGCTGCGCGAGGAGATATCGCGCGGCGCGAGGTTGCCGAAGCTGGGGTACTTGCGCTCGAGGTAATAGTCGCGCGCGTCCTCGGGGATGCTGCCGGCCGCCTTGCCGCAGTCGGCCTTGTTCTTCGGCACCCAGACGCGGCCGTCGTTGCGCAACGACTCGGACATCAAGGTCAGCTTGGACTGGTAGTCCCCCGACTGCGGGATGCAGGTCGGGTGGATCTGCGTGTAGCAGGGGTTGGCGAAGCCGGCGCCGCGCTTGTAGGCGCGGAACGCGGCGGTGACGTTGCAGGCCTTGGCGTTGGTCGACAGGTAGAAGACGTTCGAGTAGCCGCCGGTGGCCAGCACCACCGCGTCGGCGGCGAAGCGGTCGAGCTTGCCGGTGACCAGGTTGCGCGTGATGATGCCGCGCGCCTTGCCTCCGACCAGCACCAGGTCGAGCATCTCGGTGCGCGGGTGCATCTTCACCTTGCCCAGGCCAATCTGCCGGCAGAGCGCTGCGTAGGCGCCGAGCAAGAGCTGCTGGCCGGTCTGGCCGCGGGCGTAGAAGGTGCGCGAGACCTGGGCGCCGCCGAACGAGCGGTTGTCGAGCAGGCCGCCGTAGTCGCGCGCGAACGGCACGCCCTGGGCGACGCACTGGTCGATGATGTTGTTCGACACCTGCGCCAACCGGTAGACGTTGGCCTCGCGGGCGCGGAAGTCACCGCCTTTGACGGTGTCGTAGAACAGCCGGTAGATGCTGTCGCCGTCGTTGGGATAGTTCTTCGCCGCGTTGATGCCGCCCTGCGCCGCGATGCTGTGCGCGCGGCGCGGGCTGTCGGAGAAGCAGAAGCAGTCGACCTGGTAGCCGAGCTCGGCCAGCGAGGCGGCGGCCGAGGCGCCGGCGAGGCCCGAGCCGACGACGATGACGCTGAACTTGCGCTTGTTGGCCGGGTTGACCAGCTTCATCTCGAAACGATGGCGGTCCCATTTCTCTTGGACGGGGCCGCCGGGGATTTTGCTGTCGAGCTTCATGTCACATCACTCCTGGGGGCAGAGACACCCAACCGGCCAAGATGGCGATCGGCATCGAGAGGTTGCCGAGGACGACGATGACTGCGATCACCGGGCCGACCTTGTCGGTCAGCGCGAACCAGAGCGGGGTGTTGAGTCCCAGGCTCTGGAAAATGCTCGACACCGCGTGCGACAGGTGCAGGCCGAGCAGGATCATCGCGACGATGTAGCTGCCGGCGATGATCGGGTCGCGGAAGCTCAGGATCACCATGCTGTAGACGTCGAAGCGCCCGGCGGCGTCGGTCAGCTCGCTGTACTGCGGGTGGGTGATCCGCCAGGTGAAGTGGGCCAGGTGGAAGAGCAGGAAGGCGAGGACGACGAAGCCGGTGACGAACATGTTGCGCGACGCGAAGGTCGAGCGCAGCGGCTTGCGCGCCTGGTAGGCGACCGGGCGCGCCGCCTGGTTGAGCAGCGTCAGCCGGGCCGAGAAGATGACGTGCACGACGAAGCAGCTGAGCAGCCCCACGCGGACGACCCAGAGCAGTGCCGGCTTGCTGTGCAGGAAGACGGCGTAGTTGTTCAACGTCTCCTGGCCGACGAAGACCTGCAGGTTACCGATCATGTGGCCGAAGACGAAGCCGACCAGCACCACGCCGGTCAACGCCATCAGCACCTTCGCGCCGATGGAAGATATCGTCAGGTTCCAGAGCCAACGCATGGCATCGTCTCCTCGGGCGCGAGCCGCTCGCTCGCGCGGGAACGGGGTGGGGGAGGGCAAACCACTATGGCGTTCCTCGCTTGGCCATAGCCAAAACCGCGGCTTCCCTACACCCAAGCGAAAACGCGTGCAAGGAGAGGTTCGAAAAACCCGCGTTGCGAGAACGGGAGTCTATCGAATTCGTTTATCGGGCGGATAAAACGATCCACCGCGCACCTGGCCCGGGCGGCTCTTCCGTCGGGGAGCATTTTGCGTTAGGAGGCGCGCAACCAGATTTCATCCGCTCTCTCACCAAGGAGTGCCTCATGACCCGCAAGAAGATCGCTCTCATCGGCGCTGGCAACATCGGCGGCGACCTGGCCGTCCAGATCGCGCGCAAGGAGCTCGGCGACGTGGTGCTGTTCGACATCGCCGCGAAGGAAGGAATGTGCCAGGGCAAGGCCCTCGACATCATGCAGGACGGCGGCGTCGAGGGCTTCGACTGCAAGGTGACCGGCACGGCCAACTGGGCGGCCTGTGAGAACGCCGACATCCTGATCATCACCGCCGGCGTGCCGCGCAAGCCCGGCCAGTCGCGTGACGACCTGATCGGCATCAACCTGCCGATCATCCGCGACGTGGCGAACAACGCCAAAAAGTACTGCCCGAAGGCGATCGCGATCATCGTCTCGAATCCGCTCGACGTGATGGTCTACGAGTTCAAGAAGACCACCGGCTGGCCGCGTGAGCGCGTGATCGGCATGGCCGGCATCCTCGACACCGCCCGCTTCTCCTTCTTCGTCGCCGAGGCGGCGGGGGTCTCGGTCAAGGACGTGCGCACGATGGTGCTCGGCGGCCACGGCGATCAGATGGTGCCGCTGACCTCGTTCACCACCGTCTACGGCGCGCCGGTGTCGCAGTTCCTGACCAAGGAGAAGCTCGACGCCATCGTCAAGCGCACCGCCGGCGGCGGCGGCGAGATCGTCAAGCTGATGGGCACCTCGGCCTGGTACGCGCCGGCCGCGGCGGCGATCCAGATGGTCGAGGCGATCTTCAAGGACTCGAAGCGCCTGCTCCCCTGCTCGGTGGAGCTCGGCGGTGAGTTCGGCGGCGGCTACAAGGGTCTGTTCCTCGGCGTGCCCTGCGTGCTCGGCAAGGGCGGCATGGAGAAGATCGTCGAGCTGCCGCTCACGCCGGCCGAGAAGGAGCTGATGGACAAGAGCGCCAAGGCGGTCAAGGAAGTCGTCGACGTCGCCAACAAGATGTAGTGGTCCCGTATCGCGGCGCCGCGTCGGCGGCGCCGCGATCTCGTCCCTCCGCCTCCTCAGCGCCGGCTGCGCTTGCGCCGTTTGGCGTTGCTCTTGCGCTTCGGCTTCGCGCGCGGCGCCTCGGTGACGGTCGGTTCGGCGGGGGCGCTTTCGACTGTGCCGGCGATCGTCGGCTGGCTGGCGGCGACGCGCAGCGGGCGCTCGACGACCACCTCGGCCGGCGCCGGCGCCTCGCCCGCGCGCCAGCGGTTCGACCAGATCCAGGGGGTACCCTCGAGCGGACTGGTGTGCCCACAGCCGGCCAACGCGAGGCCGGCGGCCAGCAAGAGAGCGCTGACCAGGCACCGTCCCATACCCAGTGTATCGGCGCGGGCGGCGGGACGATTGCGTCGATCTCCCGGCGCGCTGGCTCCTCTGCCCCCGGGCTGACGCGTGTCGCGCTTGCCAGGCGGCGCCGGTTCTTCTACGCTTCAGCGGTGATCTGGCGCCTCCTGTTCGTCATGTCGCTCGCCGCGGCCGCCGGGTGCGGTGACGACGTGCCCGTCTTCCTCTCGGTGTTGACGCCCGAGGACACCACCGACACGCTCGGGCCCTACCGGGTCGAGGCGCGCGTGGCCGCGCCGAACGGCGTCTACCGGCTGCTGGTGCGCCTGCGCCAAGCGCAGGACTCGGCGGTCTTCGCCGACCTGCCGATGGCCCCGATCGTCGAGCGCCCCGACGGCGGGACCTACGTCGCCGAGCTACCCGGCCGGCCCGCCGGCACGCTGTTCGAGTACTACCTGCTGCTCATCGACGGCGAGGGGCAGGGGGGCGGCAAGCTGGTCACCTCGCCCGCGGGGGCGCCCGACGTACTGTGGAGCTTCGCGATCGTGGACGGGCCCTGAGCGAACGAGGCCGCGAACCCCGGTTCAGGGCGCGCCGGCCGGCGGCGCCGGCGCCAGCGGCGGCAGCTCGGGCGCCGGGGCGTCGAAGTGCCGTCGGACCAGGAGCGGCTCGATGACGCTGCCGTTCGGCACCGTGGCCGGGGTCTCGCCCTTCTTCACCTTGTAGGGGATGACCGGCTTGGCCGGGTCGACGAAGCGGACCACCAGGTTTTCGACCTGGGTCATCGCGCCTTCGAAGTGGCGGGTGTGGCGGATCGCGCCGGTCGGGCAGGGCTCGGAGCACAGACCACAGTACATGCACTTGCCCAGGTCGATGTCGAAGCGGACCAACGCGCGCACCGGCGCGCCGGCCGGGTCGTTCGGCGGCGGTACCTTCTCGACCCCGATGCTGATGCACTCGATCGGGCAGGCGCGCTCGCAGGCGAGGCAGGCCGAGCAGACCGCCATGTCGACCTCGAGGAAGCCACGGTAGCGCTCGGGCAACGTCTCGGGGCCGCCGAGGGGCTTTTGCGGCTCGCTCTTGTGGTACGGGTACTGGATGGTGATCGGCCGGCGGAACAGCCAGCTCATCGTCACCGCCATCCCCTCGAACGAGGAGAGGAGGGCGTTCTTGATGTCACGGAAGTAGGACTGCACGGCACCCATGGTCGACGTCCCCGTTAGATGATCCAGCGCAGGTAGGCGGGCTCCTTCGCCGAGACGACGTTGTAGCGCACCCGCCAGGCGTACGTGCCGAGCAGGCCGAAGCCGATGAGCGTCATCGCGAAGCGCCACAAGAGCGAGCCAGTGCTCTCCCACGGCCAGACGATCATCCAGCCGAGGACGGCGAACAGCGCCACGAAGGTGAGCGGCAAGAGGTACTTCCAGCACACGGTCATCATCTGGTCGATGCGCACGCGCGGCAGCGTCCAGCGCAGCTGAATGATCAGGAAGACCAGCGCGGCGATCTTGACCAAAAAGCAGAGCAGCGCGGCGAGCTCGAGCAGCAGCAGTGTCCCGCCCTCGGCGCGGGCGAAGACCGCCGGCGAGACGCCGGGGATCTGCCAGCCGCCGAGGAAGACGATGACGCCCAGGGCGCCGGCGATCCAGGTGTTGGCGAACTCGGCGGTGAAGTAGGCGCCGAAGCGGAAGCCCGAGTACTCGGTGTTGTAGCCGGAGACGAGCTCGCTCTCGCCCTCCGGGAGGTCGAACGGGATGCGCGCCCCCTCGGCCAGCTGGGCGATGAAGAAGACGAAGAAGAGCGCGAACATCATCGGCGAGTGGAAGATGTACCAGTTCCACGGCCAGCCGCCGGCGAGCAGCCAGTGCGCGTCCGGCGCGCCGCTCTGCGCAGCGATGATCCCTTGCGTGCTCATCGTGCCGGCGAGCAGGACGCCGGGGAGCAGCGCCATGCCGCTGGGGATCTCGTAGGAGACGAGCTGCGCCGCGGCGCGCATGCCGCCGAACAGCGCCCACTTCGAGTTCGAGGCCCAGCCGGACATCAGGACGCCGACGACGGTGACCGAGGTGATCGCCAGCACGTAGAGGATGCCGATGTTCAGGTCGGCGGCGACCAGCCGGGGCGAGAAGGGCAGGACCGCGAAACCGGCGACGACGCCAGAGAACATGATGTACGGCGCGAGCAGGAACAGCGGCTTGTCGGCGGCCGCCGGGACGATGTCCTCCTTGAAGATCAACTTCACCGCGTCGGCGATGAACTGGAGCAGCCCCTGTGGACCGACCCGGTTCGGGCCGACGCGCGACATCATCCGGCCGGCGATGCGGCGCTCCATGAAGATGAACACGCCGGCGTAGATCGCCGCGAAGAGGGCGAAGCAGAAGGCGATCGCCAGCACGATCGCCGCGGCGCTGTACGGCTGCCAGGACGGCGGGACGTTCAAGGTCGCGTTGAGCCAATCGACGAGCTGCTGCATGGCTGCCTCACCGGTTCGCCATGCGTTTTGGCACCATCCGGGCCGCGCGGCAAGGGTCCGCGGTGGTTTGCCGGCGGGCCGCCTCTTGTTAGGCTCCGGGTCCGAGGTGTCACCGATGGCTACTCCGACCCTGGTCGACAAGCTCGAGCAGATCCTCAACGCGGCGCTGGCCGACGGCACGATCGACCGGAGCTCGGTCCGCCAGCTCATCCTGGGCCTGGGGCCCACCCGCGATCGGTTGCTGGTCTGGGCGAGCGACTCCTGGGACAACTACGACAGCCACAGCCCGGGCCGGGCGCTGGCCGCCATCTCCGTCGCTGACTTCCTCGACCGCACCGACGCGATCGTCGCCCGCGGCACGTCGCTGACCACGGCGGCGCGCGACGAGTCGTTCGAGGCGGAGAGCCACCGGCACCGGGAGCGGCAGAAGCTCGGCCTGCCGCTCGAGCACCCGGACCCTCAGGTGGACCGGGCCCTGTGCGCCGAGCACGCGGCGCTGCGCGACGACTGCCTCGCCGCGTTGCGCGAGCTGGCCGGCCGGCAGCGCCTGGGCGAGACCGGCAACCTGGTGGGCCTGATGCTCCAGGGCTTCTCGGCCTCCGAGTACGCGGATCTGGTCGCCTTCTACCATCCCGACGGTGCCCTGCCGCTCTGGCCGGTGCACGAGCACGTCCACCCCGACACCGACACCTACTCCTGGTGCGCGCTGGTGCCGGCCGGCGTGCGCATCTTCTACCCGGAGGGGGACGAGGACAGCCTCGCCCACGCCGGCGGCGAGTCGAAGACCCGGCTCTACCGCTTCGACGCGATGAGCTACTACCGCGAGGACCGTGACGACCGGGAGGTCTACTTCCGCATTCAAGGAGACCTCGAGGACGTGCGCCTGACGCACGGCCACACCCACGAGGAGTGGGGCGGCCCCTCGCAAGAGGACGTCGACCGTGCGCTCATCGCTCATTTCCACACTCACCCGGAGCTCGGCTTCGACCCGGCCGTGCCGCCGTTGCCGTCCGAGGCCGAGGCGTGGGCGCGTTGGCTCCAGCTCTTCATCGACGGGCGCATCAAACAGACCGGCGCCGCCGCGTCGCTGGTCGAGCGCGATGCGCCGGCGGCGGTCGGCGAGCTCGTCGCCCGGCTGCCGGAGGATCACCCGGCTCGCGTCGGCCTGATCATGGCCTGGGCCGAGGCGCTGCAGCAGCGCGGCCAACACGGCGACGCTTTGCCGCTTTACTGCGGCCTGCCCGCCGACGCGCGCAAGCGCGAGTGGCGCGAGGAGCTCGAGGCCCTCTGGGCGCTCGGCGACCACGCCGGCCTGCTCGAGCGATGCGCGGCTCTGGCGCACGAGGACGAGCGCGCGGTCGGGCACGTCCTCCCGTACCGGGCGATGGCGCTCGGGGCACGCGGCCAGCTCGACGAGGCCTTCGCGCTGCTCGACGCGCCAGTCGTCGGCAAGGACCACCGCGACGCGCACGAGTGCGCCTGGGCGCGCGCCTACCTGTTGCGCCATCGAGACCCGCCCGCGGCGGTGGCCGCCTTGTGGCGGTCGTTGGCGGACAGCGCGCGTTATCTGCGCTGGCGCCCGCACGACTTCGACGACGCGCCGGGCTTGACCGCGGTGTTGGCGCAACGCCAGGCGCTGGTCGCTGGGGCCAAAGAGCAGGTCGATGCCTGGCAGAGCCGCGGTCGCGCGATCGTGGCGCCGGTCTTGCCGTTGTCGCCGCCGAGCCTGCTCGCCGCGGCGCGCGAGGCCTGGCTGATGCAGAGCTGCGCCAAGCGGAGCAAGGAGCACAAGGGCTCCTGGGCCGGGTTTTGCACCGCTGGCGGGCGCGAGCTGCTGGTCGCGAAGGAGACCGGCCTGATGCCGGCGCACGTCGCCGACGGCGGCGTCGAGGCCGAGCCGCTCGCCGGCCCCAGCAAAGCCCACCACGCCTGCGGCGCTGGTCCGTGGCTCTACACCTCGGGTTGGAACGACGGCGTACACGTCTGGTGGCTCTCGCCGGAGGGTGCGGCGCACCACGTCGCGGCCTTGCCTCGGCCTTTCGACGACGGCACCAGTAGCCTCGCGCTCGGCGCTGGTTGGCTGGCGGTGGAGCAGAACACCGGCGCGGTGGTCTACGACCTCGGCGATCCGGGCGAGCCCCAGCCGGTGAGCCTCGTCGGTCGCGCCGGCGCCCAGGGGCACTCACCCAATGACGTGGCGGCACAGGGGGATACGCTCTACCTGCTGACCGGCGATGCGCTGTTGGTCGCCGATCTCTTCGACCGGCGTCGGCCTCGATTGGTCGCCCACCTCGCCTTTTCGCGCGAGGACAGCCCCTCGCGCCTCGAGCTGCGCGGCGACCTCCTGGTGGTCAAGGTCAGCCGCCGCGCGCTGCTCATCGACGTGCGCGAGCCGCAGGCGCCGCGGCCGATCGCCTGGCTTCCCGAAGAGACGCGTTTCGAGACCTCGGTGCGCGTCGGCGAGGAGCTGTGGGTGCTCTCCGACAACCAGAGCCTGTGGCGCATCGAGCTCACCGACCGGGCCGCACCCAGGGTTGTCGCCGGCATGCGCCTGACCCAGCCCGGGGAGGAGGAGCTGCGCCTGCGCGACCCGGTGGCGGCAGAGGTCATCGAGGGTCGACTCGTCGTCCTCACCTCGGATGAGCTGGCCGTGTTCGAGCGCATCGCGGCCGAGCGGCCGGCGCTGCCGGACGTGGCGGCCATCGCGGCGCAGCTCGAGACGCCGTTCGTCGACTGGCTCGCGGCGCGGCTCGGGGAGCTGGGCACCGAGCATCCCGACTTTCGGGTCGGCATGGTGGAGCTGACCCGCTGGGGGACGAGCGGCATGCTGCGCCTCACGCCGCCGCGGAGCTGGGCGACGCTCGGGGGGCGCGCTGACGAGGAGGGCGATGAGGACGAGGCGGAGGCGCCCGCCGAGTTGCGCCTGCAATTCGAGCTCAACCGCTTGCTGCCGGGCGCACCGTCCGGCGACGAGGAGGAGGTGCCCGACCCGTTCGCCGCACCCGACGAGCTGCCGGGCGAGATCGGCATGGCGCATCACTGGGCCACCCAAGCCGCCCTCAACCGACTGGTCGACCGGGCCCTGGTTCGCCTGACCGAGGCCGAGGCCTTCCGGGCGATCGCCTCCGGGCGGGTCGACCTGATCGCCTCGGGGGAGGCGCCGCGCCACGTGGTGAGCGTCGTCGATCCGGCGCGGCCGTGGGCGCCGGCGCGGCCCGCGATCGCCGAGCGGCGGGTGCAGACGCTCGAGGAGTTGCTCTCCGACTACGACGCCCGGCCGCGGCTCGAGAAGCGCCTGCGCGCCGAGGCCGCGCTGTGGACGGAGTTGCTCGCGCTGGTCCGCGCCGGCAACGGCTACGCCACCCGCGCGGCGCAGAACCTCAAGGACGTCGACGAGGAGGCGGTGGTCGCGGCGGTCCGCGACGCCGTCGCCGCCGGCCGTGGCGACATCGAGTTCCTCGGCGGCTACAAGGATCGCGACGATGTACGCGCCGTGCTCGAGCAGGTGATGGCCGAGGGCGAGGGCCGCAGCGCGAAGCTCGCCGCGGCGATGGCGCTCGGCCGCTGCGAGGAGGACGCGGTCATCGAAATGGTCAGAAGCCTGCTCGAGGACCCGGAAGGGGACTATCGACATGCGGACCTGGCCGCCGAGACGATGAAGCACATCGACCGGCGCATCGGCGAGCTGTTGCCGGCCCTGCGCGCCTGGGTCGAGAAGGCCGGCGAGCACGAGAACCGCCTGCCGGCGATCTGCATCCACCTGTTCCGCGCCGGCCACCCGGAGGCGCCGCCGCACCTGGTCACCCAGGCCCGGCGCGAAAAGCGCGACGAGCAGTACCACTCGATGAAGAGCGGCATCCGAGCACTCGACGACGCCGAATGGACGCAGAACGAAGCCTGCAAGGCCGAGCGGATGTGGCGCGGCAAGGCGCTCGCCGAGCGGGTGCTGGCCCTGCGCGTCGCCGGCGACCGCGACTCCCCCGTCTACCCGGGCGACTGGGAGGCCGAGCCGTTCCCGGCCAGCTGGAACTATCTGCTGCAGGCGGCCTGGCCGTATCTCGAGGCGGCCGACGCGGTCGGTTGGCTGGAGGAGACGTTGGTCGGGCACGTGCGGGCCGACGAGCGCTACGCCGCCGATCAGGCCCTGGTCCATCGCCTGCTCCACCACTACGGCACGATCAACGACGTCGATCACCTGATCCCGCTCGCCCAGGCCGTGCTCGGCGCGCCGCCGGGGACGCTCTCGGTCAAGAACGAGGAGGGCCGGGCCGAGGATGACGAGCGGGTGCGCCGGCGGACGCAGCGCTGGCTGACGTCGGCGCGGGTGGCCAAGGGCTTCCAGCGCCAACTGGCCGGCGACCTCGGCGAGGCGCGTGCGCTGTGCGACGCGGCCCTCGCCGACGAGCCGAACGACGCGCAGGCGCTCTTCCTCGACGCTCGGCTCTGCTGGCTGGAACAAGAGAGCCCGCAAGCCGGGATCGACCGGGCCGAAGCCAACTTCGCCCGCGCCAACGCCGAGGACCGGGTCGGCCGGGCGAAGCTGCTCAACGTCGCCGGCTGCGCCTGTGACGAACTCAAACGCTGGCCGGAGGCGCTCGGCTTTTTCATCCGTGCCCACGAGCTCACGCCGGACCCGATGTTCCTGTGCAACATCGCCGAGTGCCATTTCAAGCTCGGCCAGTTCGCCGACGCGGTCCGCTTCGCCTCTCAGGCGGCGCGCAAAGGGAAGCGCACCGCGATCATCGAGCAGATCCTGCGCGAGCACGGCGGCGACGACGAGGAGGTGGCCGAGGAGGCCGACGACGAGGACCTGGTCGACGAGCTGCTCGACGACCTCGACGGCGAGGAGGAGGCGGCGGGGGACGACACCTGAAACGCGTCCGGCCCCGGCCGCCCCAAAAGCCCACGCACGCTGACAACTCGGCGGCGGGATTGACGATGATCGGATCGATGAGCTCGGTCGGTCGCATCGGTCTGTCCTCGGCCCTGCCCACGGCGGTGGCGCCGGCGTTCGACCACGCCATCGTCGTGCTGGGCTGCGCCGCCGAGCCGGACGGCCGGCCGAGCGCCGCGCTCGTACGCCGGCTGCAGCAAGCCCGGCGCGAGGCGGAGCGGGACCCCAAGGCCCTGATCATCGTCACTGGCGGCGCGGTGGCCAACAGCCAGGCGGAAGGCTGGGTGATGAAGCAGTGGCTGGTCGACCACGGGGTGAGGGGCTCACGGATCCGGGTCGAGGACCAGGCCCGGTTCACGCTCGACAACGCTCGCCGGGTCGCGCCGATGCTGGCCCGCGCGAAGGTCTCCCTCGTCACGGTGGTCACCGAGAGCTTTCACAGCCGGCGCGGCACCGCGCTGGTCGCACGGGCCCTGGGGCAGCTTGGCCTGGGCGCGGTCGCGGTCCGCGCGTCACCCGCGCCGTCGGTGCTCACCGGTGAGGCGATGGCACGACGGCAGGCAGACGAGGCCCTCAAGCTCGAGCGCGATCTCGCGACCTTCGACCGGTCGGGACGCCCGTTCGGTTACCGTTTCGACGTCGAGCGGTTCTCCCGGCGCGCGCGGTGTGGGCAGCAGGCGGCGTGAGCCGCCGGCCGAGCGGCACCTCACAACGCCGTGCGGTCGGCAGTGCCCACGTCGAGGGTGAGGGTGAAGATCCGGCTGTCGGTGTTGATTGCCCAGATCCGCTCGTCGGCGGCCACGGTGAGGCCGAGCGAGACGTCGTAGAAGGCCTGCTGCAGGCCGTTGCCGTCGAAGTCGTAGCCGTACCAGCGGTTCTCGCCGAGGGCGTAGACCAGCGAGCGGTCCTGGCTGTCGCCGAGGTCCACCTCGGTGCCGAAGACCACCAGGCCGGCTGAGGGGAGGAGCACGGCCTCGCGCATGAAGCGGTCGGCGGCGCTGTCGACGGCCGCCATGCCGGTCGGGTTCAGCTGGGTCACCGCGCCGGCCGGGGTCACCGCGTGGACCTGGCCGGGCGTGCCCTGACCGGTGAACAGGAGCAGACGGCTGCCGGCGGCGTCGTACACCATCGTGCTCCAATCGACGCGGATCGACGGCAGGCTCGCGCCGCTGAGCGTCAGCTCGTTCCAGTGCCGGGCGCCGTCGAGGGACCACAATCCGTCCGGCGTCCAGGCCCAGACCCCGCCGGTCGCGGCGCAGAGGATCGTGTCGTACTGGCTGCCGCCCAGGTCTTGCAGCGGCGTGTCGAGCTCGAAGTCGTGCGTCGCCGGGTCATAGAAGTAGGTGCCGCCGTTTTTGTGCATCACCATGCGGTCGAGGCCGGGGGCGAAGGTGTAGATCTTGTAGGTGTGCGGCGCCATGAACGGGTTGTGGTCGAAGCTCCACTGCCCGGGCACCTGGTCGTTGGTGTACTCGAAGTCGATCGGGATCTCCGGGGCGTAGGAGAGCGAGAAGCGGTTGTCGGCGTAGCTGTACTCGAGCACGTCGGTGCCCGAGTGGGCCGAGTGGCCGCCGCTGTAGCGGAAGATCACCTGCCGCGCCGTGTCGATCGCCGCGGTGCCCCAGTCGTGGTTGTGCGCCGGGCGATTGGGGACGTCGACCTCGTGCCAGGTGTTGTCGGCGAGGGCCGCGAGGCTCTCGGCGAAGCCGGTCGGATCGGGCGCCGGCCAGCCGGTGGTGTACCAGGCCGGGTCATAGGCGCCGGTGCGCGCTGTCGTGGCCCCGGCGGCGACGGCGAGCGCGGTCGTCGCGCCGCTGTCGGTGACGCTCGGATCGATGCGCATCGCCCAGGTCCGGCCGGTCTGGTCGGTCGGGTAGCCGTTCTTGTAGTGGATGACCAGCACGTCGCCGGGGCCGGCCGCGGCCGCGTAGGTGACGTTGCCGCCGTGCGAGATGGTCGGCTGCGTCTCGCCGCCGGCGAAGACCTTGATCGCCTGCCAGTCCGGCGTGTCCCAGTCGAAGCGCCACAGCTCCCAGGCGCGCTGCCGGTAGTGGCTGGCGACGTAGTCGGTGGTCGAGCTGTAGTCGTAGCCGCCGAGCAGTACGATGCGGCCGGAGGTGGGCAGGAAGACGAGGTGGTGGCCGGCCCGCGGCGGCGGCGCGTGCGCCGGCGTCAGCTCGGACCAGGTCTCGGTGGCGAAGTCGAAGCTCCAGGTGTCGGCGAGCAGCCGGTCGAGCTCGTCGCCGCCGAACAGCAGCGCCCGCCGGCGGCCGGGATCGGTGACCATCGGCGCCAACGCGCGCGGCCCGGGCATGACCCCGGCGACCTCTCGCCACGTGTTCGCCGTGAGGTCGTAGAGCCAGGTGCCGGGTTGCCCGTCGTCGTCGAGCACGTTGCCGCCGCCGAAGAGCAGCGCGCGGTCCGCGCCCGAGTCGTAGGCCATCGCGCCCCACAGAAGCCGCGGCGCGCTCGGCCCGCCGGCCGGATCGGTGGCGGGCGCCGGGAAGCTCCAGGTTCGTGCCACGGCGTCGTAGATGAAGGTGCGGTTCCACAGGTAGAAGACCAGCTTCTGTCCGGTGGGTGACGCGGC
This sequence comes from Deltaproteobacteria bacterium, assembly GCA_041309305.1. Taxonomy (GTDB): domain Bacteria; phylum Myxococcota; class XYA12-FULL-58-9; order XYA12-FULL-58-9; family XYA12-FULL-58-9; genus JBFYZW01. Next base: position 11,162 of record JBFYZW010000701.1, on the reverse strand, counting down.
ATATTGGTCGTAGCTGGGGATGCCCGGGTAGACCGCCCAGCTCGGCCGCACGACGCCCTCGCTGTCCTGGGTCTGGAAGCGCTCATCGGCGGGCAGCGGCGCCGTGCTGATCCCGACCTCCGGCCCCCACAGGCCGATCTTGTCGAACGGGAAGTGGTTCTTCCACACGAGCTCGTCGAGGCGCATCCCCTGGATGTCGTAGGGACGCGCGCCGCCCGACCAGGTCATCGAGCCGCCGACCAGCACGTACTCGCCGGTCGCAGCGAGGTAGAGCATCGCGGCGCTCGCGCGGGTGCCGGTGTCGTCCGAGGTCAGCGGCTGCCATTCGTTGGCCGGCAGGTTGACGCCGCACGGCCCCTCGGCCGCGGGGATGCAGGCGCCGAGGCAGGGCAGGAACGTCCCGTCGCAGCTGATGCCGCAGGCCAACCCGTCGCAGGTCGCCGCGCCGTTCTGCGGCACCGGGCAGGGGGTGCAGCGGTCCCCGCAGGTCGCAGGGCTCAGGTCGTCGACGCAGCTCGAGCCGCAGCGATGGAACCCGTCCTCGCACGGCGCGACCGGGTCACCGACCGGCTGATCGCCGGGCACGGCGGCGCCATCACCGGGATCGGCCCCGCGTGGCTCGTCACCGCCGGGTCGTCCAGCTGGCGGCAAGATGGTGGCGCGGGTGCATCCGGCGAGGAGCAGCAGCCACAGCCCGGAGCGGAGCAACGCGCGCATGCGGAGCAGTCTAGCACGCCGCGGTTGTGAGATCAGATGCCGTTGGCGACGAAGCCCATCATCGTCACGCCGGTGACCGTGCCAGGCGAGACGGTGCAGGTGCCGAGGCCGGCGTGCCCGGGGTAGGCGCCGAAGTTCGGCGCGTAGATGCAGCTCTCGTCGGTCTCGCACAGTCCGTCGTGGTCGCCAGTCGGGTCGTAACCGGCGGCATCCGGGTCGATGATCTCGGCGGCGTTGAGCAGGAAGGTGTTCGGGATGGTCATCAGGTCGACGCCGACCACGTTGCCGCCGGCCGGCGTCGGGCACGCGGCGCCGTTCACGAACGGCGCATCGGCCGTGGCGCCGTCGCCGACGCGGTCGAGGATCATCACGTCACTGGCGCGCAGGCGCAGGTCCCAGATCCGCCCCTGGCCGCTGGTCCAGCGCACCTGGTGCGCCGCCGACGGGAAGACCCCGTCACCGTCGCCCCAGGTTCGAAACGGGTTGTCGAAGCCCACCCAGTCGAACGAGGACGGTGCCCCGGGGAACTGGGCGGCGCCGGCGGTGTCCGACTGGTTGGTGAGATCGTCGGCGGTCACCATGCCGACGAAGCTGGCCGCGAGCGAGCGGCTGACCCTGAACAACGCGGTCGACGCGCTGCCGCCCGGGTAGTCGCTCGAGCCGTCGCTGCCGCTCAACGTGCAGGTGGTGTCGACCAGGCCGGCGGTGGCGCCGCTGGCGACGCAATTGGCGCCGTTGTTGCCGACGATCAGGAGCCCGGCGAAGCGGTCCCCGCTCGAGAAGGCGCCGAGGTCGACGCCAGCGGCCGCGTTGTGTGCGACGACCGTCTGGGCGAACGTGTTGTTGCCGCAGGCGGAGGTGAAGGCGATGCCGCGTTGCGGGTGGCTCGTCGTGACCAGGTGGACGAAGGTGTTGCGATTCGCGTCGGACAGGCGCAGGCCGTCCTCGGCGTTGTTGATCACGGTCGCGAAGCCGAGCACGTTGCCGCTCGCACCGCCGAGGAAGACGCCGGTCTGGTGATTGCCGAAGGCGACCAGGCGGGTCAGGACGTTGTCGTGGGCGTCCTCGAGGAAGACGCCGTGGTTGGCGTTGTTGCTCGCGACGACGCGGTGAAAGGTGTTGCCGGCGGCGCCGCTGTAGAGGTTCAACCCGTGCCCGTTGTTGTTGGTCAGCCGGGCGTCGATGACCCGGTTGCCGGTGCTCGTGCCGTAGACGACCAACCCCGGGCCCCAGCCGGTGGTGCCGTTGTTGGTCGAGCGCAGGTTGCGGACCAGGTTGTCGTTCGAACCGTTGTAGGCGATGACGAACCCCTCGTTGCCGCTGCCGTCGACGGTGATGTCGGTGAGCCGGTTTCGGTCCGAATCGAGATCGAGGTTGACGCCGACGCCGCCGGAGTCGAGCACGCGCACGCCGGTGAGCTCGCTGTCGGTCACCGTGGTGAAGACCACGCCGTAGCCGAGGCTCCCGGAGATGATGCCGCGGGTGAGGACCGCCCCGGTGGTGCTGATCGCGGCGATTCCGTCGTCGCCGCTGTCGCTGATCTCGAAGCTGTCGATCCGCGTTCCGACGTCTTCATCGAGGTAGATGCCAACGCTCTCCGGGCTGGAGACCTCGATGCCAACGAGTTGGTTGCCGTCCACGTCGTGAAGTCCGACGCCGCCCGTCCCGCCGGTGACGGTGAGGTCGTAGACCTGGTTGTAGTCGGCGCCGGCCTGCAGCCACAGCCCGTCGCAGGCGCTGTCGGTGATCGTCAGGTTGGTCAACAGGTTGTTCCTCGAGTCGAGGCCGAGGAGCAGCGTGTCGCGGTCGACCACGCCGCCACCGACCATCGTGCTCTGGTGCACGCGGCTGAGCACCGTCTGTTGGGCGAACAGGACCCAGGTCGCGCCCATCGCCGAGAAGGCGCCCTCGAGCCAGAGGTTCTGACGCAGGACTGAGAAGAGCAGGCACCGCTCGTTCGCGCTGGCTCCGGAGTCGGAGCAGTTGTTCGCCGAGCCGGGCGCGAGCGTGAGCACCTGGCCGGGCAGGACGACCAGCGCAGCGCGGTCGAGGCCGAGCTGATAGCCATGGCTCTGCCGTGAGGCGGCGAGGGTGAAGATCGTCCCGGGCGCGAAGGCGTCGTCGTTGCCGCCGTCATCGGTCTCGTCGAGGACGAGGTGCGGGCCGGCGCTGTTGTCCGGCAACGGCGCGATCGGGTTGCTCCACCAGACCGCCGGCGCGCTGGCCGCGGCGCGGCCGCCGCTGAGCGTCACGTGCAGCGGCTTGAAGGCGAGGGGGTCGAGCAGGTCCTTGAGCCCCTTGCCTGGCTGGAAGCCGGCGGTCCGGAAGACCACGGTGCCGCCGGCGTCGTCGCAGGCCCAGACGAAGGCGCCCAGGGAGTCGGCGAGGTCGAGGTCGGCGCAGGTGGGCACGGTGGGGATTGCGACCTGGCGCAGCTCGCCGCCATGGAGGCAGGGCGCGATCGCGGCCCGCGGGCCGGCGCAGGCCGTGTCGCTGGCCGAGTAGGCGTCAGCGCCGTCGTTCTCGACGTAGGCGTTCCAGTCGGCGCCATGGGTGGGGTAGACCGGCTCGACGGTGAGGGTCGGCAGCGGGTCGACGTCGGTCGAGAAACCGTCTCCGCCTCCGCCGGCATCGCCGCTCGAGGGATCGCCGGCCGAGGGATCGCCGACGGGGGGATCGGCGTCGCCGGAGGCCCAGCGGCAGACCTGCTCGACGCAGCTCAGGCCGCCGGCGCAGTCGTCGCTCAGCCGGCACGGCGCGCCGGCGCTGCCAGGCACGAACAGGGCGGTACGGCCGAGGCAGCCGGCCGACGTCAGCGCCAGCGCGAACGCCGCGGTGGAGGGCCAGGCGCCGCGGCCAGGCCGGGCAGGAGGTGGCGGCATCATGGAGGTGCAGGCGATCCTAGCCGAGCCATGGTCGGACGACAACGCCGCCGGTGCGACGATCGACGCAACACGAGCGCCAGCGCCGCCGATAACTCGAGGTGAAGATCAGAGAAGCGACAAGGGTGAGTTGCGGGACGAGGAACAATAGAAGAGGGTAGTCAACGACACATCACTCGGCTATAGTAGGATATCCGATAAACTAGCGCGGCTCGGCGGAGCCGGCTGAACCAGCGAGAGGAACACCATGCCAGTCGACGGACCCAGCGGGATTTCCAGCCATCGGATTCACGGCGGCGAGGTTCGCGAGGAGCGCGTCGGTGAGGCGCCGCAGGGGGCGCAGCCGGCCCAGCCGCAGCAGCCGGGGCAAGGGGACGTGGTCCAGCGTGGCGGCGAGGTCCGCGCGCCGGCCGCCGGAACCACCGACCTCGAGCGCCGCATCGCCGAGCTCGAGGCGCGTGAGCAGCAGCGCGTCGACGCCGACCGGGTGCAGCAGGAGAAGGCGGCCGAGGAGGCGAAGACCAGCGGCTGGTTCAAGCGCGGCCTGCTCGAGGTGTTCGAGATCTTCGCCCGCATCATGTTCCCGCCGCTGAACTGGATCTTCCTCGGCATCCAGGCGTTGAACGTCGCCTACCGCTGGATCAAGGGCGAGACCATCGACTGGAAGAAGGAAGGCCTGCTCGCGCTCGGCAACCTGGTCGGCGGCTTTGTCCCCTTCGTCGGCGCGGCCGCCACGGTGGGCAACAACCTGCTGATGGAAGAGGATCACTCCCGGCTGTTCGGCTGGCGCGTCGATCAGGAGAGCGGCCTGAAGACCGCCGGGCGCAAGGCCTACTCGCTCGGCAAGGACATCGTCGACGGCGTCCAGCACCGGATCACCGGTCGGGATCCGGCCGGCGACGACAAGGCGCGCGAGAGCGGCATCGACCATCGCCCGGTGCGACCGGCCGAGGTGCCGGTCGCCTGAGCGCGATGAGCGCCTGAACGGCCGTTCGCAACTCTCGACCACCGACAGCTGCATCGCCCGAGGAGAAACCGTACCCCCATGGTTTGCCTTCGGCGAACCCCGGTGTGGACCTGCACGGCGACCACGGCTATGCTGCCTCCGCACTGACGCGGAGGCCCACCGTGGCGACGACCAAGAAGAAGACCCCGGTCAAGAAGGCGAGCACCAAGGCGCGGCCCTCCGGCGGCGCCCTCTCGGTCGGTCCGCCGCCGTCCCCGGACAAGGATCCGGCGGCGCAGGCCGAGTACTTCATGGAGATGCTCGACGCGCTCGGGCAGCAGGGCTCGCCCGAGGCGGCGCGCATCCGCCTGGCGCTGATCGAGGCGGTCGCGGACTACGCCAAGGCCGAGGACAAGGAGGCGGCGGCCAAGCTGCTCAAGGCGCACATGCTCGGCATCGAGCTCGGCGTCGCGCGCCTCTTGCTCGGCACCACCGAGAAGCTGCGCGACCGCTTCATCAAGGAGAGCCGCAAGCTGGGCACCAAGTCGAAGCAGGGGCAGGTGGTGCGCCAGTCGGCCGAGGCGTTCGAGCTGCTCGCCGACGGGTTCGCCAAGATGGTCGCTGCGGCCGAGGCGCAGGACGAGGCGCTGCGCGCCGAGGCGCACCGGGTGCTCGACCAGGCGGGGACGATGATGAAGGCGCTGGAAGGCGCGACCCGCTGACCTGAGAGGTCGGTCAGCGGTCGACCTCCGGGGCGACGACGTCGAGGCTGGCGAACAGGGCGACCAGATCGGCCACCATCAGCCCCGGCGACTTGTCCTCGATGATGCACATCGCCGAGAAGGAGCCGGTGCGGAACTTCAGGCGCCCCGGCTTGTCGGTGCCGTCCGAGTAGATGTAGCAGCCCATCTCGCCGCGGGCGCTCTCGACCCGTGCGAACGCCTCCTTGCCGGCCGGCGGCTTGATCTTCTTCGGCACCTTGGCGAGGACCTCGCCCTCGGGCAGGCCGGCGATCGCCTGGCGGATGATCTTGATCGACTGGCGGATCTCCTCGATGCGCACGACGAACCGGTCGTAGCAGTCGCCGACCGTGCCGCGCACGCCCTTGCCGACCGGCACCTCGAAGCTGAGCTCGGGGTAGGCGGAGTAGGGCAGGTCACGGCGCAGGTCCCAGTCGACGCCGCTGGCGCGCAGGTTCGGGCCGACCAGCCCGTAGGCGACCGCCTCCTTGGCGCTGATCGGCACGATGTTCGCCAGCCGTCGGATGAAGATCTCGTTGCCGGTGATCAACCGATCGAACTCGTCGACGATCGGCTCGAGGTGATCGAGGAAGCCGAGCACCTTCCTGTCGAAGCCGGCCGGCAGATCGTGGCTGACCCCGCCGATGCGGGCGTAGTTGTAGGTCAGCCGGGCACCGCACAGCTCCTCGGTCAGGTCGTTGATGTACTCGCGCTCGCGGATCCAATGGGTGAACGGGGTAAAGGCGCCCAGGTCCATCGGCATGCAGCCGGTGCCGAGGAAGTGGCTGGCGATGCGCACCAGCTCGCCGGAGATGATGCGCAGGTAGAGGGCGCGGCGCGGCACCTCGAGGCCGAGTAGCAGCTCGACCGCTCGGGCGTAGACCTCGTTGGCGAACATCGCCGCGGTGTAGTCGACCCGGTCGGTGTAGGGCATGAAGCCCCCGTAGGGGATCTTCTCGCCGATCTTCTCGATGCCGCGGTGCAGGTAGCCGATCTCCGGGATGGCGCGGGTGATCACCTCGCCGTCGGTGTCGACCAGCAGGTTGATCACGCCGTGGGTCGAGGGGTGCTGCGGCCCCATGTTGAGCAGCATTCGCCCATCGTCACGCTCTGCGCGCTGTGTGCTGGTGTCCATCGCCGCTAGCTCTCGGTGGGGGTGGCGGGGGTGGTCGCCGCCGGTGGCGGCGTGCGCGGGAAGTCGCGCGCGTCCCTGGCCTGCAGCTGCGCCAGGACCGACGGTCGGTCGTGCCGGATGCCGTGGTACTCCTCTGGATCGCGGTAGCTCTTGCGCAGCGGGTGGCCGACCCAGTCCTCGGGCAGCATGATGCGCCGGAGGTCCGGGTGGCCGGTGAAGGCGAAGCCGAACAGATCGTACTGCTCGCGTTCGTGCCAGTTGGCCGCCGGCCAGACGGCGGCCAGGCTCGGGATGGCGAGGTCGTCGGGGAGGAGCTCGACCTTCAGCACCAGGGCGTGCCGGTGCTGGTAGCTGAGCAGGTGGTAGACGCAGAGCAGCTTCTCGCCCAGATCGACCCCGGCGATGCTCTCGAGGAAGTCGAAGTCGAGCTCGGCCGTGTCGCGCAGGAAGGTGGCGATCTCCACCAGCGCCGACCGGTCGACGACGACGGTGGCGTCGGCGGTGTCTGCGGCGGCCGAGACCACGCCGGCGGGGAAGCGCTGGCGCAGCCGCTCGACGATTGTCGTGGCGTCCATCGGTGACTCCCTGGGGAAGCGGTCAGGGGGCGCGGTCGATCCGCTTGACCCAGACCAAATCGCCCTTCTGCCAGACGTAGATCAACCCGACCAGCAAGAGGGCCATGAAGACGACCAGCTCGGTGAAGGCGAGCCATCCGGCGCCGCCGGCGATGAAGTCGCGGAAGACGGTGGCCACCGGGAAGACGAAGGCGATCTCGACGTCGAAGATGAGGAAGATCAACGCGACCAGGTAGAAGCGCGGGTTGAACTGCATCCACGCCTCGCCGATCGGCCGCTCACCGCACTCGTAGGTCGAGACCTTGTCCACGGTCGGGACGTGGGGCCGGAAGATCCGCCCGATGGTCAAGGTGATGAAGACGAAGCCAAAGGCGGCGACGAAGAACATCAGGACGGTGAGCAGACCGAGTTCCATGGCGCCTTGGTAATGGGATAGGTCCGCCGTGTCAACTGCGGCGGGCGGGGTCAGAGCTCGAAGATGATGTAGTTGAGCACGTCGCGCAGGTCCTGGGTGGTCTGCGCCTCGTTGTGCGCCGAGGTGAACAGCACCCGACCGGCGCCGTCGTCGAAGTGGACGACCAGCGGCGAGTGCTGGATGTCCGTGGTCGAGAAGCAGTAGGCGTTGCTGCACGCCTCGACCGTGGCGGTGACCAGGATGTGCAGGTTGAGCGGCTGGTTCGGCACCGGCTCGAGCACGACCCATTCGGGCAGATTCAGGTTGATCGACAGGTTGGTCCGTGCCAACGCGGTGGCCAGGCCCTGGTCGACCACCGTCGCCGGCAGCGCGTTGTTCGACAGGCCCAGCCGCGCCGCGCCGAACGAGCTGTCCGAGCCCTGGAAGTTGATCCGGCCGGGGAAGGCGAGGCGGAGGATCTCGCTCGCCCAGTCCGAGGCGTAGACCGAGCCGCCGGCGGCGACGAAGGCGCGCAGGTTGGCGATCGCGGTGGTGACCACGCCCTCACCGAAGTAGATCGGATCGTCGTTGACGCCGCAGTTGAAGAAGATGATGTCGTACTCGGCCATCCACGCCGGGTCGGTGAGGAACTCCTCGAGCCAGTAGGGCGAGACATCGCCCTGGATCAGGTCGACGGTGCCGGCGGGTTCCTGCACGACGTGGCCGCCCGGCCCGTAGGTGCCGCGGACGACGAAGCTCAGGTTGGTCAGCACGTTCTGGACCTTGTCGTAGATGCCGGTGACCACCGCCAGCGTCGCGGTCGGCGGGATGCAGACCGGATCGGAGATGTGGGTGATCTGACCGCCGCTGACCGTGACCGAGAAGCTGGTGTTGAACGAGCCGCGCGAGACCTCGACCTGGTGGGTGCCGTCGGGCAGGCCGACCAGCGTGTAGCGGCCGTCGGCGTCGGTGGTCGTCTCGACCATGGTGCCGTCGCCGAGGACGACCCGGACGCTGGCGCCGGAGAGCCAATAGCCCTCGGCGCCGCAGATCCGCCCGCTGACCCCGCCCGAGGCGCCGCGGCACTCGAGCGGCCCGAGGTCGGTCGTCTCGGCCGGGCGCACGGTCGCGGTGCGGGTGCCGTTGTAGCTCGGGCCGGTGATCGTCACCAGGTAATCACCGGCGACCAACCCCGGCAGCACCCACCGGCCGCTGGGGTCGGCCGTCGTGCTGGTGCCGGCCGGGTCGTCGAGCCTCACCGTCGCGCCGGCGATCCACGCGCCGGTCTGCTCGTTGCACGCGCGGCCGCGCAGGTTGCCGAGCGGGACGGCGCAGGTGTCGGGGCCCACCCAGGCGACCGCGCCGGCGGTGACGCCGGTGGTCCACACCTCGACGCCGGTGGGCACGGTGACCTGCACCTCGTAGGTGCCGGGGGGCAGATCGTCGAAGCGGTATTCGCCGCTCTCGTCGCTGGTCGTGGTGCGCAGCTCGCCGCCGACGACGAGCGCGGCGGTGACGCCGACGAACCAGTGTCCGGTCGAGTAGTCGCAGGCGCGACCGGCGATCGTGCCGGTGGTCGCCTTGGGCTCGACCGGCGGGTTGGGCAGCGCGTTGAGCGCGTCGTCGCCGCAGGCGCCGACGGCGAGGAGGAGCAGGAGCGTGACGAGACGCATGGGTAACACCTCCCGGGACGCGCCCGGTGCGATGGCGGATGATAGCGATCCACTTCCGCACACCTCAAGCGCAATCGTACGGCGAGGCAGGGGCTGGTGGGTTGATGTGGGCAAGGGTCGGCGAGCCGCCTACAGCTCGAAGACGACGAAGTTGAGGATGGCCTGCATGTCGCTCGTCGTCTGGCTCTCGTTGTGGAAGCTGGTGTAGAGCACGCGGCCCAGGCCGTGGTTGAACTGCACCAGGAGCGGCGCGTCGGTGTGCGGCGACTCGTCGTAGGTGTACGGATCGACCACCGTGACGTCGGCGACGGCCATGATGCGCAGGCCCGCCTGGGCGCTGACCTGGTCGAGCACCACCCAGGCCGGCAGGTTGAAGTTCAGCGATACCGTGGTCTGGCCCAGCGCCGTCTCCATCGCCGCGTCGACCACCTCGGCGGTGACGCCGTTCTCCTCCATCCCGACCTTGGCGGCCGACAGGTCGCCGTCGTCGTCGAAGAAGTTGATCCGACCGGGGAAGGCCCGGGTGACCACTGAGTTGGCCCAGTCTGAGGCGTAGACCGAGCCACCGTCGTTGACGAAGGCACGCAGGTTGGCCATCGCCGCGTCGGCGGCGCTGCCCGGGGAGTCGAGGTCGTAGTCGTCGAGGCCGCAGTTGAAGAAGACGATCTGGTAGCCGTTGAGCCAGAGCGCGTCGCCGAGGAAATCCTCGAGCCAGAAGGAGCCGTAGCCCTCGATGATGTCGATGTTGCCGTCCGGGTCGACGATGCTCGGGGTCGGCGAGTCCTCGTAGGTGGCGCGGATGCCGAAGCCGAGGCCGGTGAGGATCTCCTCGACGCTGTCGTAGACGCCGGTGACCACGGCGATGCGCGTCGTCGGCGGGATGCAGACCGGCTCGGCGAGGTAGAGCGTGTCGTTGCCGATCACCACCACCGGGAAGGAGGTCGCGAACGAGCCCTTGGTCACCTGGATCGTCTGCTCGCCCGCCGGCACGTCGACGAGCGTGAAGTAGCCGTTGGCGTCGGTCGTCGTCTCGACCACCGTGCCGTCCTCGAGCGTCACGACGATCCGCGCGCCGGAGAGCCAGTAGCCCTGCGCGCCGCAGATGCGGCCGTGCACGCCGCCGAGCGGGCCGCAGTGCACGTCGCCGGCGAAGACCGAGCGGTAGGCGACCACCTCGACGCTGTAGGTCTCGGTGAACCCGGCGGCGCTGACCGTGACCTGCCGCGGGCCGACCGGGACCTCCGGGAAGAGGAAGCGGCCGAACTCGTCGCTGGTGGTCACGAGGTCGTCGCCCGGGACCTCGACCGAAACCTCGGCGCCGCCGACCCACGCCTCGAGCGCCTCGTTGCAGGCCCGGCCGCGCAGCTCGCCCTGTTCGATCTCGCAGGTCTCGCCGCCGAGGTCGGTGACCTCGCCGGCGCGGACGATCACGTGCCGGACGCTGTGGAAGCCCTCGCTGTCGATGGTCACGGTGTATTCGCCTGGCGGCAGGCCGGAGAGCGTGAACCGGCCGTCCGGGTCGGTCTCGGTCGACGGCGCGGTTGGCGCGTCGAGCGCCACGCTCGCCCCGCCGACCCACTGCCCGGTCGCCTTGTCGCAGATCCGCCCGGTGATGCCGCCGGGCTCGAAGAGGGTCTCGGGGGCCCGCTTCAAGCTCTCCTCGCCGCAGCCGGAGACGAGCAGCAAGACCCCACCGACGCCAAGCAGATGACGCAAGTCGCTCATGATGTCCCTCACCGGTCACACACCCCGGGCCCTTTGGACCCGGAGTCTGTATCGCCGATCCGCGCCGGGTGTTGCGCGCCTCGATGGATCGACGGTACAGGAACCCGGTGATGGGGCTCGCATCCGTGGAGGCGTCGTGAACCTCGGCCCGCTGGTCGCGCCGCTTGCTGGCCTGTTCGGCGCCGGTGTCCTCGTCCGCCGGGCCGCCTACGACCGCGGCCTGTGCGCGGCGGCGCGAGCGCCGTTGCGGGTCGTCTCGGTCGGCGGGTTGGAGGTCGGTGGGAGCGGCAAGACCCCGATCGCCGGGCTGCTGCTGCGCGCGCTGCGCGACGCCGGGCGTCGGCCGGGGCTGCTCACCCGCGGCTACGGCCGGCG
>JBFYZW010000700.1:0-9062 GCA_041309305.1 Deltaproteobacteria bacterium | reverse complement strand
GCCCCCAAACGGCCGCGCCGCGGGTCAGCGCCGAGTCGTGATCGGGCGCGGGCTATCGGCGGCCGCCGCGGGCGTCGCGCTCTTGTGCGCCGGAGCGCCGGCGAGCGCCTACGCGCCGGGCACCGACTGGCAGACCGTCGTCTCGCCGCGCTTCCGCATCCACTACGCGGCCGGGCGCTACGCGGCGGCGCTCGACGTGGCCCGCGCCGCCGAGCACGCGCTCGATCAGCTGACCGTGCGCCTGGGGTGGACGCCCGATACGCCGATCCCGATCGTGCTGGCCGACGAGACCGACTGGGCCAACGGCTTCGCCCAGAGCGCGCCGTACAGCCTGGTCGGGATGAACGCCGTGGTCGCCGAGGAACTCTCGGAGCTGGCCGAGCTGAACGACTGGCATCTCGGGCTGGTCGGACACGAGCTGGCGCACATCGTTCACATCGACACGATCCACGGGCTGCCGCGGGTGATCAACACGCTGTTCGGGCGCCTGCTCATCCCCAACGGCCAGCAGCCGGCCTGGATCGTCGAGGGCCTGGCCACCTACTTCGAGTCGGTGCTGACCACCGCCGGGCGCGCGCGCAGCCCGTTGTTCGACATGATGCTGCGCATGGCGGTGCTCGCCGACGAGCCGGCGACGCTGGGCACGATGAGCGGCTTCGGCTGGCACTGGCCGCAGGGGACCACCCGCTACCTGTGGGGCAGCTGGTTCACCCAGTTCATCGTCGATCGCCACGGCGAGGACGCGCTGCGGCGCATGAGCCACGACTACGGCGGACGGTTGATCCCGTTCGCGGTCAACGCCACCGCCCGCGCCGCGGTCGGCGAGGACTACCGGACGATGTACGACGCGTTCCTCGTCGAGCTCCGTCACCGGTACCGCGCGCAGCGCGGCCGGGTGCTATCGCTCGGCCGGCGCGAAGGCACGGCGCTGACCGCGCGCGGCCAGGAGGTCGGCCCGGCGCGCGTCGCACCCGACGGGCGGATCTACTTCGTCGAGTCGCCGATCGGCGCGCACACGATGCTGAAGGTGCGCGAGGTGGACGGGACCGAGCGCGAGGTCGCCTGGGCGCAGGGCGGCGCGCAGCTGGCGCTGGTGCCCGGCGGCCGGCGCGCGGTGCTCGCGCAGGCCGAGGTCTATCGCGCCTATTACTTCTTCAACGACCTGTTCCTCGTCGATCTGGAGAGCGGTCGGAGCGAGCGGTTGACCCACGGCGCGCGCGCCCACTCGCCGGACGTCTCGCCCGACGGCGCGCGGCTCGTGTTCGTCCAGAACGACGGTCCGCACGCGGTGCTCCGCCAGGCGCCCCTCGACCGGCTCGAGGCCGCGGAGACGCTTGCCGATCTCGGGCCGACGACCCAGGTCTACGCGCCGCGCTACGCGCCGGACGGCGCCGAGGTGGTCTTCGTCGGTCAGGCGGGCGGCCAGCGTGATCTCTACCGCCTGACCTTGGCGAGCGGCGAGCTGGTCAAGTTGACCGACGACCTGGCGATCGACGGCGGGCCGAGCTTCACGCCCGATGGCGCTTGGGTGGTGTTCCACTCCGACCGCGACGGGATCTACAACCTCTACGCGGTGCCGCGCGCCGGCGGCGAGCTGCGCCGGCTCAGCCGGGTGCTGGGCGGCGCCTTCCAACCCGAGGTGACCGCCGACGGGGCCGCGATCATCTACCGCAGCTACGGTCACCGCGGTTACGACCTCGCCCGCCTGGCGCTGCCGGCCGGCTGGCAGGAGGAGGTGGTCGAGCCGCTGGTCGACCGGCGGTTACCCCTGGCGCCGCGCGCCCGACTCGAGGCCTACCCGAGCGAGACGTACCGGCCGTGGTCGACGTTGCGCCCGCGCGCCTGGTTGCCGCTCCTCAGCGCCGACACGCGCGGCGAGCTGCTCGGGATCAGCCTCTCCGGCTTCGACGCGGTCGGGGACCACGCCTTCGCGCTCTCGGCCTGGGTTGGGCTGTTCTCCCAGTTCCCCGGCTTCTCGCTCAGCTACCGCAACAACCAGATCTTCCCCGGCGTCGGGGTCGATCTGACCCGCAGTCTCGGCTTCGCGGCCGTGCCGTACCTGCGCAACGGCGAGGCGCTCGGGCTCGAGGAGGAGCTGTGGACCGGGCGGGTCGGCGCGGTCTGGCCGCTGTTGCGTCGTCGGGACCACTCGCTTTCGCTCGCGACCTCGTACAGCATGGTGCTCCGCCGCCCGCTGGCGACGCCGCGCTTCGCGCCGGACGACCGGGCGCCGTTGCTCCCCGACCAGGGGCGCTTCGCCGACCTGGCGGTGACCTTGGGCTTCTCGAACGTGCGCGGCTACCTCAGCTCGATCTCGGCCGAGGAGGGGGTGCGCGCCGATCTCTCCCTCCGCGTCGAGGACCCCTACCTCGGCTCGGAGTACAGCTCGACGCGCGTGACCGCCAACGTCGCTGCGTATCTCGAGAACCCCTGGTTCGCGCGTCAGGTGCTGGCGCTGTCGCTCAGCGGCGGGATCGGTCAGAGCAGCTACCGGCAGCGGCGGCTGTTCGCGATCAGCGGCCTGCCGCGCAGCGACCTGTTGCTCGACCTGTTGAACCTGCGCCTCGGCACCGCGCCGGCGCTGCGCGGCTTTCCGCTCGTGCCGTTCGTCGGCGACGTCCTGGTCAACGGCCACGCCGAGTACCGCTTCCCCTTCTGGGACATCGAGAGCGGCATCGAGACGTTGCCGATCTTCTTCCGCTCGGCGCACGGCGCGGTCTTCTTCGACGCGGCGGCGATCGCCGACGCCCCGGGTGAGCTGTGGGCCGGCCGGCACGCGTCGGTCGGCGCGGAGCTGCGCCTCGATCTCATCGCCGGCGAGGGGCTGCCGGCGACCTTGCGCCTCGGCTACGGCCGCGGGCTCGGCGCCGACCGGGTGCAGGCGATCTTCCTGGTCCTCGGCAATACCTTCTGACCCGGCCCGCGCATGGACAGCCGTGGTGGTTGCGGCTACGCTGTTTTCAACCCGGGAGGAGCCCATGAAGCAGCTCGTCGGCGTGCTGGTCGCGGTTCTCGCGCTCGCCTGCTCCGGCAACACGCCGAGCGGCGGTGGGCAGTGCTCAGGCAACAAGGACTGCGACCCGGGCCAGGTCTGCTCCAGCGGCGCGTGCATCAGCCTGTGCCGCACCGATCGGGACTGCGGCGCTGATCGGGTGTGTGACGACGGGGTCTGCGTCGCCGGCGTTCGCTCGTCGCCGCGCATCGACGCGGTCGACGGGGACGGGACGGTGGTCTGTCCGGACGCCGCCGGCACGCACTGCATCGCCGCAGGGCTTCTGGTGCTGGGCGACAACCTCGAGGGGGCGACCTTCACCCTGTCTGGCAGCGGCGCGCCGGTCGAGCTCGTCGCCCGTGACGGGGCCATCGCGACGTCGGTGGCGCTGGAGCTGCCGGACGTCGCGCCGGGCACCTACACGTTGACCGCCGCGAACGGTGCCGGCAGCGCCGATCAAGCGCTACAGCTGCTGCAGGGGCCTCCAGGCCCAGATCTCACCCCGAACCAGCTGGTCGACCGGGTCAACCAGGCGACCAACGTCATCGCCGTGCAGCGGCTGCCGGTCGGTGTCGGCGCGACCGACGTCGCTGCCGGCAATCACGTACACGCCGCGAGCGCGATCACCGGGGTCTTCGACGCCAGCCAACTGCCGGTCGGCACCGCCGCCGACACCGTCGCCGCCGGCGATCACACCCACGCCTACCTGCCGCTCGCCGGTGGCAACGTGACCGGCAGCCTCACCGTCGGCGGTCAGGCGGTCTGCCGCGCCGACGGCACCGGCTGCCCGGTGGACAAGAGCACCTACACCGTCTGGGGGACGACGACCTGCGGCAGTGGGCACACACAGCTGTACACCGGTCGAGCCGCGGCGACGATCATGGCCGGTGGCGGCGCCGGGGCGTTCTGCCTCTCCGACGCGATCACCGCCGCTGGTTGGGTCAGCTGGGACGGGGGCATGGTCTGGCGGGCGAACGCGACGAGCGCCGGCGTCAGAGGTCAGTACGCCAACGGCTCGAACGACATCCGCTGCGCCGTGTGTCAGGGGTCGGTGTATGTCAACTGGGGCCAGCAGACCTGCGCGACCGGCTTCAGTACCGTGTATAGCGGCTACCTCGCGGCGATGGGGGGATCGTGGAGCGGCGGCTGGGCGCCGAGCGAGCCGATCTGTCTGGAGAGCTCAGCCGGCGCCAACTGGACCGCCTGGGCCGACGGGATGGTCATTCGCGGCATTGGCTCGTCTGGGAGCAATCGGGTCGAGTACCAGAACGCAAACGACATCCTCTGTCGCGTCTGCCAATAACCGCGGCGCCGGCGCCGCGGCCGGGGAGGCCCCCGGGGACTTGTCGGTGAACCTCCAGCTCGAGCGTTACACGGTCAAGCGCCTGCTCGGCCAGGGAGCGATGGGCCGGGTCTACCTGGCCGAGGACCCGAAGCTCAGCCGCCAGGTGGCGATCAAGGTGCTCACCGTCGGCGCCGGCGAGCCGGAGCTCCGCCGTCGCTTCCGGCTCGAGGCCAAGGCGATCGCCGCGCTCAAGCACCCGAACATCGTCGAGCTGTATGACTACTCCGGCGAGGACGCCGCCGACCTCTACCTGGTGATGGAGTACGTGCCCGGCCCTTCGCTGTATCACCTGATCACGCACCGCGGGCCGATGTCCGAGACGACGGCGCTGTGCGTCGGACACGAGCTGGCGCTCGCGCTCGAGCACGCGCACGCCCACCAGGTGGTGCACCGCGACCTGAAGCCGGAGAACGTGCTGCTGCACCAGGGGCGGGTGGTGCTCACTGACTTCGGCGTGGTCAAGGCGATCGCCAGCGACAACCCGCTCGGCGTCCAGGCCGACCGCACGCGCACGCAGGTGCTCGGCACGCCGGGCTTCATGGCCCCGGAGCAGTTCGTCGGCCGGCGCATCGGTCCGCACACCGACCTGTTCGCGCTCGGTGCGGTGCTCTACAACCTGTGTACCGGCCGGCTGCCGTTCGAGGGGGAGACGGTCGACCAGGCGTACGCTCGGCTGCAAAAGGGCAAGCTGGTCGATCCGCGCCAGCACAACCCGTTGCTCTCGCAGCTCTTCTGCGACCTGGTCGCCGGTTGCCTGGCGCTCAAGCCCCGCGCGCGACCGGCGAGCGCGACCGCGGTGCGCGGGCACATCCTCGAGCTGTTGGCGGTGCACGGGGTCAGCGAGGTGCGCCAGGAGCTGGTCGACTACGACCGCAACCCGACCGGCTACGCGGCCGAGCAGCGCGAGCGCCGGCTCGACGTGCTGGTGCGCGATCTGAAGGTCGCGCTGAAGGATCGCGATCTGCCCCGGGCGCGCGAGCTGATCGACCGGATGCGGGTGCTCGCCCCGCCAGCGGACCTGGTGCGCGACATCACCGGCGTCAGCTTCGATGCCAAACATCGGCCGGTCTTCGGCGCCGGCCGCGGACGGCGGTGGGCCATCGGCGCTCGCGCGGCGTTCGTGCTCGGCGCGCTCGCCGGCGTCGCGTTGTTCGCGGCGCTCGAGGTCAGCGGCCTGGTTCCGGTGGGCTGGTGGGCGGGGGTCGCGGCGTATCTGGCCGCTCAGCTGCGTTGAGCAGCGCTCAGCGACGGCGGCGCAGCAGCACGAACAGGCCGAGCGCCAACGCCGCCAGGCTGCCGGAGGCCGCGGCGCAGCCGCCGGCGGCCGACTCACCCTCGACCTCGGCGACGATCGTGTAGGTCGCGGTGCGCGGGCCGAGCAGATCGTCCTGCGCCAGGCTGGCGGTGACCTTGATGATGTACTCGCCGGCGACGTCGGGCGTGAAGCGGATGTTGTTCATCTCGGTGCACACGCCCGCCTCGGTGCGCAGGCAGTTCTGCACCTGCGGGTCGGCCGGGCCGGTGGCGCCGGAGCCCTTGCCGTTGAACAGCGAAGCCTCACTGCCGGCGGGCATCTCGTCGAAGCGCGCGGTCCAGCTGTGCAGCTGCCCGAGCCGGTTCGAGAACAGCGCGACGGTGACGTCGCCGCCGGCCTGGAAGGCGCCGCTCGAGCGGTCGCCGATCAGGGTCAGGTAGATCGAGAAGGCGCGCTGCGGGTCGAGGCAGTTCGCCTGGTCGCCGCCGATGACGTAGCACTCGCGGGTGTCGCACGACTCGGCGCCGCCGGCCCAATCGCCCGCGTCCCCGAGGCCGTCCAGGTCGGTGTCGACCTGCGACGGGTTGGCGACGCTCTTGCAGTTGTCGTCGAAGTTCAGCACGCCGTCGCCGTCGATGTCGAGGTCACAGGCGTCGCCGAGGGCGTCCCCATCGACGTCCAGCTGCACGCCGCCGACGCCGACCGGGTTGAAGACGTAGGCGCAGTTGTCGCTGCCGCTGTTGATGCCGTCGCCGTCCGGGTCGTCGTCGCAGAAGCCGGTGCCGAGGCCGGGCTCGAGCCGGCAGGGGTCGGCCAGATCCGGGATCGCGTCGTTGTCGTCGTCCGGGTCGCAGGCATCGCCCATCATGTCGATGTCGGTGTCGGTCTGGGCGGCGTTGGGCATCAGCTGGCAGTTGTCGGCCGCGTTCAGGACGGCGTCCCCGTCGATGTCGGTGTCGCACAGGTCGCCGGTCTTGTCGCCGTCGATGTCGCTCTGCAGCGGGTCCGCGACGCTGCCGCAGACGTCGCAGGCGTCGCCGACCAGGTCGCCGTCGGCGTCGGCCTGATCGTAGTTGCCGGCGAACGGGCAGTTGTCGAACTCGTCCTCGATGCCGTCGCCGTCGAAGTCATCGGCGAACTGGTAGGTGTCGCCGCGGTCGGTCATCGCGACCAGCACCGAGCCGCAGCCGCAGCCGCACCCGCAGCCGCCGCCACCCGATTGGTTGGGCGTCCCGCACAGCCCGCCCGGGCACTCACCGCCCTGAGCCAACGCGGTGCTGCCGAGCGCCAGGGTCAACGTTGCTACGATTCCGGCGAAGAGCTTGTGCATGGGCCATCTCCTGGTGGTGAGAGGTGGTCGCTCGGAGCCTCTTGACCACAGCGATGCCGCGTACCCACAGCAACCTTCCTCCCCTGAAACGTTTTTTCTGCCTGTCCCGGACGGGCGAAAAGCGCAATGCTCCCAAGGGGTTGCGTGGGGCGGCGATCTGCGGCAAGAGTCTGCCGATGCAGAAGTCCTATCTCGAGCAGGAGCTCAGCTTTTTCTCCGATCGTATCGAGGTCGCCGAGACCGGGACGCCGGTGATGATGAGCTGGGAGCGGCCGATCATGCGCCGGATGGCGGAGCTCGCCGCGATGCGGCGCGGCGCGGTCCTCGAGGTCGGCTTCGGGATGGGCATCTCCTCGACCGAGGTGCAGGTCCTCGGGCCGCGCCAGCACACGATCATCGAGGCGCACCCGCAGATCATCGCGCGGGCGCGCGCCTGGGCAGCCGGGCGCGCCGGCGTCGAGCTGCTCGCCGGTCGGTGGCAGGATCACGTCGACCGGCTCGGCGCCTTCGACGGGGTCAGCTTCGACGTCTTCGCCGGCGAAGACCAGCGCTTGGCCTTCTTCGCCCACCTCGGCCGGCTCCTCCGCCCGGCCGGGGTCGCGACGCTCTGGCTCGGTGAGGAGACCGAGCTCCCGGCGCCGCTGGCCGCGTTGCTCGCCGAGCAGGGCTTCGCCTACCACCTGACCAAGGTCAGCGCGATCCCGGACAAGCGCTGCACCTACGCGGCGCGCAATGAGTTCATGGTGCCGGTGATCTGGCGGCCGGCGGCGGGCGCGCCGACGGTCGGCTGAGGCGCTCGCGGGTTCGCTTGGCTGCCGCGGGCGGTCTCAGTTGCTCTTCTCGTCCGGATCGACCGGAATCGTGTCGGCCGAGTTGAGCAGCTCGTTCTTCTTCTCGAGCAGATCCTCGGAGCCGATTACCTCGTTCTCGATCAGCACGTCGACCAACGCCGCGAGGGTCGCCGACAGGTCGTTGACCGCGTCGCGCTGGTGGGTGACGTACTCGCCGACCGACCCGAGGCCGGTCTCGACCCGCTGCAGGTTGCCGACCACCGTGCCGAGATCCCGGATGATGAACTCGCGCAGCGCGTCGAGCTGATGCAGCGTCTCGGTCAGCAGGCGCAAGCGCTCGGCCTCGTCGCCGCCGGCGGCGACGCGCCGATCGAGCTCGGCGAGCGCTTCGCTCAGCTTCTGCTGCGTCTTCTCGAAGCGCTCGACGTCCTCGTCGTACTCGTCGCTCATCGTTGCTCCTCAACGCAGTTATAGCGGCGGCTCCGGCCGTTTCCAAGCCGCGGCGGTTGCCAAGGTCGGGCCGACGTGCTTGAACGGCGGTTGAGAGGAGGAGCCGACGCATGGCCAAGACGATCGGTGTGGTGTTGTCGGGGTGCGGATTCCAGGACGGCGCCGAGATCCACGAGGCGGTCCTGACGCTGTTGGCGCTCGATCGGGCCGGCGCGACGATCGTCTGCATGGCGCCGAACGTGCCGCAGCGCAAGGTGGTCAACCACCTCACCGGCGCCGAGACGAAGGAGGAGCGCAACGTGCTGGTCGAATCGGCGCGGATCGCCCGGGGCCAGATCCGCGACATCGCGACCGTGAAGGCCGCGGAGCTCGACGGCTTGGTCCTGCCCGGCGGCTTCGGCGCGGCGCTCAACCTGTCCGACTTCGCGCTTAAGGGCCCGGAGGCGACGGTGCACCCGGATGTCGCGCGGCTGGTCGGCGAGCTCTTCGCGCAGGCGAAGCCGATCGGCGCGATCTGCATCGCGCCGGCGGTCGTCGCCAAGGTGCTGGCCGGCAAGGGGGTCAAGCTGACCATCGGCAACGACGCGGGCACGGCGCAGGCGATCGAGAAGCTCGGCTGTCGCCACGCGACCTGCGTCACCGAGGCGATGGTCGTCGACGGCGACCACAAGGTGGTCACCACGCCCGCCTACATGCTCGGGCCGAGCATCAAGCACGTCGCCGCGGGGATTGAGAAGGCCGTCGCCGAGGTGATGCGGCTGGCTTGAGCCGTCAGCCCGGGCCGAGGCGCGCCAGCGCCTCGTCGAGGTCGGCGCACAGCTCGGGGTCGGTCGCGCCGGCCCGAGCGGCGGTCAACGCCGGCCGCGCCGCCGGATCGCCGAGCAGGCCGAGGGCGCGCG
>JBFYZW010000699.1:0-3668 GCA_041309305.1 Deltaproteobacteria bacterium | reverse complement strand
GGCGGCGGTGACCGCGGCGGTCGCGGCGGCGGCCGCTGGTAGGCGCGCGGGCTCGCGCGCCGCGTTAGAACAGCGGCGGCTGCGGCCCGGGAACGATTCCCGCGAGATCGGGGTCCTCGCCAGGGGCGAGGGGCGGTGAGCTGCGCTCGGATTTCTCCCGACGGCGCTGCGCTCGCCGCGCCGCCTTCTCCTGCTGGTACTGGGACCGCTCCTTCTCCTTGCGCCGTTTGTTCGCTCCCGGGTTCATCGCGGCACGACCTTTCTGCTGCGCGGCGCAGCCTGTTCGGCGTTCGGGCTGACCGACCGGCGCTCGTCTGCGGCCGGATCGGCGAGCGTGGACAGCGAAGGAGCGGGCGACGGCTTCGTTTCGGCCGCCATGCCCAGATCCGTCACCCCGTCGCGGTCCACATCATCCTTGGGAGTATGCTGGCCCGGGCCGATTGGCAAGAGCCAGGCAGCGGGCGACGATCGTCCATCGTCGCCGGGCGCGCGGCCGCCCCTTTTGCGCCGCACGAGTCTGGTCTATGCACTCCCCCTGACGCGGAGGCCACGATGGTCGAGAGCAGGACAGCCGAGAGCGATCTGATGCAGCGGATCGTCAGCCTGTGCAAGCGGCGCGGGTTTGTCTTTCAGTCGAGCGAGATCTACGGCGGACTGAAGAGCGCCTACGACTACGGCCCGCTCGGCGTGGAGCTGAAGCGCAACCTGATGAACGAGTGGTGGCGGGCGATGGTCCACGAGCGCGAGGACGTCGTCGGCCTCGACGCGGCGATCATGATGCACCCGCGCGTCTGGGAGGCCTCCGGGCACGTCGCCGGCTTCTCCGATCCGCTGGTCGACTGCCGTAACTGCAAGGAGCGCTTCCGCGCCGACAAGGCGCCGAAGGTCGAGCGTGGCGCCGAGATCGAGTACCTCGAGGGCGGGAAGAAGAAGGGGGCCAAGCTCAAGCGCGTCGCCGAGCGCGACTACGTCTGCCCGGTGTGCGGCTCGCCGGACCTGTCCGAGGAGCGGCAGTTCAACCTGATGTTCCGCTCACAGATGGGCCCGGTCGACGTGCTCGGGCAGCTGGCCGCGGCGGCCGAGCAGCACCGCGCGCTCGGCGGCGCGGCGCTGCGCGCCAAGCTCGAGGAGGTGGTCCGCGAGAGCGCCGTCTACCTGCGGCCGGAGACCGCGCAGGCGATGTTCGTGCAGTTCCTCAACGTGCAGCAGACCACCTCGCAGAAGATCCCCTTCGGCATCGCTCAGATGGGCAAGAGCTTCCGCAACGAGGTCACCGTCGAGCACTTCATCTTCCGCTCCTGCGAGTTCGAGCAGATGGAGATGGAGTACTTCGTCGAGCCGGGGACCCAGGGGAAGTGGCTGGAGTACTGGGTGGGTGAGCGGCTCGGTTGGTGGCAGCGTTATGCCAACGACAAGAGCAAGTTCCGCCGCCGTGCGCACGAGCCGGCCGAGCTGGCCCACTACGCCGACGCCTGCTACGACCTCGAGTACGAGTACCCGTGGGGGTGGGGGGAGCTCGAGGGGGTCGCCAGTCGCACCGACTACGATCTGAAGAAGCACCAGGAGCACTCGGGGACCAAGCTCTCCTACTTCGACCAACAGAAGGCCGACCCGACGACCGGCAAGCCGGGCTGGCGCTACCTGCCGTACGTCGTCGAGCCGGCGGCCGGCGCGACGCGCGGAGTGCTCGTCTACCTCATCGACGCCTACCGTGAGGAGGAGGTGCCGGACGCCAAAGGGGAGGAGGCGACCCGCGTCGTGCTCAAGCTCCACCCGCGCCTGGCGCCGCTGAAGGCGGCGATCCTGCCGCTGGTCAAGAAGGAGGGCATGCCCGAGTTCGCGCGCAAGCTGGTGCAGGAGTTCTTCGCCGCCGGCGTCAACGTGCGCTACGACGAGCAGCACGCGATCGGCAAACGCTACCGCCGGCACGACGAGGCCGGCACGCCATACTGCCTCACGGTCGACGGCCAGAGCCTGACCGATGGCACGGTGACCATCCGGGACCGGGACACGATGAAGCAGGAGCGCATCGCTGCGACCGCGGCGCTCGCGGTCGTGCTCGAGCGGGTCCGGCAGAGCTGAGTCAGGCGCGCTCCTCCCACCTCCGGGCCACGTGGCGCAAGGCCGAGCGATTTGGCTTGACCGGGCGAAAATCCCCGGTATTATCGAGTCAATTGCTGATAATAGGGTAGCGCAGGAGCACGCCGATGCCATTTCAGACTGATGCCGTTCGCGCGGTCATCGATCGCCATGTCCAGGATCGCAGCACGACCGCCCAGGCGCTCGGGGGCGAGCGGTTGATCGAGCTGTTGGCGGCCGCCGGCACGACGTTGCAAGGGGGCCGCTCGGCGGCCGAGCTGGCGGCGTTGCTCAACGACCCGCTCGTCGATCCGGCCACCAAGGTGGCCCGCATCCGCGACGGGTTGAACTCCGTGGCGAACGTTGACCTCGAGGTCCTGCTCGATCGCGACGAGGTGCCGCTGACGCCGCGGGCGCGGGCGATCCTCCAGGCGGTCTGCCAGCGGCCGGTCAGCGGCTACCCGAGCCTGGACGCGGCTTGGAACGACCAGGTGCCGCACGACGCCACCGGCAAGCGGCTCGACAACCGGCCGGGGAAGAAGGCCGCGAGCGCCGGCGCGCCGGGCTCGTTGCTGGCGCTGCAGCTCGAGTCGCTCAAGGGAGATCGGCCGCTCGTGGCGCACCTGGGCCAGGAGATCGCCGACGAGAACCTCGCGCGGGCCAAGGAGCTCGGCAAGCTGAGCGGCACCGGCGTCGAGCACTGGGGCACCGGCAAGCGGGAGCTGATCGAGCGGCGGCACCTCGCCCTGCAGCTCGACGAGCAGCGGCCGTCGATCCTCGACGCGGTCAACGACGGCTGGGTCAAGACCGATCGCGAGGCGCTGGCGCTGCTCGAGCGGTCCGACACCTTGGACCCGAGCAAGCGGACCGACCAGCAGCGCGACGCGATGTGGGACGCGCTGTTCGGGGACGTCCGCGGCGGCAGCTGGGGGAAGAAGGGCGTCGAGGTGGAGAACCGCGAGCGCGCCGAGCAGCTCGTGCCCAAGCTGGTCGACGGCACGGTCTCCTTCTTCGAGGCCGACCCGCAGACCTTCTCGACCGTCGCGCTCGGGCTGATCGAGGACGGGAACCTGCGCGCCCGGACGATGGCCGATCTGCTGCTGCAGTTCCGCGCCCCGGAGTACCGGGGCAAGGAGTTCAAGAAGTACACCTCCGGCGCCAGCGGGCTGCAGGCGGTGTTCGAGCTGCGCCAGCGCGCCGCGAAGACGGTGGCGGCCGGCGGCGAGGCGGACGTCGAGCGCGAGTACGCGCTGATGCGCGCGGTGGCCCTGGCCAACCCGGTCGGCTCGACCAACGCCGTGCTCGAGGCGCGTCACCTGGTCGCCGGGATCCGCCGGATGTGCTGGTCGCTGGTCTTCGGGCCGAAGGCGATCCCGCCCGGCGGCAAGGTCTCGCCCTACTCGGCCATTCATCACAACTTCTCGACCGAGACACCGAAGATCGTCGCGGCGATGGTGCGCGAGCACGTCTTCGGCGGTTCGCCGGAGTCGTTCCTCCTCCTGGTCGACGCGATGAACGAGGCGCGCGCGGCGCAGAAGTCGATCGCGACGCCGCCACCGGCGCCCCCCGCGCAGCTGGACGGCACGGCG
>JBFYZW010000698.1:0-20508 GCA_041309305.1 Deltaproteobacteria bacterium | reverse complement strand
ACGACGCTCTTCCGATCTGAGCGCCCGCGCCGCGCCGCGGGACAACCCGGGCACGAGCCGGGGCAGCGCCTGGTCGAGCCGGAGCCCAGCCAGCGCCTCGGGCAGCTCGAGACACGAGAGGTCGGCGCGGCTCACCGTCCGACTCTCGCACGGCCCGCCGGCGACCGCCAGTTGGCCGGCGACGACGGTGTGAGCGGCGGCGACCGCGCCGCCCGAGACACGGTCGCCCCCCTCGACCCGCGGCCGGTACTCCATTATGTAGGGGACCGAGCGAGGTTCGCGGTGGATAACCGATTCGTCTCCATTCGCATCAAGCTGGCGCTGGCCTTCGCGCTGTTGGTCGCGGCCAACGGCCTGTTCGCCTACCTCTACTTCCCGGCCCGCGCCGAGGAGTCGGCCAAGGCGTGGGCCCACGCGCGGGCCCTCGACCTCGCGCTGGTGCTCGCCGACGGCGTGCGCGCCGGCCTCGACTTCGACCAACCGGACAGCGTCGCCAACGTCCTCAAGGGGCTCGAGGCCGCCGAGGGCAGCGTCTATGCGGCGGTCTACGGCAAGGACGGCAACCGCTTCCAGACCTGGCGCGAGGCGGCGGTGCCCGAGCAACGCCTGCGGCTCACCGAGCGCACGCTCACGATCGAGCAGGACGGGATCCTGCACGCTGCGGCGCGCATCTACCCGCCGCCGAGCGACGATCCGAGCCTGGTGCAGATCGGCCTGTCGCTCGCGCGCCTGGAGCAGGAGGGGAGAGACAACCGGCTGATGGTCGGCCTCATCGCCCTGGTGCTGATCGTCGCCGGCGTCGTCTTCGGCTGGCTGGTCGGCCGGTTCCTCGCCCGGCCGCTGCGCAGCCTCTCCGACGTCGCCGGACGCATCGTCGCCACTGGCGATCTGACCGTGAAGATCGACGTGCGCAGCAACGACGAGGTCGGGCGCCTGGCGACCAGCTTCGCGATGATGGTCGAGTGGCTGCGCGGCGTGGTCGGGTCGCTCAACACGATGAGCGGGAGCCTCGCCAACGTCACCGAGCGCCTCACCGCCACCGGAGCGACGGTGGCCAACGGCGCCGGGGTCATTCGTCAACAGCTGGTCGAATCGACCACGCGGATGGCGGCGATGCGCGGCTCGCTCGATGGCGTCGCGGCCCACATCGACGCGCTGCAGCGCTCCGCGACCCAGGGCGCGGCCACCATCGTCGAGATGGCGACCGTGAACGACGAGGTGGCGAAGAAGGCCCAGGCAATGGCCGAGGCGGTCGGGCAGACGGCCAAGACCGTGGAGCGCATCACCGAGGCGTTCGCCGGCACGGCGCGCAACATCGAGGAGCTGAACCAGACCTTGCTCGACACCGCCAGCGCGATGACAGAGATCGACGTGTCGATCTCGGAGGTCGGCCAACGCGCCGGCGAGACCGCGCACCTGTCGGAGACCGTCTCCTCCGACGCGACCACCGGGGCCGAGGCGCTCGAGCGCACGGTGCACGGCATCCGCGACATCCAGGAGTCCTCCCGCCTGGCGCAGGGTGTGATCACCCGCCTGGGCGAGAGCGTCGCCAAGATCAACACCATCCTCAACGTCATCGAGGAGGTGACCCAGCAGACCAACCTGCTCGCCCTCAACGCCGCGATCATCGCGGCGCAGGCCGGCGAGGCCGGCACCGGCTTCGGCGTCGTCGCCGACGAGATCAAGGTGCTGGCCAACCGTACCGGCGACTCAACCACCGAGATCAGCAGCCTGATCGCGGCGATCCGCGACGAGTCGCAGCAGGCGCAGGTGGCGATGGAGGCGGGGATGCGGAACGTCCGCGAGGGCGTGCAGCTCGGCGACGCCGCGCGTGAGGCGCTCAAGGCGATCACCGACTCGAGCACGCGGGCGCGCACGATGGTACGCGCCATCGCCCAGGCCACCGAGGAGCAGGCGCGCGGCACCCGCCACGTGGCCGACGCCATCCAGCGCATCTCGCAGACCGTGCAACAGCTGAACACGGCGTCGCGCGAGCAGGCGCGCCGCTCCAGCGAGGTGCTCGAGACCACCAACCGCGCGCGGCTGCTCACCCAGCAGGTCGATCGGTCGAGCCACGAGCAGGCGATCGGCTCGAAGCAGGTGATCGAGTCGATCGAGGCGATGCGCCAGGTGGTCGAGCAGGTCGCCGACGCCCAGGCGCAGCAGTCCGAGGCGGCGCAGCAGGTCCTCGGCGCGGTCGACGCAATTCAGGACGTCGTCACCTCGCAGGCTCAGGCGGTCACCGACCTCGAGGCCACGCTCGGGACGTTGCGCGCCCAGGCCGACAAGCTGCGCTCAGAGATCGCGCGCTTCCGCACCTGACCGACGCCACCGGGGTCTTTACACCAGCGTGCTGGTAGGCTACGTGGCCGCGGCGGCGCGGCGCGCGGCAGAACGAGGACGAGGCAGTGAGCACCGGATTGCAGTCGCTCAGGAACCTGGGCATCTCAGCGCACATCGACAGCGGCAAGACGACGCTGACCGAGCGCATCCTGTTCTACACCCAACGCCTGCACGCAATGCACGAGGTCAAGGGCAAGGACGGGGTCGGCGCCAAGATGGACTCGATGGAGCTCGAGCGCGAGCGGGGCATCACCATCGCCAGCGCCGCGACGCACTGCAGTTGGCGGCGCCACCAGATCAACATCATCGACACACCCGGGCACGTCGACTTCACCATCGAGGTCGAGCGCTCCTTGCGCGTCCTCGACGGGGCGGTGCTGGTGCTCTGCGCCGTCGCGGGCGTGCAGAGCCAGTCGTTCACCGTCGACCGGCAGATGCGCCGCTACCGCGTCCCACGCCTCGCCTTCGTCAACAAGTGTGATCGCACCGGCGCCAACCCGCTGGCCGTGCGTGACCAGCTGCGCGAGAAGCTCGGCCACAACGCGGTGCTGCTGCAGCTGCCGCTCGGGCTGGCCGAAGAGTTCGTCGGCGTCATCGATCTGGTGCGCATGCGTGCCCTGACCTTCGCTGGCGCGCAGGGCCAGGAGGTGGTCGAGCAGCCCATCCCCACCGATCGGCTCGCTGAGGCGGAGCAGGCGCGCAAGGAGCTGCTCGACTCGGTGTCGATGTTCTCCGACGAGCTCACCGAGGCGGTGCTCGAGGATCGGGTCGACGAGCCGATCCTGCGCCGCGCCATCCGCCAGGCGACCATTGGCCTGCGCGTCGTCCCGGTGCTGCTCGGCTCGGCCTACAAGAACAAGGGCGTGCAGCCGCTGCTCGACGCAGTGGTCGACTACCTGCCCAGCCCGAACGAGGTGACCAACGAGGCGCTCGAGATCGACGGCGGCGCCCCCTACCCGCTGATCGTCGACTCGGCGCGACCGCTGGTCGCGTTGGCCTTCAAGCTCGAGGACGGTCGCTACGGCCAGCTGACCTACCTCAGGCTCTACCAGGGCCGCCTGACCCGCGACGCGTCGATCGTCAACACCCGCAGCGGCGAGCGCACCAAGGTGGGCCGGTTGGTGCGCATGCACGCCGACGAGATGGAGGAGATCGATGACGCCGAGGCGGGCGACATCGTCGCGGTCTTCGGCCTCGACGCCCACTCCGGCGACACCTTCACCGACGGCGCGCTGGCGGTGACGATGAGCTCGATGTTCGTGCCCGAACCGGTCATCTCGCTGGCGGTCAAGCCGGTCGACCACAAGTCGGAGACCAACCTGTTCAAGGCGCTGCGCCGCTTCAGCAAAGAGGATCCGACCTTCCGCGTCACCGCCGACGCGCACACCGGCGCGACGATCATCCACGGCATGGGCGAGCTGCAGCTCGACGTCTACCTCGAGCGGATGCGCCGCGAGTACCAGGTCGGCGTCACGGTCTCACCGCCCCAGGTCGCCTACCGCGAGACGATCACCGCCCGCGCCGAGTACGACTATACGCACAAGAAGCAGACCGGCGGCGCCGGCCAGTACGCGCGGGTGATCGGCTGCCTCGAGCCCTACCCGGACGAAGCCTTCCTCTTCGTCGACGAGGTCCGCGCCGGCGCGGTGCCGCGCCAGTTCATCCCGGCGGTCGAGAAGGGCTTTCGGTCGTTGCTCGCCAAGGGGCCGCTGCTCGGCTTCCCGGTGGTCAACATCAAGGCGGTGCTCAACGACGGCAACGCCCACGTGGTCGACTCCTCGGACATCGCCTTCCAGGAGGCGGCGCGGGGTGCCTGGCGCGCCGCGTTCGCGCGCGGCAGGCCGCGGCTGCTCGAGCCGGTGATGCGCGTCGCGGTCGAGAGCCCGGCGGAGTTCGCCGGAGCCGTGCTGACGACGCTGGTCCAGCGCCGCGGCGCGATCATCGGCTCGCAGGAGGAGCACGGCATCAGCCGGATCGAGGCCGAGGCGCCGTTGGCCGAGATGTTCGGCTACGCCACGGTGCTGCGCTCGGCCACCCAGGGGAAAGCCGAGTTCACGATGGAGTTCGCGCGCTATACGCTGGTCCCGGTGGCCATCGAGGAGGAGCTGATCGCCACCGCCAAACAGAAGGCCGCCAACGGCTGAGGAGGCTTCATGCAGCGCGCCCGCCTGGTATCGCTCAGCCCTCTGCGACTGCTCGAGCGGTCACTGACGCGGCCGCTCGCTCGGGGCGAGCTCGGCGTGGTGATGGCCCGCGCCGGCGCGGGCAAGACCGCCTTCTTGGTCCACGTCGGCATCGACGCGGCGCTGCGCGAGCAGCAGGTCTTGCACCTCGCCCTCGGCCAGCGGCTCGAGCACGTCCACGCCTGGTACGATGGGTTGTTCAACGACCTGGCCCGCGCCTGTCGGCTGGAGGACAAAGCCGAGGCGCTGACGGTGCTCAACCAGCACCGGGTGATCAACGCCGCCGTGGGGCCGCACGCCCCAGCCGAGCTCGAGCGCGCGCTGGCGTTGTACGCCTCGAGCATCGGCTTTCGCCCGACGGTGATCATCGTCGACGGCCACGCCTGGGAGGCCCCCGACTGCGCGGCCGTGGTCACGCGGCTCAAGGCGATCGCCACCAACGCCGGGGCGACCCTGTGGATGAGCGCCCAGACCCACCGAGAAGTGGTCCCCGACACGCCCGACACCGTGGTCCCCCCCTGCCAGGCGCTGGCCGATCAGATCGCCGTCGCGGTGTTCCTGCAGCCGACCGATGGCCGCCTGCAGGTCCGGCTGCTCAAGGGGCACCAGGGCGGTCCGGAGACGCCGGTGCTGCTCGCTCCGGATACGTTGACCTTGACCAGCGAGGAGGCGCGGCGCTCCGGGGTCCAGCTGCCGCCGAGCGCCTACACGCTGCTCTCCGGCGGCGCCGCCGGCGCCGAGGCCGAGTTCGGCGCGATGGCCGAGCGCTTCGGCGTCGCCGAGATCAACTACTCGTTCGCCGGGCACGACCCGGTCCGCCGGCGGGGCCTGGTGCAGCTGGGCGAGGCCGAGCTTCAGGACGGCGCGGTGAGCGACGCCTACGTGCGCACCCACCTGCGCCGGGCGCTGCCCGACTCACCCCAGATGCGCCATACCCTGCACAGCATCTGGCACCAGGTGGTCAGCGCCGGCGAGGTCTTCGTTGTCGGCGAGCTGCGCGCCGACGACACCGTGCGCGGCGGCACCGGCTGGGCCGCCGAGCTGGCCCGCCACCTGCGCAAGCCGCTGTACGTCTTCGACCAGGAGCGCGATCAGTGGTTCACCTGGCGCGAGCAGCGCTGGGAGCCGATCGATCCGCCCGAGATCCACAGCGCGCGCTTCTGCGGCACGGGCACCAAGCACCTGACCGCCGCCGGCCGGTTGGCGATCGAACGGCTCTACGCGCGCAGCTTCGTGCCCGGCTGAGCGCGCCCTGGGGCGCCGCGCGGTAGACGGACGGTCACGATCGAGGAAGAACCGCAAACGGGGTGTGCGCGAATCGCGCACCCCCGTTCAGTGCACGAAGAACGACGCGCCGATGAACAACGCCGCCAACGCGACGAGGGCGGCGAGCATCCGGCCCGGTCGCCATTGCAGCGTGGTCTCCTCGCCGGCAGGCGGCCGGGGGGAGGTGGGGGCGGGCTTCGTGGTCGGGTTGTGTGCCATGGTCATCCTCGAGAGGAGCGCACCATCGCTCGCCGGACCGGCGCGGTCAAGGCCAGGCCTGGTGCCCGCCCCGCGGTCCGGAACGGACCGCGGGGGGGAGCACCGAACGAGGGCTACGGCGTGACGTCGATGACGCGCGGCGCGGCCGGCGCGGCGCCGGCGTAGAGCAGCGGCGGAACCGTGCCGTCGAGCGCCAACGGGCTGCTCAGGTAGGTGAGCAGCACCTGCCACTCCTTGACCTCGGGCACCGGCCACGGGACCGTGCCCATCGACGCGACCTTGCAAGGCATGATCACGTTGGCGCCGGTGCCGCCGCAGTCGGGCGCCTGACCGGCCCAGCAGAGAATGGTGTCGTCGAGGCCGATCGGTGTGCCGGTGCCGTCGCGCGGCGCGAGACCGAAGGCGTCGAGGAAGCCGCCGATGTAGAGGTTGGTGACCACGGTGATCAGGTTGCTGGTCGGATCGAACGGCGTGCCGCCGGCGTCCTGCCAACGGGTCGCGAACGGCCGGCTGGCGTCGTAGATCACCCAGGTGTAACCCGTCAGGTCGGTGCCGATGGTGATCTTGGTGATCTTGCCCGAGTTGACCGGGTCGGCGACGGTGAAGTTGGGGCGCGACAGGTCGTACTCGATCTTCGCGCCGGCGTAGGAGAGGAAGAAGTCGTCGGAGACCAGCCCGTTGGTCACGCCGACCTCGAGGCCGGCGAGGATCTCGAGCGCCAGCAGCTGGAAGCGCATCAGCGGGTAGCCGGGCGCGCGCACCGCCGCGGCCTCGAAGGGGCTGGCGCCGAGCGGCGCGACGCGGAAGACGTCGGCCACCGAGGTGGCACCGCTGGTCTGCGAGAACTGCAGGTCATCGCGCAAGACGCCGTTGGCCTGCACCGCGATGGTCGCGCGCGAGGTCGCCACCGGGCAGGTGTTGGCTGAGACGATGGCCAGCTCGGCGTCGGTCACGAAGTGCAGGAGGTTGGTGTCCTGGAACTGCAACCCGCCGACGATATCGTAGGTGCTGGTCGCAACCGGCTGGTAGATGCTGGTCCAGGTCTGCCAGGGCATCAGCAGGTTGAAGACCGGCACGAGCTGCGCGTTGAGGCCCTGGATCACCGGCGCGAAAACGCCGAGGGTCAAGGTCACCGCCCGCTCGAGCGCCGGCGAGACGACGGTCGGCAGGCTGGTGCCGGCGGCGATCTCGGCGTCGAGCGTGTAGTCGATGTCGTGCAGCTCTGCGGCCGCGATGCTCACCGCGCCGCTCGGCGCGACCTCGATGGTCAGCTCGCCGAGCCGCCGGCCGTAGCTGCCAGCCTGGGCCAGGATGGTGCTGGTGCCCGGAACGACGTACGCCGGCAGCGTGTCGTGCGAGTGCCCGCCGATGATCACGTCGATGCCGTGGGTCAGCTGCGCCACCGCGACGTCCTCGGTGGTGCCCATGTGCGAGATCAGGACGACGACGTCGACCGCAAACTGATTGCGCAGCGCGTCGACATACGGCTGCAGGTCGGCGGCCGCGGCGAGGATGTGGGCGGTGGCGTCGAGCGGGTCGACGCAGTGCCCGCGGGTACACTGGCACAGCCCAGAGGCGCACATCACCGGCTCGTCGATGATGCAGCTCGAGGCGTCGGCGCAGGCGGCGCCGTCCTGCGGCACCGAGAAGGTGATCGGTAGGCGATTCGGGCCGACGAAGGCGGCGTGGTAACCCAAGGCTCCGAGCAGGCCGACGCGCAGCCCGTTGGCCATCACCTTGATGTCCCAGGGCTGGACCAGCGCGCCGCTGCCGCCGTCGCCGAACTGACTCTTGAGCAGCGCCCCGGTGGGGCCGGTCACGTCGTCGAAGTTGATGTTGGTCGAGATGATCTTCGGCATGCCGCCGAACGACAGGTTGCTCGCCGCCTTGATGGTCAGCGCCAGCGCGTCGGGGCCGAAGTCGAACTCGTGGTTGCCGAGGGTGGTGTAGTCGTAGCCGGCGAGCGCCATCGCCAGCCAGTCCGGCGCCGCCTGGGTGCCGGCGACGTGGAACAGCGTGCCCATCGTCGAGTCGCCGGCCGAGATCGTCAGCACCGGATCACTCGACTGCGTGCGCAGCTGGTTGATCAGGTAGTCGCGGCGTACGAAGCCGCCGACGGTCTGTTGGTCGGCCTGGGTGGCGATCTTGGTCACCGCGGCCACCGTGGTCGCGATGCCGCTGCCGTCCTCGGCCGGGTCAGGGAGGAACGGGTAGTCGAGCTCCGGCCCGAAGCCGAACAGGTGCGAGTGCTCGTCGTTGGTGTGCAGGACGGTGAGGCGACGCGGCTGAGCCTCCGGCATCGCCGGCATGTAGGCCGCCGCGCCCGGCGGCAGCTGCGGCGGCTCGCGCACCGCGTTCGGAGTCCCCTCGACCAGGCAGCCGGGCAACGCGCCCACGGCGGCGAAGCCGGCCGCGACCATCGTGCGAATCAGAGTGTGCTTGTTCATCGTGTCACTCCATCACCGGCGCGGCGTCCAGCTTGGCGCTGACGCTGAGCCCATAGATGTAGGCCTTGGCACCGCCCGGCAACCCGCCCTGCCACTCGGCCGGGAAGGCGCTGGACAAACTCTCGCGCGGCGCGAAGAAGGCGCCGAGCACGTGGGCGTGGAAGCCCAGCCACTTCCAGTAGTAGGAGCCGCCGAGCGAGACGACGTGGGTGTTCGAGTCCGGCGGCGCCGCTCCGACGTACTCCTCCGGCGTGATGTACGGGTCGAACAGGTAGCCGACGCGCACCGCCGCGAGCTCGCCGAACTTGTACTCGAGGCCGGCCTTGTACGAGACGATGTCGCGCGAGTCCTTCGGATCGGCCTTCGGGTCACGCACGCCGTTCTCGTCGATGAAGACGATCTTCAGTTCGTCGTAGGTGCTCCAGGTCTCGTAGGTCACGTCGCCCATGACCACCAGGCGCTTGGGCAGGATCTCGTACGCCAGCCCGAAGACGACCTTGTCGGGGAGGATCAACTTGGCCTCGACGTCGCGGTCGAGCGCCATCGTGTCGAACGGCGGCGCGAAGGTGAAGTTCGAGTCGCCGGCGAAATCGAGGCGCATCCGCGAGCGCCAATTGAAGGCCAGCGACAGCCCGTCCATCGGCCCGATGCTGATGCCGGCGAAGCCGCCAACACCGGTGCCCCGGCCGGCCAGCTCCACCTCTCCCTCGGCCTCGGTGCCGAAGCCGACGGCGCGGCGCAGGTAGACGTTCGACGGCGCGATGCGCACGCCGCCGCCGATGCTGACCAGCTTGTTCAGCTTGAAGGCGACCGCCGGGGTCAGCTCGATGACCTGCAGGCTGAGCTCGCGGATCTGCTGCCTGGCGACCCAGTCGTCCGGCCAGGAGAAGGTCGAGCCGTACGGCACGTAGACGCCGAAGCCGACCGAGAGATCGCGGTGGCCCTTGCCGAACAGCTTGTAGGTGATCGAGAGGTTCGGCGGCGTGACCACCGCGGTGTTGCTGGTCGTCTCCTCCCCCGGGCCGCCTTCGATCGGCACGTACTTGAACTTGGGCATGATGCCGGCGACGCCCAGGCTGAGCTGCAGCCCGTCGAGCGCAGTCATCCCGGCCGGGTTCCAGTAGACCACCGAGGGGCTCTCGGCCAGCGCCGAGCCCGCGTAGGCGCGGCCCGAGTAGACAGAGTCGAACTCCGAGATGCCAAAACCAGCGGCCTGCGCCGCGGCGGGCATGAGCGCCGCCGAGGCGAGAACCAGAGTCAGTCGTCGCAGATTCATGGTTGTTCTCCTGTGGCGTTGTCGCTCAGTTGCAGTTCGGGGTCGCCGGTACGCTGGTGACCACCAACCCACCGGTGAGGACGAAGGTGACGAGCTGGGTCTGCATCGCGGCGGTGTAGGTGAAGTCCGGGTCCCCCGGTCCGCCGCCGGCGCAGGGCTGCAACGGCGCGCCGACGACGCCGGTGTTGTCGTCGCACACCGGCTGGAAGGTCCCGCCGTTGTTGCACTCGAGGGTGAAGGTGGTCGCGGCGACCGCCGGGTTGCCCTTGGCCGCGAAGGCGGCGGCGAGCGCGCGCTGCGTCGCGGTGGCGTGCAGCGGCGCGTCGGTCATCGTGCTGCCGGCGGAGACCACCTGCACCAGCACCGGCCGGTCGGCGAACAGCGGGTAGCCGGCGGCGTAGAACAGCGGGTCGGCCGGGTCGAGCGCCCACTGGTAGATGCCGGCGGTCTCTTGCGTCGCCGAGGTCAGCTGGGCGTTGAACTCGGGCGAGCCGGGGCTCAAGCCGGCCGCCTGGAGCCGCGCGGCGATGCCGGCCTGGAGCAGCGGCGTGAAGATGCCGGTCATATCGCCGCTGGCGGCGCTCAGCGCCACCGCGTCGACCTCGCTGACCGAGCCGGCCAGGGCGGCGGCGATGCCGCCCCACGAGTGGCCGTAGAGCGCCACGCCGGTCGACGGCGCGGGCGTCGAGGTGTCAGCGCCGGCGTAGACGCGCGCGTCGGTCTGGGCGACGTCGATCGCCTGGACCAGCTCGAGCCCCCACTGGCGCAGGTGGTCGCGGATCACGAACGGGTTGGGGTTCGCGTCGCCCAGGGTGATGAGCTCCGGCGTCGCCGGCTGGTCCGGGCAGGTGTCGAGGTCCTGGTCGCCGAGGTTGCCGAGCGTGCGGCTGCCGGCACGCGGCCCGTCGAGCGCGAGCACCGCGTAGTTGACCATGCCGAAGGTGTTGGCCAGGGTGACCGCGACGTTCTTGCACTTGCCGAGCGAGTGGGCGACGACCAGCAGGTTGTCGTAGTTCCACAGGTCGGGGTTCGCGCCGGAGCAGTCGCCGGAGTTGGTCAACGGCCCGCCCGGGCCGTCCGGGTCGGGGTTCGGGGTGAACAGCACGTAGTCGACCGGCGCGTCGGTGACGATCGGGGAGCCGGTGCGGTCGACGCCGAAGGTGCCGGTGTCGGTGAGCAGGCTCTTCACCATCACCCGGCCGGTGTGGATCTTACAGACGTTGGTGGTCGGCACACCGGCGGCGGTGAGCAGCGGGTGGTCGACGGCGGCCAGCGTATTCTCGTACTGGACCTCGGCGCCGCCCCAGGCGGCGAGCAAGGTCGCCAGCTGCGGGAAGCTCTTGGTCACGGTCTGGGTGGTGAACGAGTAGGCGATCAGCACCTCGTCGCGCTCGAGGCCGGCCTGGGCCAGCGCCGCCCACAGCACCTCGTAGCCGGCGCGGATCGGCTCGAGGCCGTTGGCGGTCGCGTCGTCGAGCGCGGCGAAGCGGCTGTAGCCGGCCGCGTCGACCAGCGGCTCGGTGCTCTTCAAGAAGGTGAACGCCTGATCGGAGACGATCTCGGCGCCGACGCTGTCCTTGATCGCGCTGGAGAGAGCGACGATGTAGGTGGTCTCCTCGTCGAACGGGGTGACCGGCACCATCGCCAGCATGTTCTGGGCGCCGATGAAGATCGGCGCCACCTGGTGCGGCTGCTTGGTCGTGGCGTTGAGCACCAGGATGCCGTCGGCGAGCGTCGTCGTGTCGATCGGGGCCGAGAAGTTGATCGTCAGGCCGATCTTGACCGAGTAGCCGTTCAGCGTCCGCAGGCCGCGCTTGATCGCGATCGTGTCGGCGTCGTCGTCACGGCAGAACGGCAGGTTCAACGTGCCGGTGTCCGGATCGCGCACCAGGTCGGTGGGAAACGGCATGACCCCGAGGCAGGGATCATCGGAGTTCGGGGCGAAGATGGCGATGGTGGACGCGCTCTGGGTCACCGGTGGATCCTGCTCCACCGAGGGACAACCCGCGAGCAGGCCCGTGGCCGCCAGCAGAACCAAGACAGACACGACGCGTGGCATGGGGACCCCCTTCTTTGGGTTTGGCTGCCGCCGTTGGATCCTGAGCCCAGGATCGGACAAGACACATGGGAAGCAGCCGGCTATCACGCCCCCTCGAGTGACGCAACGCCTTCCCACCCACGCGTGTCGCTGTGCGTCAAAACCAAAAAAAAGGGCGCCCCGGCCGAAGCCGGGGCGCCCCGTCTCGTGCCCCGAAGCGCACTCACAACGTGGGCACGAGCACTCCATTGATCACGTGGATGAAGCCGTTGCTCGCCTCGATGTCCACGAAGGTGATGTCAGCCTGGTCGTTCAAACGCAGGCCGCTCAGGGTCAGGTCCTGCCCCAGCACCGTCGCGTGCGTCGCGGCGCCGGTGACCGCCCCGGAGTCCTTCGGCTCGGGCAGCACGTGGAAGGTCAGGATGCTGGTCAGCTGAGCGCTGCTGAACGCCCCGAGGTTGACCGGCGCGAAGGCGTTGTTGGTCGGCGCGAAGACGGTGAAGCCGGCGCCGCTGGTGTCGGACAAGGTGCCGGCCAGGTTCTGGCTGACGACCGCGCCGACCAGGGTCGAGAAGCGGGGGTAGGAGGCCAGCGCATCGACGATCGTGCCGGGGAACTCGCCGGGCACGAGCACCGAGTCGAGGACGTGGATGATGCCGTTGCTGGTCGCGATGTCGACGTACTCGACCTGCGCCCGACCGTCGAGGACTACCCCGCCACCGTCCACCTGCACCGGCAGGTTGCTGCCGGTGAGCAGCGTCGCGACGCTCGAGCCGGCGGCCGCGATCGCGTCGGTCGAGTCGACCTCGCTGCCGAGCACGTGGTACTGCAGCACCGCGGTCAAGGTCGCGGGGTCGAGGCTGGCGACCAGCCCGGTCGGCAGGAGGCCGAAGCCGGCGTTGGTCGGCGCGAAGACGGTGAACGTGCCGCTGCTGCTCGACAGCGCACCGGCGAGGTTGGCGCCGACCACCGCGCCGACCAGGGTCGAAAAGCGCGGCGAGGCGGCGAGCGCGTCCACCACCGTGCCGGGGAAGTCGCCCGGGATGAGCACCGCGTCGATAACGTGGATGACGCCGTTGTCGGCCAGGATATCGGTGCTGGTCACCTGGACGCGGCCGTCCAGTACGACGGTGCTGCCGCGCACCTGGATCGAGACGTCGGCGCCGTTCAGGGTCTCGGCGGAGCTCGCGGCGACCACCTGCGCGGCGCGCAGCTCGGCGCCGGCGACGTGGTAGAGCAGGATGCTCGACAGCGTCGCGTTGTCGAGGCTGGCGACGAGGCCGGCCGGCAGCAGCGCGAACGCGGCGTCGGTCGGCGCGAAGACGGTGAACGGCCCGGAGCCGTCGAGGGCGGCGTCGAGGCCGGTGCTGACCAGCGCGCCGGCGAGGGTCGTGAAGCTGCCGGCCGCCACCGCGACGTCGACGATCGTCTCACGCGGCGTGATGACCTGGTCGATGATGTGGATGATGCCGTTGCTGGTCTGGAAGTCGACCCAGATGACCTCGGCCGTGCCGTTGAGGGTCACGCCGCCATCGACGTCGATGGCGATCGCCGAGCCCTCGAGGGTGCGGGCCGACGGCAGGGTGACGACGGTGCTCGAGCCGACCTGGCCGCTCAGCACGTGGTACTCGAGGATCGACTGGATCTCGGCGCTCGAGAAGCCCGAGAGGTCGACCGCGGCGAAGGCGGCGTTGGTCGGCGCGAAGATGGTGAAGCCAGCGCCCGACCCGTCGGCAAGCGCGGGCGCGAGCCCGGCGCCAGCCACCGCGCCCACCAGCGACGCGAAGCGCGGGTAGGAGCTGAGCGCCTCGACGTTGTTGCCCGGGAACGGCCCGGGGATGAGCACGCTGTCGAGGATGTGGATCGTGCCGTTGGCGGTCTCGATGTCGGTGTAGATGACCTGGGCCCGCTCATCGATGTAGAGCGCGCTGCCGCCGAGCCCCAACGTGATGCTGTTGCCGGACAGCAGGGTGGCGGCGCTCGGGTCGACGCTGCCAGCCTTGGCGATGGCGGCCGCCGAGCCGACCTCGGCGCCGAGGACGTGGTACTGGA
The DNA here is from genome assembly GCA_041309305.1 of Deltaproteobacteria bacterium. GTDB lineage: Bacteria > Myxococcota > XYA12-FULL-58-9 > XYA12-FULL-58-9 > XYA12-FULL-58-9 > JBFYZW01. The sequence continues at coordinate 6,684 of JBFYZW010000698.1, read as the reverse complement.
GCACCGCGGTCAGGGTCGCGGTGTCGAGGCCGGCCACCAGCCCGTCGGGCAGAAGCTCGAACGCGCCGTTCGACGGCGCGAAGACGGTGAACGAGCCCATGCTGTCGCCGAGCGCGCCAGCGAGCCCAGCCGCGCCAACGGCGCCAGCCAGGGTCGAGAAGCGCGGCGAGGCGGCCAGCGCGTCGACCACCGAGCCCGGGAACTGGCCGGGGATGAGCACGGCGTCGATGACGTGGATGATGCCGTTCGAGGCGCTGATGTCGGTCTGAGTGACCTGAACACGACCGTCGAGGACGACGGTGCCGCCGATGACCGCGATGTCGACCGCGTCACCCTGGACGGTGGTCGCCGAGTTGAGGCCGACGACCTGGCTGGCCGGGACCCGTCCCGAGACGACGTGGTAGGTCAAGACGCTGGAGAGCGTCTGCTGGTCCAGGCTCGCGACCAGCCCGGCGGGCAGGAGCGCGAACGCGGCGTCGGTGGGCGCGAAGACCGTGAACGGGCCAGCCCCGCGCAGGGTCTCGTCGAGCCCGGTGCTCTCGAGCGCGCCGACGAGCGTCGAGAAGCTGCCGGCGGCGATGGCGACGTCGACGATCGTGTTGGTCGGCGTCGGGTTGGGGTTTGGGCCCGGCTTCTTCTCGTCCTCTCCGCAGGCGGCGAGGCCGAAGGCGAGCAGGGCAGGTACAGCGACGACGTTCAGGCGGTGCTTCAACATGGTCTCGTGCTCCTTGAATGGAAGGTTGTGAGTGCCTCCACGAATTCGCCCAAGCTAAGCTCGCGCGGCAGAAGATCAAGGGCAGCACGGACGATTTAGTCGAATGTTTTGTCAAACACCCGTAATCATTGCGTTGTGGATGGTCGTTTTGGTCGAAAAATTATGGGAGACGGACTATTTGGCCGGGCGCAGGGCGAGGCCGAGGGCTTGGCGGAGCTTGAAGAAGGCGTCGCTGGTGGCGAAGCGCAGGAGGTCGAGCGCCTCGGGCGATTCCTGGATCACCGCGAGCCGCTGGTCGTCGGTCAGGTCGTCCATCCCGCGCAGGCGCAGGATGGCGTTGATCGCGTCCTCGACGTCGCAGCAGAGCAGCATCGCGACGCGCGCGGCCGAGAACTGCGCCGCCCAGCGCCAGCGGTTGATGTCGACCTCCGCGGCGCGGGCCAGGAAAGCGTCGACGCGCGGCTTGAGGCTCTTGCGAATCGCGTCGGTCATCGGCGCGGCGATGGTGTTGGCCCACACCGGGGTCTCGCCGGTGCTCCCGGGTGGGTTGAGGCTGGGATCGACCGCCAGGCAGAGCGCCGCGCTGACGCCGGCGAGGTCGGGCGCGGTGAGCTTCTCACACAGGGTGTGGCCGGTGCGATACAGCTCGGCGGCGCGCGCGACCAGGAACGCCCGTTGCCGGTCGGAGGCGTCGGTGGCCAACGTCGAGCCGATGAGGATCGCCGGCGTGCCGAGCAGCTCGGTCCGCACCGCGAAGCCGCCGCCGCGCCAGAGGTAGAGCGCGACCTTGGGCAAGCCGAGCGGCTCGAGTACGCGACGCAGGTACTGCACCCGGGAGTCGGTCGGGGGCAGTTGATCGCGGTCGCTGACCCCGGCGGCGCCCAGGTCTCCGGGCCTTGTCAGCTCGGCGAAGCGGGCCAGCGGCGCGAACAGGTCCTCGACCGGGCCGGGCTGATCGGGGTGGATCAAGCCGAGCACCCGATCGGCGTCGCCGAGCGCGCGCTGCGGCCCGGGCGGCACCGCCGGGCGGCAGGCGTCGACGAACCGGCGCGCCTCGTCGTCGCCGGGGAGCAGCGCCGAGAGGGCGGCGTAGAAGCCGTACGCCCGGTCGTTGTCGCCGAGCTGGCCGGAGAGCCGGGCGAGGATGCGCAACGTCTGGGTGTCGAGCGGCCGCAGGTTGACCAGCTCGCGGTACAGCTCGATCGCCTGGGCGTAGGAGCGTTGGTCGAGGGCGTAGATGTTGGCCAGCGAGCGGAGCAGCTCGACGTCGTCGGGCCGGAGCTCCCGGGCGCGGAAGAGCAGCCCCGCCGCCTTGCCCAGGTCGCGCAGCTGGTGCAGGCAGAGGTCGGCCAGCTCCTGGTAACGCCCGACCTGCTCGTCGGCGTCCTCGAGCCGGGCGACGGCCAGCTCCTCGACCTGTACAAAGGTGGGCAGGTCGCCGATCCGCCGGGCGAACTCGGCAAACGACTGCAAAAGGCCAGCGTCGTCGGGCGAGGCGGTGATGGCGCGCTGGAAGAACTCCTTGGCCCGCTCGTTGTCGTCGGCCGCCTCGTGGTAGGCGCGGGCGATCTTGGCGTAGAACGCCCCGTCGACGGCGGCCGCGTCGCCCATGGCCAAGAGCCGCTCGCCGACGACCAGGAACTGGCGCCAATCGTTGCGCTCCTCGTGCAGCGCGAGCAGCTGCTTGAGCAGCACGATGTCGTCCGGGGTCGCCTCGATCGCCCGCTCGAGCATCGCCGCGGCGCGGTCCGGCGCGTTCAGGCGCATCATGTAGGTCGCCGCCAAGGCCTTGTAGTGGCCAGCGCGCCGCTCCGCGTCCGGCGCCGCGGCGGCCTCGCGCAGGCGCAGATCGCAGGCCTCGGCCCAGCGGCTCGTCCGCTCGTAGAGGTTGCGCAGCTCGATGACCAGCTCGAGCAGGTCCGGTTGCTGGCGGTGGGCGAGCTCGAGCTGGGTCACCGCCGCGTGCAGGTCGTTGCGTTCCAACGCCAGCGCCGCCAGCCGGCGGCGCACCGCGGTGGTGTTCGCCGGCGGCGCGGTCGCCTCGGTCGCGGCGACGAAGGCCAACCACTCCTGCTCGGCCTCCGCCTTGCGCCCGGCCGCCTCGAGCATCTCGGCGCGCGTCGCGTACAGCTCGTGCCGATCGGGCTCACGCACCAGGAGCTGCGCCGCCGCGGCGAGCGCCTCGTCGACCCTGCCGAGCTGGCGCAGGCAGTCGAACAGCGCCTCGGCCGGCTCGCCACCGCTCGCCGGATCGGCCAGGTCCACCTGCGCGCTGAGCAACGGCAGCGCCTCGGCGAACTGGTTGCGTCGGTAGAGCATCAGGCCGTAGGCCAGCTGCGCCGCCGCGTGCTCGGGGTTGCTGCGCAGGCAGAGCGCGAAGCAGTCGCCGGCGCGCTCCTCGTCGACCAGGTTGCGCAGCCAGATCTCGCCCATCCGATAGTAGAGCTCGGCGCGCACCAGCTCGTCGTCGGCTTCGGTGACCTGACGATTGAGCAGGCGCACCAGCCGCGGCCAGTCGCCGCGCCGCTCGTACAGTCGGCCGAGCTGCTCGCCGAGCGGAGCCGGCAGGCGCTCCGCCGCTGCCGCCGCCGTCTCGAACGCCGCCAGCGCCTCGTCGGGCGCGCCGGCCGCCTCGTGCGCCCGGCCGAGCAACACCAAGAGAGCCAGACGCTCGTCCGGCTCGGCGGTCTCGGCGCGCTCGGCGATCGCGCGTCGCGACCCGGCCGCCTTCTGCACCACCAGCGCCGCGGCCTCGGCGTCACCGAGCGTGTCGGTCAACCGATGCGCGAGCAGCAACAGCTCGACGTCGGTGGACGGGGCCGCCAGCGCCGCCCGCGCGTGCGCCAGCGCCGCGCTCGATTCGCCGAGCGTCGCGCAGGCGCGCGCCGCCTCGGCCAGGAGCAGGAGCCGTTCGTCGTCAGACAGCTCGCCGGCGAGCAGTCCTTCGATCTCGACCCGGCTCGCCGCCGCGTCCCCAGCCGCGCGGGCCCGCGCCAGGCGCACCCGACGGCCGATCTCCGACTCCGGGTGACGGGCCGCGAGATACTCGCGCAGCTCATCGCCGTCCTGGTCTCGACCGCCATCGTCGAGCAACGCCAGCAAGCGACGTCCGAGCTCGAGCTCGCGCTCGTCGAGCACGTGGCCGCCGAGCATCAGACCGAGCGCGCCGTCGGTGTCGTCGCCAGCGACCTGCCGCTCGAGCAACCGGGTGACGGCGACCTGGTCGGTCGGCAGCGCCTCGACCGCCTGGCGGAGGAGGACCAGCTCGCGCTCCGAGTTGGCCAGCTGATCGCGGGCCAGATCGGCGGCGCGCATCAGCTGGGCGTAGGCGGTCGACGCATCACCGGCCACCGCGGCGGCGCGCTCGAGGATGCCGACCGCCTCGGCCCACTCGGCCTGTTCGAGCGCGTAGTCGAGGCAGAAGTCGCGCGCCTCGCCGTCCGCCGGCGCGAGGGCGAAGACCTGACGGAAGAGCTCGAAGGCGCGCGCGGGGTCGCCGACCTGGTCGCGCGCCAGCCGCGCGGCGCGCGCGAGCAGAGGCAGGCGCTCGGCGCCGTCGACCTCGGCGGCCCGCCGGTCGAGCAGATCAATGGCGCGCGGCACCTGCCCGGCCGCCTGCAACGCGTCGGCCAACACCAGGCACAACGGCGTCGACGGCACCTCGGCGTAGGCGGGGGACAGCAGCTTGACCGCCGCCGCCGCGTCGTTGAACCGCTCGACCAACACCGGGGCGTAGCGCAGGACCAACGCCGCGCGTTGATCGGGCATCTCGGCGCCGCCGAGCTCGCGCTCGACGTGGGCGAGGAACTGGTCCTGGTCGCCGAGCTGCGCCGCCGCCTCGACCAGCTGGTCCTGGATCTCCTCGTCGTCGGGCAACAGGCGGCCGAGCGCCTGCAGGGCGCGCAGGCCGGCGAGCAGGTCGTCGGCGCGGCGGTAGATCTCGACCGCTTCGCGCAGCCGCTCGATCTGCTCGGCCTCGCTCCAGGCGCCGGCCTCGATCTCGCGCAGCCAGAAGGCGGCGAGCTCGAGCGGCTGCTCGAGCGCGCGCAGCGCCTGCTCGGCAACCGCGAGCCAGCCGTCCGGCGGCCCGAGCTCGCGCGCTTCGCTGAGCAACGCCCAGGCGCCGGCCGGATCTTTCTGGCTCAGGCGCAGCGTCGCGGCCTCGAGACGCAGCGCGGCGCGCGCCGCCGGCTCGAGCTCGGCGTCACCACCGAGCGCCAGCAGGCGCAGCAGCGAGGCGCCGCGCTCGTCGCCAGCGAAGAGCCGCAGGGCGAGCTGATGGGCCTCGACCGAATCGAGCCCCTCGGCGAGCGCCTCGTGCAACAGCCCGCGCGCGGTCGGCTCGTCCTTGGCCGCGAGCCAGAGCTTGGCCGCGGCGAGCAGCCCGGTGAGCAGCGCCTCGCCCGGCTCGGCCCGGGCCGCCTCCTCGACCAGCGTCGCCGCGTCGGCCGGATCGTCGAGCATCACCGCGTCGGCGAGCAGGCGCTTCTCGGCCGGGGTGGCCAGGTTGCGGCGACGCAGCTCGGCGAGCGCCGGGCCGGCCTCGTGACCGAGGCCGAGATGTTCGAGCGCGGCGCAGAGCGCGTGGAGCACCTCCGGCCGCTCGTCGGCGTCCTCGGGCAGGCGCTTGAGCAGCGGCGGCGCGATGGCCGCGATCACCGTCGGCCGGTCGAGCTGGTGGGCCAGCGCGAAGGTCAGCTGCATGTTCTCGACCGTGGGCACGTGGCGCGTGGCCTGCTGGATCAACCGCAGCGCCTTCTCCGGCTCGCCGAGCCGGGTGTGGGCGATGCGCGCGGCGCGAGCCAACCGCTCCCCCTCCTCGGCGCCGCTGAGCTTCTCGGCCCGTTGCTCGAGCACCGCGAGCAGCTCCGACCACCGGCCAGCCTGCTCGAGCGCGCCGGTGTAGGCCTCCTCGTGCTCCGGGTCGAGGGCGAAGGCGCGCGCCAGGGCCGGCAGGGCCAGGTCCTGCTCGCCGAGGCGCAGCGCCAGATCGCCGAGGCGCCGCCAGGCCGACGGCACCTCACCGAGCAGCTCGCTGGCCCGGACCAACGCGTCGATCGTCTGGGGCAGGTTCTCCTCGACGGCCAGGAGCTCGGCGCGCAGCACCCAGAGCGGCCCGGCCTCCGGACCGTCGAGCACGGCCAGGCCCTCCGCCACGGTGCGCCAGGCGCCCTGACGGTCCCCCTGCTCCAGGTCGAGCTCGGCGCTGCTCTGCACCGCCTCGGCGTCGTCCGGCGCGAGCAGGTGCGCCTCGCCGAGCAGCTCGCGCGCCTCCGCCTCACGCTCGAGCCGCCACCACAGCGCGCTGGCCTGCCGGCGCAGCCAGGAGGCCTTGGTCAGCGTGTCCGGCGCTCGCGCGGCGGCCTGCGCCGCCGCCGCGGCGATGCGCTCCCCGTCGTCGAGCGCCTCACCGGCGCGGTGGTTGAGCTCGGCCCAGCGTAGGTCCCGATCCCCGTCAGCAACGCAGTCGAGGCAGGCCGAGACCTCGGTCCAACGCTCGAGCCCGGCCTGCAGCTCGGCCAGCCGGGCCCACAGCGAGGAGGCGTCGGCGCCGCCGCGCTCGGCGCGGCGCTGCAGAAGGTCGATCAGCTCGCTGGTGCGGTCGGTCGCCACCAGCACCGTCTCGAGGATCCTCTCCCCGTCCGGGTCGCCGAGCGTCTGCAACCGCGAGGCGAGGCGCGCCGCCTCGTCCCAGTCTTGCCCCTCGACCGCGCGCTCGGCCTGGTGGCGCAGCACCGGCGCCAGGCGCAGGTCACCCTCGGCCAGCTTGGACCTCAGCGTCGCGGCGGCCCGATCGGCCCAGTCGTGCTGTTTGATCCCCCGCGCGACGCAGAACACCGCCCAGGCGTCGGCGGTCTGCTCGAGATCGGCGCCGGCCAACTCGCTCTCGAGCGCAGCGCCGGTCGCCGCGCTCTCCTCGCCGGCCTCGATCAGCTCGGCGCGGCCGAGCAGCCGCAGCCAGCGCCGCT